>NZ_JACJEQ010000001.1:0-283797 GCF_014164125.1 Pseudoalteromonas sp. SG44-8 | reverse complement strand
ATTTGCTTGAGCATCGCTTACAGGAGCTTCGTCACTTAACAAGTACTTTTCGAGCCATTGCTCTTGCTCCCAAAGCACATGCAGTAAACTCTTGCGAGCACGGTAGCCGTGAGCTTCGTAAGGTAGCATCACTAAACGCGCTTCTTTACCTAAACCTTTGAGCGCAGCGTACATACGCTCGCTTTGCATCGGGAAGGTGCCGTGAGATTAAGGGTGGGTCTTCATCCCCATATAATTAAATCAACAAGCGCGGCATAAACCGCGCTTTGAATTTATTCTGTTAAAGAAGGCTCAGTATTTACTTGAGCATCGCTTGCAGGAGCTTCGTCACTTAACAAGTATTTATCCAGCCACTGCTCTTGTTCCCAAAGCACATGCAGTAAACTCTTGCGAGCACGGTAGCCGTGAGCTTCGTAAGGTAACATCACTAAACGCGCTTCTTTACCTAAACCTTTTAACGCAGCGTACATACGCTCGCTTTGCATTGGGAAGGTGCCAGAATTCGGGTCTTCTTGGCCGTGGATCATTAACATCGGCTCGTTAATTTTTTCAGCATGAAAAAACGGTGACATATTGGCGTATACATCCTGTGCTTGCCAAAAATCACGTTCTTCTCCTTGAAACCCAAACGGTGTCAAGGTCCTGTTATAGGCGCCACTGCGGGCAATACCGGTTTTGAATAAATCACTGTGAGCTAATAAGTTTGCTACCATAAAGGCGCCATATGAGTGGCCTGCAATGGCGATTTTATCTTTATCTGCAATGCCTTTTTCGACCAGCACATCTACCGCAGCTTTGGCACTTGCAACTAACTGCTTTCTAAATAAATCATTTGGCTCTTTACCATCAACACCGACGATTGGCATCTTCGGATCATCAAATACAGCAATACCTTTTGCGAGGTAAGGCATTGGCCCCCAATAACCTATGTAGGTAAATTCGTACGGCGATTCACGTACTTGCGATGCAACTGCTTTATCTTTATATTCCAGTGGGTATGCCCACATTAATACAGGTAATGGACCTTGCGTTTTATCGTAACCTGGAGGTAAATATAGCGTACCAGAGAGTTCAACACCGTCATCACGTTGGTAACGCACAAGTTCTTTAGTCACCCCTTTAAACGCCGGGTATGGATGCTCAAAGGTAGTGAGCTGAGTCAGAGTGTCGGCATCTAAATCGCGAATAAAGAAGTTAGGTTGTTCGGTCTTAGATTCACGAATAGTAATTAATCGCTCACCTTCATCATCAAGCATGGCACGAACTCGCTCGTAATATGGCGCTTTTGATTGCCATAAACGTTTGGTTGTATTGGTCTTAATGTCGTACTGATCTAAAAATGGCACATTCCCTTGCTCTGACGCACCATCACCGCGCAAAAATATATAACGTCCACCAACCACTTTAATAACGTTTACACCGAGATCATTTCGCTCATAAATAGCGTCGCCCGGATCTTTATAAGCATCGTTATAGCTGCGCTGTGAAAACAATACGCGGTTATTATCCGCATCGCGTGGTTGGATCACATAGGTACGTAACTGGCGATCACTAAAACGCCACTCGGTTAAAAACGCAACGTTTTCATTCGCCCACTCAATACCTGAAAAACGTCGTTCTAGTTTAGCAAATAGTTTTGGTTCACGTTTAAAAGGTGAGCGTAAACTATATAGATGATCATGATACGGCACATCGGTTTTCATATCGCCGCCATCTTGCGCCTCTGCCCAAATGATCTCAGCACCTTGGTCATCACGCCACTGAAAATCACGACGACCCGTTCGCACACTGTCATAACCTTGTGGAATGTTGTCGGCCAGTGGCTGTTTAGACAATTGCGCTAACGTATAACCACGCATGCCAAGCACCTGCCACGTTGTCGCAAAGCGGCTATAGGGTACTTGATACGAAAATGGTTCGTCGATAGTGGCTACTAAAATATTGGTTGAATCAGGCGAGATCGAAAATGATTTAAATAATGCTGGTTTGCCAATCGATAACGCAACACCGCTCAGGGGAATATAAGTTAATTGACCTTGGCCGTAAAACTTAAACTGCAACTCATCAAACGGGCTGGTTAATAAATTTTGGTAAGTCCGTGCTGGCGCTTTTTGACCGCTACTTTGTTGAATAACCGGCACAACGCTATTTGCATCACTAACTAATTTCTGCTTGCCAAGGTTAACCGCTTGGTTAGCAACAATTGCCGTGCTATCTGGTAACCATTGATAAGGGGTGGCTGTTAGCACTGAATTAAGAGCCACAGTTGACAACTGACGTGCTTGTTTAGTTTCGGCGTTATACACCCACAATTGCGCCTGAGTTGGTTGCTCAACAATAAACGCTAAATATTCGCTATTACTTGACCATTTAGGTGAGCGGATCACCCCTTGAGGTAAATTATTAACGGTAATCACAGCGCCAGTCGCAATATGTTTAACTTGTAACGCACTAAATTTAGTGCGAGGACGTGAGCGTGAAAAGTTTGCCGGGTTTAACTTTATACCCGCCAATTTCAATTCTTCTTTTGCTAAATCATCTAATGTTTCAATACGTTTTCGCTCAAACAGCGCTAACCATTGACCATCAGCAGATAGGTAGCTACTCGGTGCTAATTTAGCATCAACCAGCGCGGCTAAATCACTTGATGGGGTTTGATACCCCTGCGCGCCATGGCTAAAATGACTAAAGCCAACACTCAATAAGAGGGCGAATAAAAGCAGCATGCTTTTCATAGTGTATCCTTGGTATTTTTTATTAATTCCTGTATATAAACATGTTTTGCAACATTCATAAAGTTTTTACGATTCTACCTTCAATAACGCCGATAGATGACTTATTAGCTCAAACTGCGTTAAACTGGATCCTTCGTTCAAGCAATTGCTGACGCATACATTAAAATGAAAAAAAAAACCGATAAAATAACTATTTTTGACGTTGCCAGAGAAGCACAAGTTTCTAAGTCAACGGTGTCGTTAGTGCTTACACACAGTGACAAAGTCAGTGATAAAAGCAAAGAAAAAGTATTGCATGCCATTGATAAGCTTGGCTATGTATATAATAGAGATGCGGCAGCACTGAGAAGTCGCCGTTCTAATTTAGTGGCGTTAGTTATTAATGACTTAACTAACCCTTACTCTGCGCAAATAGCGGTAGGACTTGAAAACCATATTCATACCCTTGGCATGCTGCCGATGTTAGTGAACACCGCCGAAAGTGTGGAGCGCCAAACACAAGTTGTTAAAACACTCAAAGAATATAATGTTGCCGCATTTATCATGTGCCCTGCCCCGGGAACTACCCAGCAGTGGGTTGATGAACTTATCAATAGTGGTTTCCCGGTCATTCACATTATGCGCGAAGTGCCTTTTTGTGCCGCCCCGACAATATTACCGGACAATAAAAAAGGCACTCATCTAGCCACTAGCCATATTTTACAACAAGGTATTGAGGATATTGCTTTTATAGGTGGAACTAATGATATTTCTGATCATCATGAACGTTTAAGTGGTTTTCACAGTGCCTTAAAGCAATTTAATATCCATCAACACAAACCAACGATCACCGCCGCCACGAACCGTCAAGGCGGGCGCGATGCCTTTGCTACGTTGTATGCGCAATACCCTGCGACTAAAGCGATTATTTGTTTTAATGATGTTATTGCATACGGTGTCGTCGAAGCCATTCGCCAACATGGTTTGATCCCCGGTAAAGATATAAAAGTAGTCGGTTTTGATGATTTAGCTGATTCATGTTTAATGTCTCCATCATTAAGCAGCGTCACCATAAATGCAGACGATATTGGTAAACATACTTGCCAAGTACTGCAAGAATTACTTAATCAAGGCACCCCTGCGGTGCGCACTTTAGTCGATGTTCATCTGCAAGTAAGAGCTTCAAGTCAATGAAAAAAGTCTTAGTAATTGGCTATGTATGGCCAGAACCAAATTCATCAGCGGCCGGCACTCATATGATGTCGCTATTAAAAGCGTTTAAAAATGAAAATTGGGCGGTTGAATTTGCCAGTCCCGCACAAAAAACCGAGCATATGGTTAATCTGGATGACTACGGGATCAGCAGCGCAACTATTGCCCTTAATTGTGCAAGTTTTGATGAATATGTTATCAACTACGCCCCTGATATCGTCATGTTTGACCGTTTTATGATGGAAGAACAATTTGGCTGGCGAGTAGATAAACATTGCCCTAACGCAGTAAAAATCCTTGATACTGAAGATTTACAATGCTTACGCAATGCCCGCCATGAAGCGCATAAAGGCAACCGAGCATTTAATCATAGTGATTTACATTCTGACATCGCCAAACGAGAAATAGCCGCTATTTTACGCTGTGATTTAAGTTTGATTATCTCAAGTTTTGAAATGCAATTACTTGCTGATGTATTTAAAGTCGACAGTAACTTATTGCATCATCTGCCTTTTATGGTCGATTTAAGCTCACTCCCTGAACAAACTAAATCGTTTGAGCAACGCCAACACTTTATGACCATAGGTAATTTTCGCCACGCCCCAAACTGGGATGCAGTGTTGTACTTACAGCAAATTTGGCCGCTGATCCGTAAACAATTACCGCAGGCTGAGTTACATATTTATGGCTCTTACCCACCACCAAAAGCCACGGCACTCAATAACCCTAAAACTGGCTTTTTAATTAAAGGTTGGGCCACTGATGCTTATCAAGTAATGGAAAGTGCGCGTGTGTGTATCTCACCGCTGCGTTTTGGTGCTGGCATTAAAGGAAAGCTGTTAGAGGCGATGATCATGCAAACACCCAGTGTTACAACGACAATTGGTAGTGAGGGCATGCACCATGATTTACCTTGGAGTGGTGTGGTTGAAAATGAGCCACAGCAATTTGCCGATGCCGCTGTGGCACTGTATCAAAATAAAAGTTTATTTACGCAGGCACAAACAGCCGGTAATACGATATTAAAAACGCACTACGACAAACAGCTTTTATCTAATAATTTAATCATTAAAATTCAATCAATTAAAGAGCAATTGCAAGCTCACCGCGAAGCAAATTTCACAGGCCAAATGCTCAAACATCACACAATGCGCAGCACTCAATATATGGCACAGTGGATTGAAGCTAAAAACAAATAAAAAAAACTAGACAGGCGGTGATTAGTGTTTAAAATTCCCGCCAAACTAGGTAGGCAAATTTAGATGTATTGTCTATATTTTTTAACTGAATAATTTAAATTTTGGCTCAATACAAATTTGAAAACCGCAACGTTTACAGAAAAGCGCAAATTTATCGTTAAACTGGGTAAGATGCTTCATAAGTATGGTACCCCAGCTTATCGACTCGAAGCTCACTTAATGGAAGTGGCTACTTACCTTGATCTTAAATCTTCATTTGTAATGTCACCCACTTCCGTAACTTTTGTGATTTGGACAGATGGCCATGAAGATGAATATACTCACGTTGCCCGTGTTGATCCTGGTGATCACGATTTAGGGTCGTTAGCCGATACCGATGATCTGGTTAATAAAATGCTCAATGGCGAACTCACGCTACAAGAAGTTGACGTTCAACTCGACGCCATTTTTATTATGCCAAATCCGTATAATCGCTTTACCACAGGGGTTGCCTTTGCTACCTCTGGCGGCGCATTTGCAATGCTGATGGGCACCAGCTGGAATGACGTATTTTGGTCAGCGCTACTTACCTCTGTCGTTTACTTATTTGTACTGTGGTCAGCGCGTTCAAAACGCGTAGGCCATATGTTAGAGCCATTAGTGGCGATAGTCTCGGCTATTTTGGCCTGCGCTGTAAGCGTGCATTTAGACGTCGGGATTAATATTCGTTTAGTGGTATTGTCTGCGATTATTGTGTTTATACCCGGGCTGGCATTAGCACTGGGCCTAGCAGAACTTGCAGCGCGGCATTTAGTTTCTGGTACAGCGCGTGTGATGGATGCTTTTATGCTGTTGTTTAAACTGTATTTTGGTGCCTTCATCGGCATTGCGATTGGTTTTGCACTATTCGGCCAAGCCGATTTCGTACAACCTGACCCTTTACCTAAATGGACGGCTTGGTTGGCAATCTTTTTACTCTGTAGCAGCTTAATCGTTATTTTTAGAACCAAACTAAAACATGCTACATGGTCTATCGCCTCTGGCTTTATCGCTTATGGCAGCAGTATTGGCTCTGCGATGTATTTAGATTACACCTTAGGAACATTTGTAGGTGCATTTGCGGTGGGTGTATTTAGTAACCTATTTAACCGCGTAGCAAACGCTCCTGCCTCAATTGTTGCCATGCAAGGCTTGATTGTATTAGTTCCAGGTAGCAAAACTTACATAGGTCTAAACTCATTAATTGAAGGGCAAGACTTTGTGTATGCTGAGCACATCGGCCAACAAACCTTCCTAATATTTATGTCATTGGTGGCTGGATTAATCTTTGCCAACGTTGCACTCCCACCGAAAAAGAGTTTATAAAGCAATTAAGTGTCTAGCCTGCTAGGCGCTTAATTTAAAAGTAAACGTGAACCTATTGCTCTTAGTTACTTCCCTATCGTGAAATCTTAACTCGCCGTTAATGAGTTGCTAAAAAACTCTGCGATCAACTCTTCTTAAGTATCAAACCTTAAAGGGTTATAATACCAATCGACTTAAATATTTAACCATTCTAGCGAGCTAAATGGTCAGTAACTTAACACGATTGGTATAAGCACTTTCAATAAATCTAAGATAATCAGATCCGTCCTGCATCAATCTTTATAATTTTCCCACTCATTTTTAGCCACAAAAATACGCTCGTAATTAAACGTTCTAAATAAACGTCGGGGGTACTAATGCCAATAATCTTGTTCAATTACCTTTTCCCTTTCATTTTTTAATCCACTAGTTGTGAATTATAAAAATTAAAGTTACAAAATAGATTGAGTAAACTTAATTTATTAAAAAACAAAAATAAATAATAAATTTAAACTATTGATATAAATAAATTAAAAAGCAAACTGCATCATTTTATTTTCAATTTTGTCACTTTCACAACTATTCATCCAAATTCAAGACTCTATTTTTAAAAAGGCGTTTAATAGAGGCACAAACAAAGCTGGTACAGGTTACTTTTACAAATAAAGGTAGCCATAAACTAATCTCCCTTAGTTGCCAGCTTAAGTTTGTAGACAGCGTCTTAAATGTAATTCGGATCTTAAAAGTGAATACATAGGTACGAATAACATATACACAATCTGATACAACAAAATAAAGTTTTGATTCAAGGGGAATCGAGGATGTTAAAAGTAAAAATAAATAAGCTATATTTAGCAGTTAGCGCATCACTTATTACATCGGCATTGAGCTTACCTATGGTAGCCCACGGCGCCGAGCTTAAAAGCACAGATGAAGTTGAAGTAATCCAAGTTCGTGGTATTCGTGGCAGCGTTGTTAAATCGCTAAATACTAAACGCTATTCAAATGCCATAGTCGATGCAGTAACTGCGGAAGATATCGGTAAATTCCCCGATCAAAATGTTGCAGAATCACTGCAACGCATAACTGGCGTATCAATTAGCCGTAACTTTGGTGAAGGAGAACGTGTTAGTATTCGTGGTACGAGCGAGAGCCAAAACCGCACATTATTGAATGGCCAAGCTGTTGGCTCTGCCGATTGGTGGACAAACTCTGCCGCAAGCCGTGGTTTTAACTACACGATGCTGCCCTCTGAAGTTGTATCTGGATTAGAAGTTTATAAATCACCTGAAGCCGACATCGATGAAGGTTCTATAGGTGGAACTGTTATAGTACGAACTCGTAAGCCGCTTGATTTAGAAGCGAATAAATTTGCCGGCTCAGTACTTGCTCAATACAGTGAAATTTCAGGCGAAACCGACCCACAACTCTCTGCAATGTACAACTTTAAAACTGAAGACGACACCTTCGGTGCACTTATTTCATTGGTTCGCCAACAGCGTAATTTGCGCCGTGATGGTATTGAATCATGGAGCTGGGCAAAACGTGATATCACCTTAGAAGATGGTACTGAGTACAAAGACGTATACAGCCCAGGCGGTGGTGGTTCTGCCATGTTTTTACAAGAGCGTATCCGTACCGGTATCAATTTAGCTGTGCAGTATCGACCTACTGAGCAATTAGATTTAACCTTCAATGCCCTTGATTCGACCCTTGAAGCAAATAATGAAAATCAAAACTTTCTTTGGCTGCCTGGTTACGGTGGCTCACAATACACTGATGTCACATTAATAGAAAATGATCAAGTTGGTACTATGCTCGTTGGCGGGACTTTAGGGTTATCACCGACGGCTAATAATATTCTTGATGAGACCAAAGTACGTAACTCTGAAATCAACACTAAGTCATACGATTTAAAAGCGGATTACCAAGGTGATTTATGGTTGACCAGTGTACATGTTGGATATACCGAAGGCAGCGGCGGCTCGCAAGCTGATCGCAGTGTTGGTTGGGAAGGTAACTATATACATAGTTTCGACACCTCAAATGTAGAAGATGTGCGTACTAGCTATGGTGCAGATCCAGATGATGGTAAAAACTGGGATCTAGGTTTTTTACGTTACGATAATAATAATGCCAAGGATGATGAAACTTACCTACAAGTTGATTTTACGCGCCCAATTGACATCGCTGTCTTTAGTAAAGTTAAGTTTGGCTTAAAGTACCGAGACCATTCACGTTTTAATACTAAACACACCACTGATAACCGCACCGATTTGGGCTGGAACTTAGCAGACTATTCGCTATCAATGCCATCAGATTATTTATCAGGCCTAGGCTCTGACGGTACACTGAGTAATTACGCAATCACCGACTCAGATAAAGTTCGCCGTGAAGGTGATGCTCTTGATTGGAACTACCGTGTACTCAAAGCGAGTACCTTTGAGGTTGAAGAAAAAATTACCGCAGGTTATATCAAAGCAGATATAGATGTTGAAGGTATGCGCGGTAACTTAGGTGTTCGTTTGGTGCAAACTCAGCAATCAACGGCAGCCTATGTAGGTGAAAGTGGCTCGGAAGTATGGACCAATGATGACCGTGACTATTTTGATATTTTACCGAGCATCAATTTAGCAATTGATTTAGATGACGATGTACTACTGCGCTTCAGTGCAGCACGTGTTATGTCGCGTCCAGATTATGCATCAATGACTCCTTCAACCTCTTATAACCTCGAAACACAGACAGGCAGCGGTGGTAACCCTGATATAGACCCATATCGTGCAACCCAGTTTGATACTGGGGTTGAATGGTATTTCAGTGACGCAGGTTTATTCTCTGCTGTTGTATTTTACAAAGATATTCAATCTTTCTTAGATGTTTCACCAAATCTTGAAATACATGAAGGTGTTGAGATCTTAGTAAACCGCCCGACTAACGGTCGATCGGGTCGTATCCAAGGTCTTGAACTTGGTTATCAACAAGAAATCCTTGATGGTTTTGGCTTAAATGCTAACTACACATTTGTCGATGGTGAAGCAAAAGATGCAGATGGCAATGATACGATTATTCCAGGTAACTCTGAACACACAGTCAATTTAAGTACTTACTATGAAACAGAAACCTTTAGTACCCGTATTTCATATAACTTCCGTACTGGTTACAACTCAGGCCAAGGCCATGGTTATGTTGATGATTATGGTCAGGTGGATGCGAACTTTACCTATAACGTAAACGATAATCTAGCGCTTGTGTTAGAGGCAATTAATTTAACAGACGAGCATACCTTTAGCTATCAAGAAAAAGGTGTGCAACAAGCACTGACCGGTGTTTACGCGGATGGTCGTCGTTTTGTAGCCGGAGTACGTTTTAACTTTTAATATCCATTTTTGTCGAACTCCAAGCTAACACAGGTATTCGACTCTCGCCAAGGACGGCATCGCCCCTATGCCCAGGGGTTTAAAGCAGGTAGTCATTTGACTGCCTGCTTTTTTTCATGCTTAGGAAATTACCATTATTAGTAGCACAAAGGCGCTAGTAATAATAAACAAAACAAGTACAATCAATAGGTAAAAAAGTTACTCGATCAACATCGGCGAAGCATAATACGTGTCAGAAAGCACAGTTAGTCATTACAGTAAACAAACAACAAGATTTTGTCGTTACAAATTCTTAATTGTATTGCTTTGCCTATTTTTTGTGTTCCAGACTAAAGCTGACTTACTGAGTGCAACTCTCGATTACCATCAGGGAAACTTCAACGATGCGAAGCGCGAATTCCAACAATTAGCCTATTTGGGTAATGCCGATGCAATTTACAATATTGCTGTTATGCATTTACATGGCCAAGGGGTTGAAAAAAATAAAGCCCAAGCCTATGCCTGGTTTAGTTTAGCGGCAGATTTTGGCTTACTTGATGCACGCGATACTGCAATGCTGATAGCCAGACAGAGTAACAATCAACAACCTCTTGATGATGCCTATAATGCACTGCTAAAACAACTCAGCTTTCAGTGGTATGACCGACAATTACGGCCAGAGTTAAACGCCAGTCCAGCCCCTCATGCGAGTCCACAACGTAGCTATACTGTAGAGCCAAAATACCCAGAACATGCCTATAAAAATGGTATCGAAGGCTGGGTCTGGTTAGAGTTTGATATAGATAAAAGCGGCGCAGTAACAGATGTTTCCTTAATTGATTCATACCCTGAAAAAACCTTTGATAAAGCCATTATCAACGCAGTTAAACGTTGGAAATATCAAGGTGATAGCCAAACATTGCCCTATTACAACCGTTCTCTACTGTATCACTTTACGACCTATAAAGGTAAACAGTACGAACAAAGCTTCAAAAGCCAACAACGTGAATACAATGAAAAAATTTCAGACTTAATTGATGCCGCCGAACAAGGTAACGCCTTAGTGCAATATTATATTGCCAATTGGCTAAGTTCTGACGACTACAACGCAACTAGATTATTGAAATATCACTGGCAACAAGCAAATGCTAACAGTGAATTACTACTGCGTTCAGCTGTCAATGGCTATGCTAATTCGCAGTATCGTATTGGCGCAAATATGCTTCGCGGCGAGTACGGTAAAGTTGATCGTGAAAAAGGATTGAATTGGATTGTGCTCGCAGCACAAAGTGGCTTTGCTAATGCGCAATACCGTTTAGGCCGAGAGTTACTCAATAGCCAATATGTGGATTATGCGCCTAATAAGGCCTTAAAATGGTTAAAAGCTGCAGCAGAGCAAGGCTTGTTTAGTGCCAAACGCGATCTCGCCTTATTGCTTTTTGAGTTAAAAAAGCCCGCCCAACAAGTAACTGCCGCATTAAATTCAGCACTGATAGATGATAGTGAACACCCACAATTATTATTACTAAAAGCGCGAATTCAAGCTGCTAGTAATAAACCGCAACACGCTAAAAAACTGGCTAATAGTGCTCTAAAAGAAGCGAATGCTCGTAACTGGGATCAAAGCCGAATCAAACAATTTATGGCGACACTACCTTAACTGCTTTGTGTAATAGAATATCAGTTTCAATGCCATCCACTTGACTAAATACCACTTGACGCCCGTCTGTTGAACTACTGATATTTAAATTAATATCAATGTCGTAACCATAAACACCAAGCTCTTTTATAAACACATTACGCTTTTGCTCTGTTAAATAACAATACAGCAATAATTGATGCCCTTGACGGAGTACATAATAAATACCATGTTTAAATACCGCAGGCTTAAATAACTCAAGTGATGGCAATAATTGCGCTAATGGTAATTGCTGCTCTAACACCGCTGATAGATAAGTTCGCACGTGTAAATCATGTTCTAAATACGAGCTATTAAGTTGCCACAATGGATGTTCTTCGTCTAAGGTTTCAAACTTAACGCTATCAGCAACCAATGAGTTACTCATCTGCTGAATATCATAACGCCAATCTTGCCATTGTGCCTGTTCATTCGTGCTTTGCTGCTTTTTAACTTGATAATAAATACTGTGACTATCTGGCGACCAATGCACTGCATTAAGCTGCTCAAAACCCGAAATTATTGGTACTAAGCGCCGCGAAAAAGTATTGATCAAATACACATTTTGTTGCTCGTCAGCCAATAATACGTTGTCACCATTAGGAGAAAAAAGCAGGTATTTTGGCGTAATATCACTGGGCAGAGTAGCGATCAAGTTCGCGGTTTTACGTTGTTTATGCTTAAGCCATACTTCTATATGAGTAAAGCCCGTGATCCCTCTGCGCTGTAATGAAATAAACGCGCTTTGCTGCCCGTCGGGGGATACCGCAGGTAAAATATCCATTCGTGCCGACGATGACAGTTGTACAGCATTACGGATCTGAGGCAAATCCTGAGTAAAATCGAGTTCAATTTGATACAAATTAACGCGCGCTTGTCCCTCGGCATGGGCAATATCGCCTGTTTGCGGGTTAACCGCTAAATCGGCAACAAAGCCTAGCGGTTGGTGAACTAGTTGTTCATTACCTTGATAGTCATAACGGCGTAATGCATCATCCCCGAGCCAATAATAATTGTCTTCACTGTCAAATAATAACGGCGCATGACTATGACGACTGCGCTTTATTTCAGTACGCTTAAGTGATTGTGTTAAATCAACTTCACTAACGCTAAACCAGCCTTGATCTTTTTCCAGTAACAGCATTTTATTATGCTTGTTAATATCAAAAGTGATTGGTTTAAAATCCCCTACGATTTGCTGCTCTAATAAAGTTGGCGTAGGTGTAAATGCTAAGGTGTATTTTACTAGCCGTGGCTGCTCATCCTGCCAATGAGTGGTGTAAATCGTATTCTCATCAACCCAATGTAGTTTGGTTGGGCCGTGGCGTTGTTGGCAGCGGGTCAATTTAAACTCGGGACTCAAACGCCACGTTTCAATTGCGTTAGATACAGGGATCACCCGAATATCGCAGCTCAGTGGATCATATCTAAAATATGCCAGCCATTTACCATCCGGAGACCATACTGGCGCTTCTTCAGAATAACCTGAGTTTTTAATACTGTGGACAGTTTTACTTTGTTGATCATAAACCGCCAAATCAAACTGACTTTGCTGCTCGTTTGACTGGCTAAACGCTAAATATCTACCATTTGGGGAATAACGTAAAAATACTTCTGCACCAGGAGCTGAGGTGATCCGTGATTGATACTCATAATTTAAACTCGGCGCTTTAGGTGCAAGTAAATACTGACTAATAAGTGTAATGATGGTGCCAAAAATTAATCCAAGCGTAATAAATAAAACGGATGTACGTGGCGTTGCTGGTGTGACTTTGTCTAATAATGTCGGGGCATCGCTTACTTGTGCTATTAATTGATAGCCAACTCGCGGGACAGTTCGAATAAAGAGCGCGGTGTTTTTATCATCCTTTAAACTTTTACGCAGTTGGGTGACCAGCTGGCTCACCGAGTTATCACTGACCACCACTTCTGGCCAAATCTTATCCATAATTATATCACGAGGAACCGCTTGGCCTTGATGCTCAAGTAATAATTTTAGCAACATCAATTGCTTTGCTTCAACCGCGCACCAACGCCCTGCCACTTTCACTTTTAAGGCAGTAAAGTCAACGAGTACATCATTAAGTAATAACTGTTTTAGCTCGGGTGTTGGCATCGTTCGTTTTTTACACACGTTAATCTATGGTTAAATAAGCCAAGAAGGCGTATTATAAGCAAGTACAGTAAATCATAACATAGCCCGCAGCTAAGCACTTATCTTATAAGTACTTAGCTGCAGCATAATTTTTAATGTCGCTTCAACTGGGTCGAATATGCCGATAAAAGCAGTCAATTTTGTTAACATGACGATTATCTTCACACTCTGCTCATTTATGAGTATGGCGAATCCCCCTGTTACCAGCGACGAAAAAAAATTAGAAACAATTCAAATTAGGGGCTTTCATGACAGCGCTATCAAAACACTTCGAGATAAACGTGATAGCCAATCAATCATAGAAGCAATTAGTGCACAAGATATTGGTAAGTTCCCAGATAAAAATGTTGCCGAAGCATTGCAACGTATTACCGGAATTTCACTATCGCGTGCACAAGGTGAAGGTGAGCGTGTCGGTGTCAGGGGCACAACACCTGAGCAAAATCGTACTTTTTTGAATGGCCAAGCCATTGCCTCGGCCGATTGGTGGATCTCAACTCAGCCAAACCGAGGTTTTAACTACACATTATTACCTGCTGATTTAGTATCTTCGCTTGAAGTTTATAAAACCCCGCAAGCAGACCATAACGAGGGGTCACTCGGTGGCTCTGTCAATATAAAAACTCAGCGTCCATTGCATACCGAACGTAATCATTTTGTTGCCAACGCACAAATACAATACAATGATTTATCTGGCGAGTTTGACCCACAACTGGCTGCATTTTATAACTGGACTAATCCAGATAAAAATTTTGGTGCTCTGATAACTTTCACGCGTAATCAACGTTCATTGCGTCGTGATGGTCTTGAATCTTGGGGTTGGCATGAGCAAAACTTCCAACAAAATACAGATGGTACGCTCACAGCAAGTGACGATAACACCGCAGATATAAAAAATATTTGGACACCTGGCGGAGGTGGCTCAGCTATTTTCCAGCAACAACGTATTTTGACTAGTGCAACTGCGAATTTTGAATATCAACCAAACTTAGATTGGAATATTCAACTTAATACCTTGTATTCAGTACTTAATGCCGATAACAGTAACCAAAACTTTTTATGGCAACCCAGTAGCGTGTTTGCCAGAGGTGGCCATATCAGTGATGCTCGTATAAGTGATAACACATTAACTTACGCCCGCTATTCACAAGTGCCTGAGCAAAATGCACAAAACCTGCCTTTTAGTACTGCTATGGAAGCTATTTGGCGAGAATCTGAAATAAATACCAGCAGTGTGCATTTAATTGTCAGTCAACAAGCACACCTTTGGCAGAACCAATACCAAATTGGTTTTACCAAAGGCGGTGGTGGCTCTAAGCAAGATCACACATCGCAATTTTCCGCCAATACTGCTTTTAGCGTAAACACCACTGAGCGTAAAAATATTATTGCCAATTATGATGTTTCTCCCCTTGATGCACAGGCTTGGCAACTGACAGAAGCACGTAACGACAGCCAAGATTCCAATGATCAAGAGCTCTATTTACAAGGTGATTTTGAACGCGCAGTTGATCATTCTATCATCAGCGCGATTAAAGTAGGTGCAAAATACCGCGACCATCAACGCGATTTTATTCGTTACCGTTCATTCAATGGCGCATTTGATGGTATAGCTCAACAGCTTGATTGGACGTTAGCGGATTACCCTGCTAGTTTTCCCCATGGCTTTTTGTCCGATATTGGTGATCAATATACCCTCAGAAATTATAGCTTCGCCAATATTAGTGCGTTATCAAAAGACTTCCAAACTATCGACTTTATAAAACAACAAGAAAAAGCTAGCAGATTTGATATTCAAGAACGCACCACCGCAGGTTATGTTAAATTGATGCTAGATGGTGATGACTACCGTGCTAACCTTGGCGTAAGGCTTGTAAATACTAGGCAAGACGCTGGTGCTTATAAACGTATTGGTTCACCAGTTGAACAACAAGAAAGTTTTGCATGGCAGCAACATAATAAAAATTATGTCGATATATTACCCAGCGCCAATATCAGTATTGATTTGAATGAGAACCTGATCGCCCGTATCAGCGCCGCACGCGTAATGTCACGTCCTCAGTATAATCATTTAATGCCTTCAACTAATTACAATGTCACTCAAGCACAGGGTCAAGGAGGCAATCCTGACTTAGACCCCTATCGAGCCAATCAATTTGATTTAAGCGTTGAGTGGTATTTTAATGATGCTGCCCTCCTTTCTGTGGCGTTATTTAATAAAGATGTCGAATCATTTGTTGAATTTAAACGTACCATTGAACAACATGAAGGCATTGAAATGACCATTGACAGACCAATCAATGGCAGTGGTGGTACTATTCGCGGTGTTGAGATTGGCTATCAACAAGAGCTTATCTATGGTTTTGGCTTGATCACCAACTATACGTTTGTTGATGGCGACCGAACAGATAGCACATCAGCGCGCGACGATTATGTACCCGGCACCTCAAAACACACTATTAATCTAACCAGTTATTATGAAAATGATTGGCTAAGCTCACGCTTGGCGTATAACTATCGCACACATTTTGCCACGGGTGTGGGAGAGACTATGATGGATGATTTTGGCCAACTTGATGGTAGCGTCACTTTTAAAATATCTGATAGCCTTGATTTTGTTATTGAAGCGATAAACCTCACCGATGAGATCACTTACCTTTATGAGCGTAATGAATATGCGCCAACGGGCATTTATCAAAATGGCCGTCGCTTTTATGTTGGTGTGCGCTACAGCCATTAGCCGACAATGTTTGCGTATTAATCGCATATTTTAGCATTTAAGGTACACCTTGTTATAATCCTTCGATAATTAAAACATGCGAAGGAAAATTCATGATAAAAACTAGCCTAGCACTGGCTCTTGGACTCTCAAGCTCACTGGCATTTGCAGCCACATCGCTTACTGTAGAAGATATCCCTAAAATTCAGTCAGTTATTCAAACCAGCATTAGTCCAGATGGTGACAATGTTGCATTTACCCGCTCAGTGCCACGTGAATTATACGTCGACGAGAATGGCGCCAATTACAGCGAACTCTATGTCGTCGATGATGAAGGTGTCGAGCGTCCTTTCATTACCGGCTCTGTAAGTATCAAGAGTATTCAATGGTCAAACGATAGCAAAACGATCTACTTTTTAGCAAAACTTAAAGACGACAAGTTTACCGCGTTATATCAAATTCCAGTGGATGGTGGTCAAGCGCAAAAAGTACTATCGCTTAAAGACACATCAATTTCTAGCTATCAGTTAAGCCCGAATAACAAACAACTCGCTATTTTAGCTATGCCAGCGGCTGATAAATCTGAAAAAGAGCTAAAAAAATTAGGCTTTATGGCTGAGGTGTATGAGCTAGGCTTAAAAGATAAACAACTATTTATTGTCGATTTAGCCAAAACAGATAAACCTCTGACACCAACAGCGCTTAACGTTGCGAACTATGTAAGTGATGTAAACTGGGCCGCAAAAGGCGATAAGTTATTAGTAAAAACCCAGCCTACAGCGCTAATTGACGACAAATACACTAAATCACAATGGCACTTATTTGATATTGCGACTAATCAAGTGACGATGTCGTTTGCTACTGAAGGTAAATTAGACAGTGCTGAACTGTCTCATGATGGTCGTTACATCGCAATTCTAGGTGCCGAAGATAAGCATGATCCAGCAGCTGGTCGTTTATTTTTAGCTGACACAAAAACAGGTGAAGTAAGTGATTGGTTACCTAATTTCATGGGTCATATCGTTGATTTTGAATGGTCACATAAACGCAACACGCTTAATTTTATTGCCAATGTAGGTACGCAAAGTTTTGTCGCAAGCATTAAAACCGGCTCTAATAAATACAAAAAAATTATTAATGAAGGCCAATTTATTGCATCAAATCTGAGTATTTCTGATTCAGATAAAACCTTAGCGCTGCGTGCAAACACTGCAAAGCACCCAAATGAAGTATTCATTATTCGTGGCTCTAAAGCACAACGTTTAACGGATTCAAACAACTGGTTGAATGACAAACGTTTTGCTAAGCAAGAAACTATTTCACTTAAGGCCCGCGACGGTGTTGAGATTGATGGCATATTAGTCTACCCATTAGATTATGATAAAGGCACGCGCTATCCATTGATCATGTCAGTGCACGGTGGCCCTGAAAGCCATGACAAAGACGGTTGGGTAACAAACTACTCGCGCCCAGGTCAAATGGGGGCTGCACGTGGTTATGCTGTCTTTTACCCAAATTACCGTGGCTCTACAGGTAAAGGCGTTGATTATTCAAAGCTTGGTCAAAACGACTATGCAGGTAAAGAGTTTGACGACTTAATTGACTTTAAACAGCATCTTGTTGAAATGGGCTTAGTTGATACTAAACGTGTTGGTATTACGGGTGGCTCTTATGGTGGTTATGCATCAGCATGGGCCGCAACAAAATTGACTGAACACTTTGCTGCGAGCGTAATGTTTGTAGGTGTTACCAACCAACTATCTAAATTTGGAACTACTGATATTTCCAACGAAATGAATCTTGTGCATGCACGTTCATACCCATGGGATAAATGGCAGTGGTATTTAGAGCGCAGCCCTATTTACTGGGCTGGCCAGTCTAAAACACCATTACTGATCATGCATGGTAAAGATGATCCTCGCGTACACCCTGCACAATCAATGGAACTGTACCGTTATATGAAAGTACAAGGCAAAGATGTACGCCTTGTATACTATCCAGGCGAAGGTCATGGTAACCGTAAAGTAGCCGCGCAATATGATTACAGTTTACGTTTAATGCGTTGGATGGATAACTATTTAATTGACGGCAAAAAAGACATGCCAGCATTCGAGATTGACCATGCAGGCAAGTTAAAAGCGGTAAAAGACGCCAATAAATAACTCTCTTATTTTGTGTAAATATGCTTTTAGGCCAACATTCATGTTGGCCTTTTTGCTTTTGAATAACAATGTATATGGATGTAATATAAAGACCTAACTCGGTAATTTTTACAAGAAAACATCCTAACAAGCTAAAATATAAAAATTAAATCAATATATTACAACAACTTAAAAGTTGGCTTCCGTCTTGCAGTATTCATTGTAATTAATGAGTAAAGCAAGGAAAACCCATGAATATTTTTGAAGCACTTCGTAATGATCACGATAAACAACGTTCGCTTGTCGATGCGCTGATAAAAACCCAGGGGGAGTCACCGAATAGACAGTCTCTTATGGATAATTTAAAACATGAGTTAGTAGAACATGCTAAATTTGAAGAGCGTTATTTCTACAATCCTTTGATGTTTGATGATTTAACCCATGAAAAAGCCCGTCATAGTATTGCAGAGCATCATGAACTTGATGAATTGATTGAGCAACTTGAAGAAACTGATATGAGCTCACCAGCGTGGCTTGTGACCGCTAAAAAATTACATCATCTTGTACATCATCATCTCGCTGAAGAAGAGCATGAAGTATTTCAACTAGCCGGTAAAGCGCTAACCGAAAGTCAAAAAGAAAGTCTAGCCGAAAAGTATAATGATGCGATGAGTTAACTGCTATATGTGCCCGCTTTAATTTATAAAGCTCTCTAAATAGCAACAACTCTATACCATTTGCATTTATTAGGCACCTCTAACACGGTCAATACTTGGCTAAGCAAACACTCTTAAATTAACTAAGCCCGGCATCAAACGCTGGGTTTTTTAATGCTCATGCTCCATCCCCACATTTATTTAATATGAAAATCATTCATTGAATGTAAATATTTCGCAATTGAATATACAACTGATAATTGTTATCATACCCACCTTGGTTACTTATTAGATTAATAATCTTTATTCTTGTCATGAAGGAAGTACAATGAAATCCCGCCCGCTTTATCTGGCCTCACTGATCAGTGCATTATTAACATCAACAACACTTATTGCTGATGATGACACAGCTGAAAATATGGAAGTGATGGTTGTCACCGCTTCTGGTTATGAGCAAAAATTAATAGATGCACCTGCAAGTGTCTCAGTTGTCTCTCGCGAAGATCTACAAAATAAGCCATTTACTAGCCTTGCTGATGCGCTTCGTGATATCGAAGGTATCGATGTTGGTGCCGGACAAGATAAAAACGGTAATATTAGTATTACCATGCGTGGTTTACCCGCAAGCTATACTCTAGTGCTTATTGATGGCCGCCGTCAAAGTGACGTAGGTAATATAGGCCCAAACAACTTTGGTAACAGCCAATTTATGTATATGCCGCCACTTGAGGCTATCGAGCGAATTGAAGTCGTTCGTGGCCCAATGTCCACTTTATATGGCGCTGATGCAATCGGTGGTGTAATCAATATTATCACTCGTAAAAATCTTGATAGCACCCATGGTAGCGTCACGGTAAGCAGTAATATCCAACAAGACGATCAATACGGTAACGATAATAAAGTCGATATATATTTGACCGGACCAAGCGGCGTTGAGGGATTAACTTACGGGATCCGTGGTAGTTTTTATGACCGTCAAGAAAGTGAGCCAACTTACAGCGAAAGTTTACCACTTCCAGATGGCAGCATGTGGGTTGATGATGGTAGCTTTGGCGATAAAAAAATCGTTGCAGCACGTAACTGGAATGCCGGCGCAACAATAAACTACCTGATCAATAATCAGAATGAAATCACCTTTGAGTACGACATAGCCAAACAGCGTTACGATAACACCGAAGGTCAAACAGGTACGTTAGATAGCCCAGTCAGTTTATGGCGTGTTAGCAAAGGCATTGTACAGCCACGCGTTGGTTATACTCCATATCAACGTGTTGAACGTGAGCAATTTGTATTTGCACATGTTGGTCGATACGATGTTGGTACGCTGACCAGCAGCATTACCCAAAGCAGCAGTGAAAACTTTGGTCGCTCATTACCTCTTAATGTACAAGAGCGTTTAGGTGTGCAGGCCATTTGGGACCAAGCAGTACAAGATCAAGGCATGGACAAGCCAGAACTAACGGATGCAATTTACGCTCAACTTGATGAGACTTTTTTACCACGCCCAATGCGTACACTAAAACTTGATAACTTAATTATTGATACTAAGTTTGAATCAAATATAGATAACCACTATTTTGTAGTAGGCGCACAATATTTTGATGCCGAAATGGAAGATGGTGTATTTGGTATGTACGGGGATGGCTTCCGTGAAGGTACGACTCAAGATCATCGTCAAACAGCTGTATTTGCTGAAGATAACTGGGAAATTACCACAAATCTAACTGCAACTTTCGGCGCTCGTTATGATCATCATAATATCTTTGGCTCACAAGTTAGTCCTCGCGCTTATTTAGCCTACTCTCCTGCTGATGAATGGACTTTCAAAGGTGGTATCAGCACAGGTTACAAAACCCCAGAGCCAAACCAACTATTCTCTGGTATTACAGGTTTTGGTGGCCAAGGTACTAAACCTTTTGTTGGCACGCCAGACTTACAACCAGAAACCAGTGTAAACTACGAAATGGCTGCTTACTTTAATGGCAGTGATAGTTTTAGTGGTAACGTAACGGTGTTTTACAATGATTTTAAAGACAAAATCATTAACCAAGATAACTTACCAAACTGTGAAGTGGCCATAGCTGATGAACCTTGTGTTGAAATTGGCGCAGGTTGGGCTGGCATCGGTAGCACCACCTTTACGCAAGCTGCTAACGTAGATAAATCAGCTACTCGTGGTGTTGAAATTGCTGCTAATTGGCAGATTATTGAACAGTTGTCACTACGTGGGAACTTTACTTACACCGATAGTGAAGTGAAAAGTGGCCGTGATGAAGGACTACCTTTAGTTAATACACCTAAAAATATGTATAACTTAACGCTTGCATGGCAACCATTGGATGATTTGAGTATTTCACTTATTTCTGAAATCCGCAGCGATCGTTACCGTGGTACGGCAAATGTGTCTGGTCCACAGGGCCCTGAAACACAAAAGCTCTACTACAAAGCCTATGATCTATATCATTTAGCAGCAAGTTATAAAATTAATGATAGCCTAGCATTAAATGCCCGTATTAATAATCTGTTAGATGACGACTTATCAAGCCGTACTTGCTTATTAGCAACCTCAGAGGAAGAGTACGAATGTACATCTGATTACAATACCACCCAAAAAGCACGCAGCTTGTGGGTATCAATGAGTTACAGTTTCTAGAATAAGAAGCTATAAAAATAAAGCCCAGCAACAATGCTGGGCTTTTTATTATTACGATTTAACCGTGCCTTTTATACTTCATCACCCAACACAGATTCGTGGCCGAAGCAGATTAAAGCGTATACTCAATAAGGGTTACCGATGAATAAGCAAAGGAAGCCTTAACTTATAGTATTAAATTTTAGAGTTTATTCGCTTAGTATGTGAAGATATGTTTTGACAGATTTAATTTAAATCATTGAGGGATCTTATGTATAGAATATGGCTATTAAGTTTATGTTTTGTCTTCGGTATTGCAAATGCACAAGCGCCGCAACCACTGAGTTATGACGCATTATTAAGCAACTATAATTACGATTTCGACGTTGACTATTTTAACCTTGACTCACAATGGCTGTCGTTAAAAATGGCGTATATTTACTTACCTGCAAAGGCTGGTAAACCCGTTATGACTTTAATGCATGGTAAAAACTTTAACGCTCATTACTGGACTGAAACTGCACTATTGCTACAAAAACTCGGTTATGGCGTGCTGATACCTGACCAAATTGGTTTTGGAAAATCATCTAAACCACGAGATTATCAGTTCTCTTTTGCAGCCTTAGCTAGTCACACCCATGCTTTAATGAGCCAACTTAATATAAATAAATCAATTGTATTGGGTCATTCTATGGGCGGTATGCTAGCAAGTCGCTTTGCGCTTATGTATCCACAAACAACCCAACAATTAATTTTACTCAACCCTATTGGCCTTGAAAATTACCTGCAATATGTTGATTACAAAGACACTAACTTTTTTTATAAAAATGAGTTAGCTAAAACACCTGCTGGGGTAAAAGCATACCAGCAAAAAAATTACTATGACGGAAAATGGAATAACCAATTTGCTGCTCTGACGAATTTTATCACCGGACAAATTCAAGGCCCAGATAAAGAGCTAGTAGCGTGGGTTAACGCAAAAACATACGACATGATTTTTACTCAACCCGTTATCACCGAGTTTAAAAACTTCACCATGCCTGTTTCACTAATTATAGGTACAAGAGACAGAACAGGACCTGGCCGTAACTGGAAGAAACAAGGAGTAGATTATGAACTTGGCCGCTACGATCAATTAGGTAAATCAGCCGCGGCATTAATTCCTCACAGCCAACTATTTGAACTGACTGATTTAGGTCATTTACCCCATATTGAAGATTTTAAGCGCTTTAAAACTGTATTGTTAAAAGTCTTAGAAGCAGGCTCAAAGCCACTAGAGTAATATATAGGCAGTTCAGCTGTTAAAGTTATTAACTGCTGATTTGATTACTCAACGCTGACCTTTGAAAACCAATTAATAAACATAAATGCCTACTATTAGATACCTTTGAGCGATAACAGAAAAATATTGTTAATTAGCATGTGGATTCACTTTTAATATTTTGATGGCACTAAAAAATAACAACTCACTGATATTATTAGACTAAAACTCTATCTCCATTAATATATTGCTATTCTGAAGTTATTTAAAAATTAAATAACTTTTCAGTTTAAAACTAAAAAAGCAGGTAATGTAAACTTAAAGTTAAAAAAATAAGCAGTCTGTTGTTGACCAAATTACAACCTTAGCATACTCTATGTAAGCGCTTACAACACACACATTGATAAATGTAAGCGCTTACAACTTCGCTTGTAGACACAATAACAACCACAACGAAGTACTTTTAACTCTTTGTCGATACTGGGGTTCAACTAATGAACATGACAACAACCAAAGTAAGCCGCCTTGTTGCGGCAATATCCATGACCATGCTATTTGGCTGTGGTGGAAGTGCCGAGACAAAATCTGACTTCACAAAAGTCGATCCACAAGAGCCTGTTTCTGATTGGCAAATGGTTTGGAGTGACGAATTTGATGGCACTAGTATTGATACTAACAAGTGGAACTTTGAATTAAATTGTGCCGGTGGTGGTAACAACGAGAAACAATGTTACACCGACAGTGAACAAAATGCCTTCATTAAAGACGGTGTACTAAACATAGTCGCCTTACCTGCAGATGAAGGTGCAGAAAAACCATACACATCAGCCCGTTTAAACACCCGTTACAATGCAGATTTTACTTATGGTCGTTTTGAAATGCGTGCAAAATTACCTTCTGGACAAGGTAGCTGGCCTGCATTTTGGATGATGCCAACCGATGAAGAATATGGTACTTGGCCGCGCTCTGGTGAGATTGATATTTTAGAAGCGGTAAATTTAAAAACAGTTGCTGAAGATGGCACCGTTGAAGCTAATATTCATGGCACACTTCACTATGGTCGTGAATGGCCTAACAACTCGAACTCTGGTAAAGCGTATACATTCCCTGAAGGGATGAATCCTGCAGACGATTTTCATACTTACGCGATTGAATGGCAAGAAGGTGAGATTCGCTGGTACGTAGATGGCTATTTATACGCCACTCAACGTCGCTCTGAAGTTCGTTACAATTCAAAAGATGAAGCTGTTGGCTTAAAGCATAAAGGCTGGTTTGCTGAATACTTTGAACAAGGTAGCGGCGAGCTAACAACTCATTGGGATACAGCACCATTTGATAAAGATTTTTATCTTATTTTAAACAATGCTGTTGGTGGTGATTGGCCGGAAAACGTAAATAACTTAGGCGTTGACGCTGCAGCATTTGCAGAAGGTCAAAGCTTTGAGATTGATTACGTTCGTGTTTATGAATGTGCCTCTAACCCAGCCACAGGTAAGGGTTGTGAAACAGTACGCCCAGGTTACGATAACTTAGAAGATGCACTTGTTGAAGGTAAAGCCCCTGTACCTACTCCACCAAGTGATGGCGTTGCAAAAAACCTTGATATTTTCAATGGTAGCTTAAACGCAAACTGGATCGCTTGGGATTGCTGTGGCGGAACCACACCAGAAACCATTACCGACGCTGATAAAGGCGACGTTATTAAATTTAATATCAACGATAATAACGGTACCGTATTAGGTTTCTCTACCCGTGGTGGTCACTTTCCTGACGATTTTACAGGGACATCATCTCCGTTTGATGCTTCACCATTACTTGAATTTAATGGTCGTTTAACTTTTGATATGAAAGTAGTTACTCCTCCAACATCTTCAACTACTTGGTTATTAAAAGCCGAAGCGGGTGATGGTGGTCCTAATACAGGCGATGTAGCCCTTAGCGATAGTAATGAAGGCGTAACACCGGTTACAGGCCAATGGCAAACCTATACATTCCCACTTTCTTTACTACAAGAAAGAGGCTTAGATTTAAGTGCCATTGATGTATTAATGGTATTTCCAACATGGCAAACAGGTGAAGGCGCTGAGTACTTAATTACCAATGTTGCTATTGAAGGCGATGTCGGTGAATCACCATCTGTAGACCTATTCACAGACGGACAAAACTTAGATTGGCCAATGTGGGATTGTTGTGGCGGCTCTACGCCAATTGAAGCAATGGACGATGAAGAACACGGTTTAACCGCAGAGTTCAGCATTGGCGAAGCCCCTACTGTAATGGGTTTCAACACTCGCACCTCAGCCGGTGGTAGTGGTAAACCATTTGATGCAACAAGTATTTTAGAAAATGGTGTACTACAGTTTGATGTAAAAGTGATGTCAAATCCAAATGATCCAGCGGCTGTTTGGACAATGAAAATAGAATCTAATGAAGGTGATACCGCAGTAGAAGTTCCACTGACAGATGCAGGCGATGCACCTGTTGCAGGTGAGTGGAAAACATACACCTTCACATTTGAAGAATTAGCCGGTGCGGGTTTAGATGTAAGTGCCATTGACGTTGTGATGATCTTCCCAGCATGGGGTACAGGCGAAGGTGCAGTTTACCGTGTAGATAACGCTAAAATGTATGATCCGAGCGCAGCATCACCAGCAGGCAACGAAATTACCATCTTCCAAGACACTGCGGCAGATCAGTGGAGTATTTGGGACTGTTGTGGTGGCTCTACACCGACTGAAGACACTGACGATGCTGATCATGGCACAGTGGCTGAGTTTGTCATTGGTGCTACACCAACAGTAATGGGCTTTTTAGCTGACGAAGGTGTTTCTTTTGATGCATCAGCAATATTAGCAAATGGTGTTGTGCAATTTGAAATGAAAATGGTGACACCACCAAATGATCCTGACTCAGTATGGACATTCAAAATCGAGTCAACAGGTGCAGCAACGGCGGTAGAACTTCAACTTGCACAAAGCGTTGAAGGTGAAGTACCGGTTATTGGGCAATGGCAAACATACACGTTTACAGTGCAATCATTATTTGATGCAGGTTTGGACATTAGCGATATCAATGTACTGATGGTTTTCCCAGCATGGGGAACAGGTGAAGGTGCAGTTTATCGTATCGACAATGTCGTTATCGCTAACCCATAAACCCTAATTCAGTGGTAGGTGCTAAATTATAAGCGCCTACTTACCGTAATAAATTAAGTAAAAGCAGAGCAATTATGAACACAAATAAGTTTAAAAAAAGCCAATTAGCGGCTTCTGTATCACTTATCATCGCTGCAAGCACATTTAACTTCGCTTATGCTGCGCAAGAAAATACTGCCGAACCTGAACTAGAAGTTATTGAAGTAAAAGGTATTCGCGGTTCATTAATCCGTTCAATGGATGTAAAACGTGACGCATCTGGCGTGGTCGATGCCATTTCTGCTGAAGAAATGGGTAAATTTCCAGATACTAACTTAGCTGAATCGCTACAGCGTATTACGGGTGTATCAGTAAGTCGTTCAAATGGTGAAGGTAGCCAAATTACAGTGCGTGGTTTTGGCCCATCATTTAACCTTGTAACACTTAACGGCCGTCAAATGGCGGGCACCGGTTTTACACGTTCATTTAACTTTGAGAACTTATCATCTGAAGGTGTTAGTTCACTTGAAGTTATGAAAACAGCGCGTGCAGATACACCAACAGGTGGCCTTGGTGCAACTGTAAATATTGTTACCGCTAAACCTCTACAAAAGCCGGGTCAGCGTTTTTCATTAATGGCTAAAGGCATTCACGATACATCGGTAGAAGAAGGTGATGAGGTAACACCTGAAATTGCAGGTATTTACAGCAATACTTTCGCTGACGAAAAGTTTGGTTTTTCAGCTAACTTTTCATACCACCGCCGTGACTTTCAACGCCAGTCTGCGAATGTACGCTCTTGGTTAGTTAACCCTAACCTATCGGTTGATGCAGAAAATATTATTGATAATCGTCCAATGGATGCGGATGGCAACCCAGCGAAACAATTTTTCGAACCTATTTCAGGCGAATACATATCAGCAGCCTTCTTCCCACAAGAAGTAAGTTTTGCAAAAGATGATATTAAGCGTGAGCGTTTAAATGCCCAAGCAACATTCCAATTTGCGCCTACTGATAATTTAACCTTCACACTTGACCATACAATTTCGCAAGCCACAACGGGTAATAATTCGTTATCGTGGGGTATTTGGAACGGCTCATTTGGCGGTAATGCAAATGCATACGAGCTTGATGAAAATGGCACAGCCATTTACTACAACTCAGCTGGTGATGATGCCTCATTCACGGCATTTCGTGAAACTGCTGAAGTAGACTCAAAAGCAACTGGTATTAATGTTGAATGGTTAGCAACAGAAAACCTAAGTTTTAATTTTGATGCGCATACTTCAAAAACCACCACTGATAACGGTAAAGATCCTGGCTTAAACTCTAATGCCCGTATTATTTTAGGCTCAGCAGATCTCTCTACTAAAGAATACTCTTTCCGCGAAGGGGATGTACCGGGTTTTAATATTAATTGGAACAACGGCACACAAGAAGTAAGCCCAAATCAAATTGGTTCTAACTTCAGTATTTTCACTAGAACGCCGGGGGAGTCAGAAGTTTCTCAAGTACAATTAGATGGTAAGTTATTCACCTATACCGATATTGGTCTTGAAACCGTTAAATTTGGCGCAGCCTATACCAAGCAAACACTCAGCGGTTGGGGCGGTTCTAATAACGCGAATTCACCCGGTTTTGGTAATGGTACTTTCGCTGAAATTTTCCCGGATGCGATGTTCGAAAGGGTTGATTTAAGCGGATTCCTTGACGAATTTTCATTTGGTCCTAATGGCGTAGCGCCAGGTTATGCTTATACCTATGATCTTGATGAAGCGTTTGCTCGTCAAAGTGCTTATTTAACTGAAGACGTAGTTGGCAGTGATGTATATCAAATTGGTAACTTTGATAACTTCCCTGTTAATGAGGTAGAAGAAGAAACCATTAGCGTTTATCTTTCTAGCAACTGGGCGTTTAACGTTAGCGACTACGACGTGTTTGTAAACTTAGGCCTTCGCTATGAAGAAACTGATATTGTAAGCCCAGCTAAAAGCCGAGTGGCTGAGCAAGTGTATTGGGCTGGCGGTGCAGAATGGATAACCCAGTTCGCAAGCGGTGGGGACTTTGTTGAAGTTGACTATGAAGGCCAATACGACTTACTACTCCCTATGATTGATATTAAAGTTGATCTTACTGATGACTTAGTGACTCGCGCCTCATGGGGTCAAACAATCACCAGACCAACACTCGGTGATATGCTTGGAAATTTAAGCTTAACCCCATCACCTAAATTAAACTCAAGAAGCGGTAGCCGTGGTAATCCGAATTTAAAGCCATTTAAATCAACTAATCTAGATTTAAGCCTTGAGTATTACTACAGCGAAGGCAGCTATGCTGCAATTGGCTTATTCTGGAAAGATGTGGATGACTGGATCGATAAAACTAATATAAAAACCACCTTTGAAGGCTTACACGATGTGTATTTAGGTCAGCGTTGGAACAACGCCGTAGCCGCCATTGAAGCTCGTGGAGATCAAGCAACTGATACTGCAATTCGTGATGAAATTGTAGCTAATGGTGTGGGCATTGGTGAAAACGACCGCATATTACCAGACCCAGCAACCGATCCATTGATTGAATGGACTATCGAGTCACCTGAAAACGTCGGAAAACGTAAAGTAAACGGTTTTGAATTTGCTGTTCAGCACTTGTTTGGCGACTCGGGCTTTGGTGCGGGCTTCAATGCCACCGTTGTTGATGGTGATGTAGAGTACGATAACTACTACCTTGCGTCTCAAGCTGTATTGGCTGGCCTAAGTGACTCTGCAAACCTACAAGGTTTTTATGAGAAAGATGGTTTGTCAGTTAAAATAACTGGTGCATGGCGTGATGAATACTTAATTGCACAAGGTTTACCTGATTCAGGTGCTACGGCTCCTCCACAATACGCGAAAGAGTACTTGCAGTGGGATATTAGTGTGAACTATGAAGTTAACGAAAGCACAACGGTATTCTTTGAAGGTGTAAACTTAACCAACGAAACTGAGCGCTCATTTAGCCGTTTCGAAAGTCAGTTCTTGAGTGCGGCTCAATACGGCCCTCGTTATGCCTTTGGCGTTAGATACTCTATGGGCAATTAATACATTGCCCAAACACAGTTTTTGATTACCCCTTATAGTTGAAAAGTCAAAGCCGCTCATTGAGCGGCTTTTTTTATAACTGTTTAATTTTTTCTAATAGCTTATCGGTTGTCCAATCAATATCGTTATAGGCAATATCGGGCTTATAGTAATCACCCTTTCCTCTTGCTCTATCAACATACACTTTATTAGGGATAATAACTTTACCTAACCCTGAGGGTAACTCGGCTAGTCGAACATCCATATACAATGAGTCAGCACTGCTTGGCGCGCCAAATAACTGAGTGTTTGAAAACTGCTTAAATACATCAATGGCGCCAAGACAGGCACTTGCACACTGTGGCGGCACAATAACAAAAACCTGTGTTTTAAAGTCACTCACTAGCGATGTATTTTCGCTTTGATTTGATTTGCTTTGCTTTGCTTCTATATAAAATGGCTTATTGTTTTCAAGTGACTTTGCCATACCTGCAGCTATTTCTTTAATCTCTTTATGGACTTCAGGTTGCTCTTTCACCACTTCAATTAACGATTTAACATAGTTAGTATTATCTTTTGACGCTCTCCACCAAACTCGGCTATTTTGTGAGTAGTTATCCATTTTTTGTTCAACAACTTGCTCACCCCACAACGCTTTTGCAAGCTTTAAGCTCCAATAAGACGAGCCACCTTGGTTATGACGAAGATCTAAAACCACCGTTTTTGCACTGAGTAACTTAGTACGTTGATCAGTCACTTTTTTATACAGGTTATTGTAATCATGAGTTTGCTTATCGTTATTTGCAAAACTGGGCATAGCAATCCACGCTATGTTTTGCGCAGGCCAAGTTAAATCGGTTGTAAGCTCATCCCCATTATAGGCATGTGTTAAATGCTTAGTTACACTCTTTGGCCGAACAGACCAATCAAGGGTTTTACTGTAAGCTTGCCCATTAGCTTTAATAAATTGACATTCTTTTAGAGGTGTTAAAAATAGGTTACCATCATCAATTAGTAACCGCCAACCTTGCTGCCACCAATGCCCAGGTTGTGTAACCTGTCCATGAAATTTAAACACTCTTTGTCGCATTAAAGTCTCGGTACTTTGCCCATCGCAACCACTTATCACATCACCTTTATTTATATTATCTGTTTCACTGTAATACACTTTTAATGCATCACCCCGCCAAACGGCACTAAAACCAGGCCAACGACGAGCAGGTCGTTCAACGCTTGAAAACACACCTGCATGACCATCTTGTAGCACAGTACTAAAACGCGCAATTGCCGCAATATGAACCTGCGGCCCGCTCGCTTTGGCAGACAGTGCAAGTGCCTCTGCTTTTGCTTGCTTTAATAGTTCAGGAAAGGCTGGGTTGTTAACATCAAACATACCAGGGTGGTTTTGTACCGATATGCCGTAAGCGGCTTCAATATCACGCTCACTAACACTGCGCCATTGTTCTGGGGTTTGAGGAGAAACCGGTAATTCAGCCACACTTAAGGTAGGCGCAATTAATAAAGCGCATAATAAAGTACGATTAACTATTGTTGTTTTTATTTTCATGAAAATCCTTTTTAATGCGATCAATTACTTTAGATCCACCAAGGGTGATCAACCCCCCGATCTCAAGCAAGTAAAAAACTACCAGTTTATTTTAAAGCAATAACTTATCAGAACAACTTAACCCGAAGCCAGTCGAAGTTCAACTAACTGCAGCCTAGGTCACTATTTCTTATCAATATTTACTAGTAAAGCAAACTAGCTTTGCTAGTATGAGGTAATTATTATTTTTATGTCTCACTTATGCGCAATACTACCGTGAAAATAAGGAATAGCTTCCTCTTCCCAAGCTCCCGCTTCCTCAGGTTCAACGGTATCATATTGGCTTTTATTACTCTGCTATTGAGCGGCGCAGCTTTCGCTGAAGATAACTGTTATTTAACAGCTATTGCAAACAATGTATCAACCCCCTTGTTGCAAGGTGTTGCATCAGACATAAGACTAGAAAAAGGGGTTAACAAATTTGAATTAGTATGTAACCTAAGCCAAAGTGGTGTATTCACTTTTACTCGTCCTGCACTTAAGAGTTTTTCGTGGCAACAAGATGGCGTATCAAAGACCCCCTTAAAAACGAATCAGATAGCCGTTTTAATGGAGCAAGGCAGCTTTAACGCGCAGCTCATTGTAACAGTAACAAATAACTACACTCCTCGTTTTACATGGCTAAATACACAACAGTTTATTGGCAGAGTTCAGTTATATAATTTAATTTTCGGAGTGTTTTATGGCTTGTGTGCCACACTTATTTTTTATGTACTAATAATAGGTTATGGTATTAAAGATGCTATTTTCAAACAGTATGGTGCATACCTTTTTTGTATTGCTAGCTTTATCTTTTTACAAGAAGGTCAACCCTATTTATTTGCTCAAAATCAGTTTTCTGAGTTTATCAGAAATCTTTATTCATTAAGCATTGGTTTAACCGTATTAAGTGCGACTTGGTTTATGTGCGCAATATTAGAATTGCCGCAATATTGGCCAAAAGTGAGTAAATTTTTAAAAATTGCCGCTTTATGTGTACTTACCTTGTGCTTACAAAAAGTAGCCTTAGATTTACCCGCTATTGCTGATATCACCTCAGCGATTACAGGCTACTTATCATTATTGATTGTAATGAGTATTTTTATACTCTCAGCCGTGCAAGCTAAGCAAGGTGTGAATGAGGCAGGCTTAGTTTTTATAGCCTTAAGCTGTGTATTTATTAGTATGACTTTTAGAATATTACTCACCGAATACAGCCCTTTTATTCAACGTTATGGGTTTGTGATTGCTTTTACTCTTGAGTCATTACTACTGGCCATCGCCGTCGCCAAGCGAATACAAAGACTCAGTTATGCAAAAAAACAGGCTGAACGACACGCTAATTACGACCCCCTTTGTCATATACATAATCGTCGCGGTTGGAGCTTAAAAGCAAACGACTTATTAACTCAACATGCTCAACAAGGCGGTATCCTGTGTTTTTTATATATAGACTTAGACCGCTTTAAAGTAATAAATGATAGTTATGGCCATGATGTTGGCGATAAAGTGTTAAGCAAAGTAGCGCAATTGATTAATAACCATATGCGCAGTGAAGATGCGGTTGGACGCTTAGGCGGGGATGAGTTTGTGGCTATGGCATTATTTACCAGCAAAGATAAAATTAACCAACGAGTTGCGACTCTTGAACAAAAGTTAAATGCGCTTAGCTTAGAGCACCAAGGCAACACCATCGCTATTTACGCAAGCGTAGGGCAAATAAACTATAGCGAAGCGCCTAAAAATTTAGATGAGGTTTTAAAAGCCGGTGATGAAGCAATGTATCAAAAAAAGTCATTACGAAACGCGCAGGCTAAGCAAACCTACACAAGAGAAAACGCCTAAAGTAATCGTTTAGGCGCATAATCATTACTCGTCTTTTTTGAATAAGACTTCTGGGTTTACCATAGTTTTCATTTCTAAAACATTGCCGTTTGGATCTTCAATAAAAAACGTCTCTTGTTCAAATTCATTGCCAACAAAACGACGGTATGGTTTATCTAAATATTCGAGACCAGCAGCCGCAATGCGCGTTTTTAAAGCTTGAAATTGATCTTCTGATAGATGAATGCCAAAGTGAGGGACTGCCACCGCGCCCATATCAACATCATGACGTACCGTTGGTAAGCGCTCTTCGCTTTGGTGAAGCGTTAACTCGTTACCCCAAAAATCAATGTCTACCCATCGCCCTGCTTCACTATTGCCCGTTTTACAGCCAAGTACGTCACAATAAAATGTTTTCGCTTTTTCGAGATCACCTGCCGGTATTGCCAAGTGCAAACAGTTGGACATAAATTACCTTCATTAATAACTTTTAACATATGAAATATGCTGCATTATACATAAATTGCAATTTATATAACATTAACAACATCTGTTTTGTGCTATTAAATGCGAGGGCTATGGTTTGTGATGTGCGCGCTAAAAGTAAATTTTTATTATTAAAATTCGTCAATCCAAAATTATTAATTCCTATCATGGTATCAGCAGCTTTGATAGGCCTTATTGTCTAGTTTATGTCATTCCCGAAGAGTCATAGTAGCAATACTTATTTATCAATATACGCCTAGCCGACAGCTTTGCCATTGGCTTTCTTGCAAGCTCTGTCATCATATTTTATGGTTATTACATCGAGCACAGTGTTGATGACTTTACTGGCGCTTTAGGAATGTGTATTCTTCATCCGTGTATATCTGCAGCGTATTTATTTTTATTAGGGGCGCCAAATCCTTAGTAACCTGAATTTTTTCTAAATAGTCTAATAAAATCTTAACGATATCCCAAAACAAAAAATAACAGGCCTTTTTTTGATCAGTTACAGCTTCCCTTACGTAATGTTCACACAGCTATAACACTGTAACATTCAATTAAAGGAAAAATTATGAATAAAGTATTTAAGCTATGCGCAGTCATACTTCCCTTGTTACTGATCCAAGGCTGTAATGACGATGATAACGTACCTGTAAGTACTGACCCACAACCAATTACTACCATTTTTGATGCTGCACAAAGTTCTGATGATTTCACTACACTCGTTGCAGCTTTAGAAGCAACAGGTCTTGACGAGACTCTTGATGATGCAACGAATAGTTACACAGTATTTGCTCCCACCGATGCGGCTTTTGCATTACTAGGTGAAGACAAAATCAACGCTTTATTAGCTGATACTGACAAGCTTAGTTCAATATTAACCTATCATGTTTTATCAGGTAGTGTTGATGCACAAACAGCAATTAGCCTCGCAGGCACAACGGTTGCAACTGTCAATGGTCAAAATATTGCTCTATCTTTAAATGGCGATACGCTGTTAGTAAACACAAGCACCGTTACCATGACTGATATTGAAACTGATAACGGTATTATCCACGTCATTGATGCTGTTTTAATGCCTAAAGAAGTTTCTGAAACTGCGCCAACGAAAAATATTATTGAAACAGCGCAACAAGCTGGTAATTTTAGTACGTTACTCACAGCGCTTGATGTTGCAGGTTTAACAGCTGCATTGTCTGATAATTCAAAGGAGTATACTGTATTTGCCCCAACAGACGCTGCATTTGAAGCTGTTGGTAGCAAAATGATAAACACCCTATTAGCTAATCCAGATGTACTCGGCAATATTCTAAAACAACATGTGTTAACTGGCTCTATTGATTCAGTAACCGCAATGTCTCTAAACGGTCAATCAGCTGAAACACTGCTTGGTAATACTTTACCTATTTCAATTAACGCAGACACCAACATCTTGATGTTTGGCGGCGCTAATGTGGTAATAACTGATATAAAAACAACTAATGGCATTGTTCACGTAATTGACTCTGTGATTGTTGCTGACGTTGCCCTACCAGAGAGTTTTGGCACAATTGCGGATGTTGCAAGTGAAAATGGCAGCTTTACTACATTACTCGCCGCACTCTCAGCAACAGGTTTAGACGCATTGGTTAGCGATCCAACCAGCACATTCACGGTATTTGCACCTACTGACGCAGCATTTGCTGCCCTTGGTCAAGACACTATTGACGCTTTATTGGCAGATACCGACACGCTTCGTGATATTTTACTTTACCATGTAGTAGCAGATGCAAATGTACTATCTGATGCAGCAGCCACCATTGCAAACAGCGAGAACAACAAAGTTGAAATGGCAAATGGTGATATGGCTGCTTTATCGTATGTAGACAGCTCACTGTTTATTAATGATGCGGCGGTAACTACAGCGAATGTAACTGCTGACAACGGCGTTATTCATGTATTAAACAAAGTGATTATGCCACCCGCTGAAGTAGGCACACCGACCAAAACTATTGCAACAGTTGCCACAGAAACATCTGCATTATCTACACTAGTAACTGCACTGCAAGCAGCAGGGTTAGTGGATACGTTTAACGATACCACTAAATCGTTTACGGTATTCGCACCAACAAATGCGGCATTTAGTAAAATTCCTACCGCTGATTTAAATGCTTTATTAGCTGACACTACTGCACTTACTGGCGTACTTACTCAACATGTATTAGCTGCCCAAGTAGGTAGTACTGATGCGTTTGCTGCTAACGGTAAAATGGTCACTACACTTGCTGAGAATATGCTAAGCGTAAACGTGGTAGATTTTACCAGTACCGAAAATACAGCAACAGACAGCGTAGCTTATGATGTAACTAATAATCGTTTAGTAACGGGTATGGCCGATGCAATGCCAGGTAAAACGGTGTATGTATTTGATAACGACTTAGGTGAAGCAATGAGCGTATGTGAAGCAACTTGTGCAACAACGTGGCCACCCGTGTTAGGCACTGCGGCGTCTATCGAAAATATTCCGGGTTTATCCTTGATTGCTCGCTCAGATGACAGCATGCAAGTAGCTTACCTTGGCCGCCCTTTATATACCTTCTCAGGTGATACGGCAGCCGGTCAGAGTAATGGTCAAGCTGTGAACGATATTTGGTGGCAAGTAAGCTTACCGGCTACATCACTACAAGTAGCTGGCAGCAATGTAACAACCACTGATATTTACACTAGCAATGGCGTTGTACACTTAATTGATACAGTGATCACAACGGCCAAATAATTAAATTTTACTGTGAGATAAGCCAGGAGTGATGCTATTTGCTCCTGGCTTTTTTATATAAAAAATAGGCTTACTTATTACTACTTTGAGAGCTTGTTGGGTAACCAAATACTACTTTTAATTTAGCTTTTAACCCGTTTGCCCTGTAGGTACTTTTAAATAAATACTGCCACTGATGAAAGGTAATTTTGATCGGGTTATTACTGTTTAGTTGGCCAATAATGCCGTATTTACAGGGTTTGTTTTCATCTTCTTCGACGTAAGTGCCAAATAATTTATCCCAAATAATTAAAACACCAGCGAAGTTTTTATCTAAGTAGCCATTATTTATAGCGTGGTGCACCCGATGATGCGATGGGGTATTAAATAATGCTTCAAACCAACCGAGCTTTTTTACCACTTGAGTGTGTACAAAAAATTGATAAGCCAAATTAAGTGCCACCACAGCAAAAACAATCACAGGCTCAAAGCCTATTAATATCATCGGCAACCAAAATAGCCACATTCCCGCCAGCGGATACATTAAACTTTGCCTAAATGCCGTGGTAAAGTTCATTTTAGTAGAACTATGATGCACTACATGAGCGGCCCATAACCAATGAATATGGTGTGATGCACGATGAAACCAATAGTATAAAAAGTCTTGCAGTAAAAAAGCGCCTAATACAGTAAATACTGTCAATTCAATATCAAATAGTCGAAACTGATACAGCCAATAAAAAAACGGCATTAATAATAATAACGCAATGGCATCAGCTCCTTGATGTAATAAAGCAAGTAACGCGTTGGCTAAGCTGTCTTTTATATCGTAGTAACGTCTAAATTTTATAAACTCAAACCCTACAAACAGCAAAAAAATAGGGCTCAGTGCCAATAAAATAATTTCAATGCTCATGGCGTTTCTCCTGAAAATAGCTGGCTATTTTTTTAAGTGCTTGGCTAACATCTTTTTTTATAAAAAAAGCCAGTATAAAATTGGGTAACCACAAAGGCGCAATGCAACGAATATGGTAGCTGATCTCGGTGAGTGATGGCTGAGCATTATTGGCTTTTAAGTAAATATCACCACGGTGCTGTGCAACGGGTGTATCCCCTAAAATACGGTAACTAATGTGGCTATTATCGGCCGTTATTATTTGCTCTTTAAATGTTGTACCTTGCATTTTTATTTGTCTAATAGTGCCTTTTCCGCCACTTATTTCACCCGAGTCTTGCGGTGTTAACACTTTAAACTGCGCATTAAAAAAGCGCCCCAAATCAGCATGCGCTAATAATAAGGTGCGTAATTGTTCAGGCGTTGCTGCCACACTATGTTTAACATTTATCTCAATCATTGTGTGCCCCCTATTATTTTTATAGATCTCTAGCATATAAAAATATTGCATGGCAAACTTGCGATTAGATGACTATTTTTTAGCTTTAGGCGACAAATGAAAACCTTAGCCGATCATTACTTTTCTAGCTGTTTGGATTATCTTCAAAGCAAAAAATTAGATAGCCAAGAGATACTAACTACCATTGAATTTGATGAATATACAAATAAGCAAACACAACAATTAGCACCACGTATTAGCTTAAAAAGCTACAATGCGCTGCTTAGTTATGCACAGCAAACGCTAAACGACTCCTTATTTGGGTTTGAGTTAGGAAAACAAATACGTACCGCTGATTTTGGTGTACTTGGGTATTTAATTGAATCGAGTACTAATCTAGCCACTGCCATTACTGCATTACTGAGTTACGACAGTTTAGTGGCCAACATAGGGCGTGCTGAGTTTGAACAGCAACGAACACTTTGCAAGGTAACCTGGTTAGCAGACCCACAGTGCAGCCCACAGGCCGTATTACGAAATATGACCGCGTGGGTAAGTGTTATACGCCAACTACTTAATCCTCAGCTTTCGCCTAGTTGCGTTTATTTTACAGCACGTTTTTCAGATAGTGAGTTGCAACAATTAGCGCAATGGTTTAATTGCCCAGTAAAAGCTGGCGCTAACTTTAATCAAGTAGAGTTTCCAAGTAGTTACTTAACCCTGCCTTTTAAAACCGATAACTCCCAGATTAACGCTGTGCTTAAGCAAATGTCAGAGCAACAGCTATCCCAGTTTAAAAGTCAGCAATTATTAACAGAAAAAATTAATCATATTTTAATGGCTAAATACGATTTGCAGGACTGCTCACTGATCAGAACGGCTAGTGCTTTAAATATGACCCCGCGCACAGTGCAACGCCACCTAAAGCAAGAAAACACCAATTTTGGTGATCTTCTTGAGCAAGAGCAAAAACGCCGTTTGTTAACTTATATTCCTCATTATTCGCTCAGCAGTATTGCAACTATGTTGGGGTTTAATGATCAAAGCTCTTTTAATCGTGCCTTTAGGCGCTGGTATCATTGCTCACCTCGCCAATTCATAAAAAACAATAATTAAACACTTTGCTTACTCAAAAAATACATTTGTCGTATACCTTCTTACTAACTTTCTTTACACTAACCTTATGGTGTTGCTTTAAAGACAATTATTTATGCGTTTGGTGTTAGCTGTTTTTGTATTGGTTTTTTATAGTGCGGTCTGTCACGCAAACCCGGTTACCTTCATCGCTGAAGATTTACCGCCTTATCATTTTAAAAACCCTCAAGGTGAAACGCAGGGCGCCTTAGTAGATATCGCTAAAGCAGTATTAAAAGGTACGGCTTTAACTGCAAAATTTGAAATAATGCCGATGGCGCGTATGTTTCCACAACAACAAGCCAATCCTAATGCAATCATGCTGTCACTGTTAAAAACTCCAAACAGAAATAGCCAGTTTAAGTGGCTGGGGAAAGTGTATTTTGCAGATGCATACCTAGTAAGTTTACGTAGTCATAACGATGAAGTGATTCACTTAAACTTTGCCAAAAAATACAAAGTAGCCACTATTCGCGGTTATTCTGCACAGGCTTATCTAGAAGCTCAAGGCTTTACTGAAAATGAGAATCTAGTCTTAGTGAGTTACTACCAGCAGCTATGGAAAATGCTGTATAAAAATCGTATCGATTTTGTGGTGACTAACACCCTCACACTTGAAAACGAGTTAAAGCGAACAGGGCTCGACCCAAGCTTAATTACTAAGCGTATACATTTAGATGAGCTACCTTCTTCTCTTCACTTTGCAGCAAGTAAGCAGCTTAACCCGCAAACAGCGAAAATTATTACTGATAGATTAAACGCGATAAAAGAAAGCGGTGAATACCAACAAATTTTAAATAAATGGCAACTCCCTATTCCAACGCGCCTTTAGTATCGAGTAGGTAAAACACCCTGTGTTAAGTAATTTTTTAATGAAGTAAATAAAGGTGAAGGTAAGTTATTTATATCGCACCAACGCCACTGTAAACATTTGTTAGGCTCTTTATTTACAGGCTCGCCACCTTCATACTTTGCCTGTACATATAAGGTAATATAGTGCTTGTTCTCAGCGCTAAAAATATCGTTGGTAAAATCGAGTTTACGAATATTAGTAACAGTAAGCCCAGTCTCTTCAGCGACTTCACGCACTGCACATTGCTCTACCGTTTCACCAAATTCTAAATGCCCCCCAGGGGTTGCCCAGGTATTTGCACCATGTGCGCCTAACCGTTCACCGAGTAAAATTTTATTATCATGCATTACTATCACTGCAACGCCTACTCTGACAACTTGACTCATTATTACCACATTAAATAGTTCATCATTTTTATATGTTACCTCATTTAAATCATCAAACTAGTCGTTAGTTCGTTATAAACCATAGCGTTAGCTAAAAACCACACAATCCGTTTATTATTTAACCGACCATAGTCGAATATCACTCCTGATAAAAAGCGCTTAGTTTTAAGGTCTGTTGATCTTTCAAGCTTTAATTTGCAAAGGTCAACAGACCCTAAATAAAGTTATATTAAATTTTGCTCAGGAGCCTTTATGTCAGGTGAATACAAACAACATTACAACGAGTTTAAACAAAACCCGGCAGCGTTTTGGTTATCGCAAAGTAAACGCCTCCCTTGGTACCAGGCTCCCGAAACAGCTTACACACAAGATGAAAACGGTTTATATCACTGGTATGCCGATGGCCAACTTAATAGCTGCTTTTTAGCCGTAGATCAGCATGTTATTGCCGGCCATGGCGATGAAACAGCGTTAATTTATGACTCACCCGTAACCAATACCGCGCGCAGCTACAGCTACTTTGAACTGCAACAAGAAGTCGCTAAATTCGCAGGATTAATGCAGTCTTTAGGCGTAACAAAAGGCGACCGCGTGGTTATTTATATGCCCATGATCCCCGAGGCCGTAATTGGCATGTTAGCCTGCGCTCGCATCGGCGCTATTCATTCGGTCGTTTTTGGCGGGTTTGCAGCACATGAGCTTGCCGTAAGAATTGATGACGCCAAGCCTAAGTTAGTACTCAGTGCCTCTTGCGGTGTAGAAGTGAATACCGTAATTGAATACAAAGAGTTACTTGATAACGCCCTCGAATCAGCCTCGTATAAAGTAGAACATTGTATTATTTATCAGCGAGAGCAAGTAACTGCACCACTTATGCCTGAGCGTGATATTGACTGGGCTGTTGCAATGCAAACAGCTACTGGCGTTGATCCTGTTCCGGTAAGTGGCGATCACCCGCTTTATATTTTATACACTTCAGGCACAACGGGTACTCCCAAAGGGGTTGTTCGTGAAAATGGCGGCCATGCCGTTGCCATGCATTACAGCATGGAAACCGTATACGGAATGAAACCTGGTGACGTGTTTTGGGCCGCTTCGGATATTGGTTGGGTTGTAGGCCATTCGTACATAGTGTATGCCCCGCTTATGTACCGCTGCGCCACTATTTTATTTGAAGGTAAACCAATAAGAACCCCGGATGCCAGTGCATTTTGGCGTGTGGTTGAACAGTATAAAGTAACGGCTTTATTTAGCGCACCAACGGCCTTTAGAGCGATAAAAAAAGAAGACCCCAATGCCGATGGGTTTAAACAATACGATACTTCAAGTCTGAAACGCTTGTTTTTAGCAGGCGAGCGCTTAGATCCCCCCACCTACGATTGGCTCAAAGAAAAAACAGGCCTACCTGTACTTGATCATTGGTGGCAAACCGAAACTGGCTGGGCGATAGCCTGTAACCCTGTCGGCATTGAGCACCTGCCTACAAAAGCAGGCAGTTCAACGGTTGCTACTCCTGGGTTTGACGTACGTATTTTAGATATGAATGGTGACCAATGCGCCCCCAATAAACAAGGTGCAGTCGTTATTAAGCTGCCTTTACCACCAGGATGTTTACCCACTATTTGGCAAAATACCGAACGCTTTAAAGCCGGTTATTTAAGTGAATATGAAGGCTATTATCTTTCTGGCGACGGCGGTTATATTGATGATGATGGCTACCTATTTATTATGGGCCGCACCGATGATGTAATTAATGTCGCGGGGCATCGTTTATCAACTGGTGAAATGGAAGAAATTGTAGCCGCTCACCCAGCAGTTGCTGAGTGTGCCGTATTTGGTATTAATGATGCGCTCAAGGGTCAAAACCCCATGGCCATGGTAGTGTTAAAAAATGATTTTCATGGCTCGCATAAAGAAGTAGAACAGCAATTGGTGCAAACCGTGCGTAATCAAATCGGCGCTATTGCGTGTCTTAAAAATATTATGTGTGTAGAACGCTTACCAAAAACACGCTCAGGTAAAATTTTACGCAAAAACTTACGTCAACTTATTGATGGTGAAGAACTGCAAATTCCATCAACCATTGACGATCCGAGTATTTTTGAGGAATTAACTCTGCAACTTGCTGAAAATAAAATATAAATATTATTTCTAAAACGTCTATTTAAGCGCGGCTTAAATAGACTTTTCACGCCCCATCTGCTTAACTAGATTTCATTAAATAGTGAAACTCACGCAAATAAATCTCTTGGGAATATAAATGACTGAAATACGATCGCAGCTGCGAGAATTTTTACTGCAATGGTTTAGTCTTTATTTTCCTGGGAGTGCGTATTTATGGTACGACATATTAGTACTGTGCTGGGTTGGCTTATTTGCGCTCATATTGCACCTCATTTTAAGGTCAGTTTCAAAACGACTACTTAAAGGCCGCTTTAGTGATAAAGTTGTTCAAACCGATACCCACACGCCTGCCGACTTAGCGCTTAAATTAACACGTAATATTTCCTTTGTTTTACAAGGTGCTGTGGTTGTTATACAAGCAAGGCTCTGGGTTCCCGAAGGAACGGCTTTTTTACATATCATTGAGATGTTTACTGATCAGTGGATCATTTTATTTGCACTACTTTCGCTGTTCTCTTTGCTCAATATTTTTCAAGCGATATCTGATAGACAACCCATTGCAGCTCACTTTCCATTACGTGGTTTTTTACAAACAATTAAACTGATCGCCAGCGTATTAACCGGTATTTTAGCGATTTCATTATTAATGAATAAATCCCCGTTAATATTACTCAGTGGTTTAGGTGCGCTATCGGCTGTACTGCTACTGGTGTTTAAAGACGCTATTTTAGGGCTGGTGGCCGGTATTCAGCTCTCAGCAAACAATATGCTTGCGGTTGGTGATTGGTTAGAAATGCCCAAATACGGCGCAGATGGCGATGTGATTGATATAGCCTTGACCACAGTTAAAGTAAGAAATTGGGATAAAACTATTACCACTATCCCAACCTATGCGCTAATTTCTGACTCATTTAAAAACTGGCGCGGTATGTCAGAATCCGGTGGCAGGCGCATAAAACGGAGTATTCACATAGAAATGAGCAGTGTGCGCTTTTTAGATGAACAAGAAATCACCGCGCTGAAAAAAGCAGATTTATTAAGTCACTACCTCGAAATTACCCTACCGGCTATTAACGAGCAAAATACCACGAAAAAAATAGATATGAGCTGTACTTTAAATGGTCGCCGGCTCACTAATGTTGGCACATTTCGTCATTATTTAGTCGCGCTATTAAAACATCACCCACATATTCATCAGGGAATGACACTGATGGTAAGGCAGCTAGAGCCAACTAAAAATGGCTTACCCATTGAGATTTATGCATTTACCAATACAACTAATTGGGGTGAATATGAAAATATTCAGTCAGATATATTTGACCATATATTAGCGATATTACCCGCCTTTTCGTTACGTGCCCATGAGGCACCAACAGGGAACGATATTCGTCAACTAATTAAATAGTCACTAAATCCGTTTTAATTGCGCTATTAACCACTGGTGAATATCGCTGTTATTTGAACGTGGATGCCATGCAGCAATCACCTTAAATGGCGGTGGTAATAATTCAACCTCAAGCTGTTTCACTTTGGCGTTTGGCAGTAAACGCGATGGGTAAAAAGCAATTAAGTCAGTACTGCAAAGCAAATCGGGGACAAATGAAAAGCCAGGCACTGACATTACAATATTGCGCGCATAGCCCTTATCAGCAAACCATTGGTCGTGAGAGCCTCGTAAGTTAGCACGGGACGCCGAAACCACTAATTGAGGGTGTGCCGCCACTTCAGCAAGATTCAATGTCGATGAAGAAAACACCGTGTCTTTCCCTGCAATACAAATATGCTGTTCTTCAAATAATGTGTCATAGATTAAGTTTGCAGGGATAAATTCAGGAAAACTAATTAATAAATCCAGCTCTCCTGCACTTATTAATTGATTAACATTATCAGAGGCAAAGTCACGAATAATCAGCTTTAATCCTGGCGCTTCGCGTCTTGTTATTTCTAATAATTGTGGCAAAAGAGCTGCTATAGCGTAATCAGTCGCACTTATAGTAAATACGCCCTTGTAACTACTTGGGGTAAATTGTTTAGGTATTAATAACGCTTCTACCTGAGTTAATATTTGATTAATGGGCTTCTCTAGTGCAATTGCTTTAGGTGTTGCAACCATTGTATTGCCTTGGCGAATAAAAAGCCGATCGTCAAATAAGTCTCGCAATTTTCGCAGCTGCTCGCTAATAGCCTGCTGGGTTAAGCCCATTTTGCGTGCCACATCCGACACATTTTTTAGTTTAAGTAATGCACTCAATATTCGTAATTGTTTTATATCAAGCCGAGATATACCATTCATAATTGTATCTTAAACAAAAAAGCATTGTTTCAAATTGTACCTTTTAATCCCTATGCTCACCAGCATTGTAATTGGCGCTAAACAGCATTATTAATTTAAAAGGTATTAAAATGAGTCAACCAAGCAAAAATATCGACAGTCTATTTTCATCAATCAATTTAGGCCCACACACGCTTAAAAACCGTATTGTAATGCCGCCACTTACACGTTCACGCAGCACGGTTCCTGGCAATATCCCCAACGAGGTGATGGCCACATATTATGCACAGCGTGCTAGTGCTGGATTTATGGTTACCGAAGGCACTCAAATTGAACCAAGAGGACAAGGATATGCCTGGACACCGGGCATTCATTCTAATCAACAAATAGCTGGTTGGAAAAAAGTAACTGATGCAGTACATGCAGAAGGTGGAGTTATTTTTGCCCAGCTTTGGCATGTTGGCCGCGTTTCACACACCAGCTTACAGCCTAATGAAGCCAAACCTATTGCTCCCTCAGCTCTAACAGCTGATAGCGTTAAAGTCTTTATTGAAACAGGACCGGCTCAAGGCGCTTTAGCCGATCCAAGTGAACCACAAGCTTTAACAACCAATGAAGTAAAAGAGCTTGTTGGCATGTATGCACAAGCTGCCCGTAATGCGCTAGAAGCGGGGTTTGATGGCGTAGAACTGCATTGTGCTAATGGGTATTTAGTAAATCAGTTTATTTCTGAGCACACCAATAAACGAGATGATGAATACGGCGGCTCTCTTACTAATCGCCTGCGCTTTTTAAAAGAAATTGTCGCGGCAGTAAGTGACGTAGTAGGCCCTGAGCGCTTAGGGGTTAGATTTGCGCCCTTATTTAGCAGTACTGATGAAACCCGTGTTTATTTAGGGTTAGTAGAATCAAACCCGCACCATACCTACATTGAAGCAATTAAAGTACTTGAACAAGCCGGTATTGCCTACCTCTCAATTGCAGAAGCTGACTGGGACAATGCCCCTGATTTACCAGAGCAATTTTATCAAGCAGTCAGAGCTGAATTTTCTGGGCGTATTATTTACGCTGGTAAGTACACCGTTGAAAAAGCGGTGGCGATGTTAGCTAAGGGCTACGGTGATTTATTTGCTTTTGGTCGCCCTTTTATCGCAAACCCTGATTTACCAGCGCGCATAAAAAATCAATGGCCATTAAATGAAGCCGATGCAGCCACCATGTATGGCGGCACTGAGCAAGGTTACAGTGACTATCCTTGCTACAAAAATGATTGATAAAAATAACGGAGTAAGAGGCAGCTTAAGTTAAAAATAAATGACCCAAACATGCAGCCCATGTTTGGGTCATTACAGGGTATTACTGCTTTTTATCTATCACCATTTTTAGTTCATTTAATGCAGCAACCGAAAAACCCCGATCATAAAAGTAAATAATCTTACCGCTACCATCAATTAATACGATGCGGCTATTATTCGGATTTTCATTACCAGTGAACGCTTGTACTGCATCACCGTCTTTATAAATAGTGATCACCCCGCCCCACAGTTCTTTAGGAATGCCTTTTCTCATACCGCTATCAATAAAAGTACTAAACATACGCGGCACCATGCCTTGAATTGTGGGTAACTCATAAGCGGTGACGTTTATGCCACTCATATCCAAGCCAATAAGCCAGCGATCAATATCAAATTGACTATCTTGTTTATACCCAATTAACAGTAATGTCTGTGCGTTGTTAAAGTCTGTAGGGATAGTAAATTGCTGTTGCTCCAAGCTTTCACCACTGATAGTTGGAAACTGTTTACCGACTAAGTTCTGATTTGGGTATTGACTCGAACACCCACTTAAAAAAATAAAAAACATTAAACCAACAACTGATCGCAACATCTCTGTTCTCACTATTAATTAATAATTAGGAAAAATTCTTTTGAATACAACTTTTTGATACGAATAAACACATTATTAAGATCTAAATAACGACCAAAGAAGTCCATTCATACTGTTTTTATCATTGCTTAATTTAGCATTCATTATTAGCACCTTTAAATAGAAGCTCAACGGTTATATTTGTGTGCAATAGTATTTTTTATACTCAAATATTATTAGCACATATCAATTTGTTCTATAGCATATCAAAAGTGTATTTTCGTAACCCGATACAAAACGCTAAAGTGCCGCGCTTATTCACAGCTTTAAAGAGGATGTTATGTCGCTTGCTGTTTTATTAATGCTGGCATTATTTGTCGGTTTGCTGTTTGCGATTTATCTTTTTTCGCAAAAAAGTAAAACCTTATCTCGCACTGTTTTATTTGGCTTAGTTGTTGGTAGTGCTTTTGGTTTAGCCTTACAATTTTTATTTTCCCACTCCCCGGAGTCTATTAATGACGTTTTAAGTTGGGTAAGTGTTGTTGGTAAAGGCTATGTTGGGCTATTAAAAATGATCATCATGCCATTGGTATTGGTGTTTATGATTGCCGCCGTGGTGAAACTAGAAAACCAAGGCTCTTTGGGCAAAATATCGTTCATTAGTATTGCTGTTTTACTCTTTACTACGGCAATTGCAGCCTTAATTGGTATTGCCGTAACCTATGGCTTTAATTTAAGTATTGAAGGCTTAGTTTCGGGAACCCGTGAGGCAGCAAAAATGAGCACGCTAGAGGGTAAAGCAGCTAATGTAGCTGATTTAAGTGTGCCACAAATGCTATTGAGCTTTATTCCAGAAAATCCATTTGCTGATTTAAGTAACCAACGCTCAACCTCTATAATTGCCGTCGTTATTTTTGGTGTCCTTGTGGGGATTGCCGCACGCAAGGTGATGCTTGAACGTAGCGAACTAGCAGATCCAATTCGCAACGGTGTTAACGCCTTACAAGCCATAGTAATGAACTTAGTAAGAATGGTGATAGCGCTAACGCCTTATGGCGTCGCAGGGTTAATGGCAAGCGTTGTGGCAAACTCAAGTAGCAATGATATTGTTAATTTACTGGCGTTTATTGTGGCTTCCTATGTCGCTATATTATTAATGTTTATTGCTCATGGTTTATTACTTAGCCTAGTTGGTGTGAACCCTAAGAGTTACTTTGAAAAAATTTGGCCAGTACTGACCTTTGCATTTAGCTCGCGTAGTTCAGCAGCCTCTATTCCTATGAATGTGGATGTACAAATTAACCAGCTAAAAGTGCCGCCTGCTATAGCTAACTTATCGGCTTCTTTTGGCGCCACTATTGGCCAAAATGGCTGTGCCGGTATTTACCCAGCCATGCTGGCAATGATGGTAGCGCCCAGCGTAGGAATTGATCCGCTGACATTCGAATTTATTTTACCGTTAATTGGCATTGTTGTTATAAGCTCTTTTGGTATTGCCGGAGTAGGTGGTGGCGCAACGTTTGCTGCATTGGTTGTATTACCAACCATGGGCTTACCGGTTGAGATAGTCGCGTTACTGATCTCAATCGAGCCATTAATAGACATGGCACGCACCGCATTAAACGTATCAGGGTCAATGACCTCAGGTGTTATAACGAGTAAATTAATTAAAGTGCACTAGATTTTTTGTAGTCGCCCAGCTTTGGCTGGGCTTTTTTATCTGTATTACTCTCTCCGTCTTAAGTAAAAACAATCTATTTATCTAATCACTACAACAAAATCAATCACATTTATAGATTGTAGTAATCGCTTTATTTCGCACACACATTTCAGCCCGATGCTATATTCTTTTCATTGCTTTGTTATTCAGGCTTGATTAAGCCTCACTTGAGCAAACAAATTTACAACTCAATAATTTTTAAAGCGATTGAGATCTCTGTTTAAAGTAGTAATACGCTTTGTATAACGAAATTCGTTAACTTTAAGGAAGCTGACAATGAAAAACCGTTCATTCAATAAAAAAGCGCTTGTTGGATTTATAAGTATGGCACTTATATCTGGCACCGCTGTTAGCCAAGAAAAACCACAAATGTCAAAGCCACAAGGTGCTGTTGGCATGGGTGAAGCTAAAATGGGCGCAACCAGAACAAACCAGTTTTGGTGGCCAGATCAACTTAACCTTTCACCTCTGCGTGATCATGATGAACGCTCAAACCCTTACGGTGCCGACTTTAATTATGCCAAGGCATTTAATAGCCTAGATTTAGACACAGTAAAAAGTGATATTGATGCCCTACTAACACAATCTCAAGATTGGTGGCCGGCGGATTTTGGTAACTATGGGCCATTTTTTATCCGTATGACATGGCACAGCGCAGGTACTTACCGTACGCTTGATGGCCGCGGTGGTGCTGGTGGCGGTCAACAACGTTTTGAACCACTCAACAGCTGGCCAGACAACGTAAGCCTAGATAAAGCGCGTCGCCTACTTTGGCCTATTAAACAAAAATACGGAGAAGCACTTTCATGGTCAGACTTAATCGTATTAGCCGGTAACGTTGCTCTAGAAAACATGGGATTTGAAACCTATGGTTTTGCCGGCGGCCGAACTGACGACTGGGAACCAGACATGGTTTACTGGGGTCCAGAAGTAGAAATGCTTGCCAGCGACCGTGAAGATGCCAGCGGCAAATTAGAACGCCCATTGGGTGCAACTCACATGGGTTTAATTTACGTAAATCCTGAAGGCCCTAAAGGCGTACCTGATCCAATCGGTTCAGCTAAAAATATTCGTGTGGCGTTTTCTCGCATGGCCATGAACGACGAGGAAACTCTTGCACTTATCGCAGGTGGCCACACCTTTGGTAAAATGCATGGTGCGCACAAACCTAAAGATTGTGTGAGTGCAGAGCCCGCAGCAGCAGGCATTGAAGAACAAGGGTTAGGCTGGAAAAACAAATGTGGTAAAGGCCACTCTGAAGATACCGTATCAAGTGGTTTAGAAGGCGCATGGACACAAGCTCCTACTCGCTGGTCATCACTGTACCTTAGCAATCTACTTAACTTTGAGTGGAAACAAACTCGCAGCCCAGCGGGTGCCATTCAGTGGATCCCAACGGATGAATCGTTACATAACGTTGTACCTGACGCTCATATTAAAGGTAAGTTTAACGCACCAGTAATGACCACGGCCGACTTAGCGTTAAAATTTGATCCTGAATACCGCAAAATTGCTGAACGCTTTTTAAACGACCCTAAAGAGTATCAACTGGCATTTGCTAAAGCATGGTACAAATTGACTCACCGAGATATGGGGCCACCACGTAACTTCTTAGGTAAAGAAGTTCCTAAAGAAGACTTAATTTGGCAAGATCCTATTTCAGCAGAGACTCAATCAAACATTGATGCTGGCGCAGTAAAAGAGCTTAAAGCCAGCATTTTAGATTCAGGTCTTAGCGTATCAGAGCTAGTACGTGTTGCATGGGCATCTGCTGCAAGCTACCGTCATTCCGATATGCGCGGTGGTGCCAACGGTGCACGCATTGCGCTTGCTCCACAAAAGGATTGGGCGGTAAATAATCCGGCCGAAACTGCAAAAGTACTTAAAGTATTAAAAGCGATTCAAGCCGACTTTAATGATAGTTTCTTTAGTAAAAGCCAAGTATCACTGGCCGACCTGATTGTGTTAGCTGGTAATGCTGCGATTGAAAAAGCAGCGAAAGATGCAGGCTACACAATAGACGTACCGTTTAATGCTGGCCGTGGCGATGCTACGCAAGCTCAAACTGACGTTAATGCATTTAGTTTATTAGAGCTGCCTGCCGATGGCTTTAGAAACTACTTTGATGCTGAACAAAGCTACAAATCGCCAACTGAAATGCTAATAGATAAAGCAGAACAACTTGATCTAACAGTGCCTGAAATGACGGTATTAGTAGGCGGATTACGTTCGCTTGATGCAAACTATAAAGGCACTGACTACGGCGTATTTACTGACAAGCCAGGCACTCTAAATAACGATTTCTTTGTTAATTTATTGGATATGTCTACGGTTTGGAAAAAGTCATCAGATGCGGGGATTTATCAAGGCTTTGATCGTCAATCAGGTGAGCAAAAGTACACAGCCACTTCAGTTGACCTTATCTTTGGTTCAAATTCAGAGCTGCGTGCAGTTGCAGAAGTATATGCCTTTGATACATCAAAGCAAAAGTTTGTAGAAGACTTTGTTGCGGCATGGACTAAAGTAATGAACTTAGACCGTTAATAACCATTAAGTAATGCAACCATAGCGCAGCAATTAATTGCAGCGCTTTTTATGTTGGTTAGTCATACTCTTTTATATATTACTGCATTGCTTTGCAGCTAAACATACTGCCCAAACCTTGCTGAGTGTAAGTGCCTATAAAGATAGTCAATAAGCTTCGTCATCACTAAAAACCGTCACTGAAAGCTCTTCATCTATATTTTCAAAAACCAAAAAATTAATAGGCTTACAACAGACTTGGCAGTCCTCAATATATTGTTGATCAACATCTGCCGGATCGAGCAGCACGTCAATATTCTCACCACAATAAGGACATGCTATCGTTTTTTCAGTTAATTGATTCATTGCTATAACCTCACATATTACTTGCTATATCCATTATCATTAGACATATAGTATCAAGGTGCATTTCTTTGTGCAGGCTCTTTGTTGAATTTCTTTGCTGGAGCAATCAGCATACTATATTCACTGCTAGCTGCCCCATCACCTCACCTGATTAAAGGTTTGGTAACAATAATCCAACCAAAGTGCTTAGCCTACCTTAGGTAATAAAATGATTGCTCATTTTATAAAGCTCCTAAGCAAAGTTTAAACCTCCAGCAACCTGGTCATCTTCATTTACAGCAATTTTCGATAATTTGATAATCTTTAACTTCTACTTTTTTGCTAAATTATTTAGTAGTTTTATAAGTTGATAGCTCTAAACGTAGTTTAGTATTTTTTAGATGACAGTAAGAGGTTGGTTTTGGTGGCTTTAAAAAAGTTAACCAATGAGTTTAGGAGGCGTAAGATTAGTTCCTATAAAGGATAATCCTACGTTCTCCCCACATAAAAGGCGCTCTATCAGAGCTTGACGAGATCTTTTATGTGATTATTAGTGTATATTTATTGCGCAGACTCACTTAAAAGCATTAATGTGTTTGAAATTAATGAAAAATCACCTAGCTCACCATGACCTGGGACTACTATCTGTGCAGAGTTATACTCCTGGCTAATATGTTTCATTCCCTGAAGCCATGAACCAATATCACTATGTGCAGTATTGCCTAAAGAGGTTGCTCCTTTAGCGCGAACGGCACAACCACCAAACAGAATTTTTTCTTGTGGTAACCAAATCATCAAGTTGTCCATTGCATGACCTGGACCTGGGTAAATAACATCAATTTTTCCTAAACTAACCATGCTTCCAGGTGAAATAATTGCTTCTAAAGATTGATCTGGTACTGGCAAGCCATACTCAGTAGCAAATTTTTGCGTTAGAGGATGCGAATAAACTGGAATTCCTTTTGATTTTAAAGCATCCGTACCCGCAATCCGATCACCATGAGCATGAGTTACTATTGATGTTTTAATCGGTAGTTTAATCTTCGTTCTAATTTGCTCCATGAGTTCTAACGTAGCAAGCTCTCCCCAAGCAGTATCCACTAAAACAACGCCTTCCCCATCTTGAACTATTAATCCACTTGAAGGAAATTTTACTCCATTTGGGTATGTATAATATGAGGTATGAACCCACACTCCTGAAGCGATCTTTTTTATTTCAACATCAGCACTTGCAAACGCCGACATTGAGATCGTAGAAAATAAAATTATTAAAGTTAGATGTATGATTCTTCTCATACTTTTCCTCAGCTGTTCAAAAAATAGTAAAATAATCGCACATAGTACTGCCGATAACATACTTACACTCAAAGTGTTTTAACAAACAACTTAATTCATTGCTATATTAAACTCATTAAACTCATTAAACTCATTAAACTCATTAAATTTAAGTGTGTTGGGTAAAACGAAAAAGCAACAGGCATAAATATCTTTGCCTAAGACAGTGCATATCTAGCCTCACAAAGTTTAGGACATTAAAAGATGTTTGCATAAATATATTCAAATTCATCATCTTTTTCATAAAATATGACATCCCAAAGGGATCCTTTTGCTCCGCCTCGCTTTTTGCAAACTCAATATTTTTGCGCATATAAGAGCTCAAAATATCTAAATGACTTCAAGGAATTGGGATTTAATTTTTAGCAGCTTAGATTGCACTCCAGCCTCTATAAAAACCTAACGAGCCTGAAGAATAATTCGTTTTTAATTTATTTTTTATTGATGTACTAACCACAGTCGAATTCCTATTTTGATTCAATCGGTTACTTCTATTTCACGAAAAATATAAAAAGAGGACTTGGTGTTGTTTTAATTGGCATTTTGGAAGGTATTACAGGTGTTTGAGGATATAAAGCGCAGTGCTTTAGAAAAGTAAAAAAGCGCTGCAACAATACAGCGCTTTCATTACTCATAAAAATTATTTGTTTAAGCTTAACCGCTTTATTTAAAAGAAGCCGAGCGGATCTTCGCTGTAGCTTACTAATAAATTTTTAGTTTGTTGGTAATGGTCAAGCGCAAGCTTGTGGGTTTCGCGGCCGATGCCTGATTTTTTATAACCACCAAACGCAGCGTGTGCAGGATACATATGGTAACAGTTGGTCCATACACGGCCTGCTTCTATTTTGCGGCCAAAGTGATAAGCACGGTTCATGTTGCGGCTCCATACCCCTGCGCCTAGACCAAATTCAGAGCTATTAGCCAGTTCGAGTGCTTCGGCTTCGTCTTTAAAGGTCGACATTGAAATCACCGGGCCAAAAATTTCTTCTTGGAATACCCGCATATCGTTAGTGCCTTTTAACAGCGTTGGCTGAATGTAATAACCGCCATTTAGCTCATCTGTTAGTTGCTCTACATTGCCGCCAGTAAGTACTTGTGCGCCTTCTTTTTTGCCAATTTCAATATAGCTGAGAATCTTATCAAACTGTGCTTTAGACGCTTGTGCGCCTACCATGGTTTCACTATCAAGCGGGTTACCGCGTTTAATTTTTAATGTGCGCTCTAAAATACGCTCAATAAACTGCTCGTAAATATCTTCTTGAATAAATAGTCGCGATGGGCAAGTACACACTTCACCTTGGTTAAAGTACGCAAGTACTGCGCCTTCAATGGCTTTACTTAGGAAGGAATCGTCTTTTTCCATTACATCGTTAAAGAAAATATTCGGTGATTTACCACCGAGCTCAACCGTTGATGGAATAATGTTATCAGCGGCACATTTTAAAATGTGTGAGCCAACAGGAGTTGAGCCGGTAAAAGCAATTTTAGCTATACGCGTGCTGGTTGCCAGCGCTTCGCCCGCTTCTTTACCGTAGCCATTTACTACATTAAGCACGCCTGCAGGCAATAAATCACCAATAATTTCCATCAACACTAAAATAGATACTGGTGTTTGTTCAGCCGGTTTGAGTATCACACAGTTACCTGCGGCAAGCGCTGGTGCGAGTTTCCATGCGGCCATTAGAATTGGGAAGTTCCACGGAATGATTTGTCCAACAACGCCCAGTGGCTCATGAAAATGATACGCGACTGTGGTTTCGTCTATCTCGCCAATACTGCCCTCTTGGGCGCGAATACAACCGGCAAAATAACGAAAATGATCTGCCGCCAGTGGGATATCTGCCGCCAATGTTTCGCGAATGGCTTTACCGTTATCCCACGTTTCTGCAACTGCAAGAAGCTCAAGGTTTTGCTCTATCCGATCAGCTATTTTTAATAATATATTGCTACGAGCCGTTACTGAAGTTGTACCCCAAGCAGCTTTTGCAGCGTGGGCTTTATCAAGGGCAAGTTCAATATCCGCTTTATCAGAGCGTGGTACTTTACAAAATACTTTACCATTAACGGGGCTAATATTATCAAAGTACTGACCATTTACAGGCTCGACCCACTGTCCGCCAATGTAATTACCGTACTGGGATTTAAAGTTAATAAGTGCGCCGTCGCTGCCAGGATTTGCATAGATCATTGTGTGTGTCCTTTATTCAAAATGTTGCTTTTTAAATTTAATCAAATTGACTAAGTTTGACGGGAGATTGTTGTTTATTTATCCGTCACCTGTTGACATTAGCTTATAAGAAGCATAAAAACTTGATTAGCTGTCCAAAAAACATGTCTGTGCGTCCAAACTCTGTTGGTCGTGTTTAAAGGAAATAAAATGAATACCACGTTATTGACTGAAAAACTGACTAAAAAGCGCCAAGCGGTTGATGTACTGATCGAAAATAAAATTACTTTTGCCTCAGACAACGCCGAGCTGAGCATTTACGACACCTACCAAGACGCACAAAAAGTAGCACTGCATTCCAGCGAACTGCTGTTTTGCGGCATGATCAGCGGTAAAAAAGTGATGCACGTTGCTGACAGTAACTACCATGAAGAGTTTTTACCCCAGCAATCATTTGTATTAGCACCCGAACAAGGGGTTTTAATCGACTTCCCAGAAGCATCAATGAAGCAACCTACCACCTGTTTGGCTATCGAAATTAGCCGCGATAAAATCAGCCAAGTAGCTGACGCGCTAAATATGCAGCAGCAAATAAGCAGCGATGATTTTTTTCATTACATTCCAAAGCTGGTGCATACCCAACACAATCAACAAACCCAACAATTACTTGAACGGATGATTGGGTTATTTAGCGAAAACGAGCAAGATCGTCATTATCTAATTGATCTATCAGTAAATGAGTTAATCACTCGATTATTACAACAACAAAGCCGCGATTTAATGCTCGCCAATTGCCAACAAACTATTGCATGCCCATTAACCGATGCCCTGCATTTTATTAAAGAACATCTTAATCAAACTTTAGATATCGATACTTTATGTAAAATAGCCTGCATGAGCCGTAGTAAATTTTACCAGCAATTCAAGCTCGCCTTTGGGCAAAGTCCGGCCATGTGGCAACAACAGCTAAGATTAAAGAAATCTCGCCAACTTCTACAATCAGGACAACAAATAAGTCAAGTTTGCTACGATCTTGGCTTTACCAACCCCAGTCACTTTAGCCGTTTGTTTAAGCAAAAATTTGGTGTTTCACCTAAACAATGCAAGCATTAATATTCATCTATTAAGAATTTTTAACTAAATTAAAAGTTTTTATTGACTCGAACGCAATTGCAGATTATTTTCCCGCTGATGTTTTTATCGGCATAACAATAGCGGCATGCATCCCCTGCACCGTCTGGCGCCAAGCCAACGCATTTTACTGTGTCGCAATTGTGCTAAACCCACCGCGAAACCTAACAGTGACTTCTGCGTGCAAAAGCAGTGACTTGGAATATCAGCCGTTGGGCTAACATTCTTTGTTTTTGTTAAGCAGTTTGAGCCAATTACTCAAATGCTTTTTATTTTGTGAATACTTAAATGCTCGAACCTTCTGCGTTAAGTCTTGTGCCGCCAGTTGTAGTGGTGGTTTTGGCGATCGTGCTACGTCGTCCTATTTTATCTTTGCTGATCGGTGCCCTTGTTGGCCTTGCTATGCTAAATCCTGTTGAAATGCTTAGCAACTTTGCTGCGGCATCATTAAAAGTAATGGTAGATGAAACAATCGGCTGGCTTATTTTAGTGTGTGGTGGCTTTGGTGCGTTAATCGCATTACTAGTGCGAACCGGTGGTGCAGCAGCATTTGGTAGTTTTGCGCTGCGTTTTTGTAAAGGCCCACGCTCATCTTTACTCATGACCTTTTTACTTGGTATCGTTATTTTTATTGATGACTACCTCAATGCGCTTACCGTGGGTGAAACCATGAAACGCATTACCGATAAATTCAAAATTAGCCGTGAGATGCTTGCTTACGTAGTTGACTCTACCGCAGCGCCAATTTGCGTATTAGTACCACTGTCTACATGGGCAGTATTTTTTGGTGGCTTATTGGTTGATAACAACATCGCCGTCGAAGGCCAAGGTATTGCCGTGTATATTCAAGCAATCCCCTATATGCTGTATGCATGGTTTGCCGTGTTACTTGTGCCATTAGTGGTACTTGGTGTTATCCCTTTATTTGGGCCGATGAAAAAAGCCCAATTACAGGCAATGCAAGAACAACCGCAAGTAGATCCTGCACAGTACAACGAAGTGCAAACTGCCGATGAATACGCAGTAAAAGCCGTTGAAGAAAGCTTTGAAAGCGCAGACAGCCACGGCAAACTGTACAACTTTTTACTGCCTATTTTATTGCTCGTTGCGTTCACTGTGTATTTTGACATTGATGTATACAAAGGGTTATTAGCGACATTCGCCGTGACGCTTCCATTTTATATGCTGCAAAAGCTAATGCCATTTGCCGAAATGATTGAAAAAATGCTCGATGGTTTTAAAAGCATGTTGCCAGCAATAGGAACTGTGATCGCCGCATTTATTTTTAAAGATGTGTGCGACCAACTACTATTACCACAGTTTGTAATTGATTCCTTAAGCCCATTCATGACCGCAGGCTATTTACCTGCAGTGGTGTTTTTAGCAATGGCAATTTTGGCGTTTGCTACAGGCTCAAGCTGGGGTATTTTTGCGGTAACAATTCCTATTGTGATGCCTCTGGCAGTCGCGGTTGATGCAAATATACCGCTGGTGATTGGTGCGCTGTTATCTGCCTCATCATTTGGTAGCCAAGCATGTTTTTACTCAGATTCAACTGTCCTTGCAGCCCAAGGTTCAGGCTGTAACTTAATGAGTCACGCAATTACTCAATTGCCCTATACACTCATCGCAGCTGCCTGTGCATTTGTCGGGTTTTTAGTGATTGCTTAAGGTGCATAAATCTAAAAAAAATCGATTACAGTTTCCTGTAATCGATTTTAACGTTTTGCGTTTTTATCTAAATTATTACTAAAACTTCCCAACCGATTTCACTGAATCGGTTAGCGATGCAGCATTAATGTAACCAATCATACTTGGATTTTTACCTACTAAATCAATTACCTCTGCATCATTAGTCACTTCTTTAGGAGGCGAGCCTTTACCTGTAAAAATAAGCTTTGACCAGTATGCTTTTAACTGGCTACCTGATTTTGATAAAACATTCGCATCAAACTCTTGGCGTGCTGTAGAGGCTTCCTCTTGATTCAATGGAACAGCTTGATTGCCATCAGAAAATGATTTGGCCTTGCCTAAAAAGAGCTTTGAAATCTCAGATTGATCAAAACTACTATTATTTGTAGGATGAACAACAACAACTACTTCCGCGTTTACTGAATAACAACTAAGCAATAAAAGTGGTAAAAGTATCTTTTTTAACAACATCATAGCGTATTCCTTAAAATACCAAGTCAATGCCAAGTGTGATCGACTCACTATCACCTGCAACAGCTAAATCAAATGATTTATCATTCACTTTATCAAACTGGACTTTAAAAGCCGCTGAAGAATGAAAATCCCAGCGTATTCCGACTGACGTTGTATTGTGCTGTTCACCATCATCGGCATCTTCTTTAAATTGAGAGTAAGAAACATAAGGAGTAATTGTGTCTAAACGGTAACCTAGCGTAATCATTGAAGTGTCAAGGTTGCCATTCAAATCCAACCGGTTTAACTCTGTTAATATAAATAAACTTTCAAAGTCTAAGTTAACTGCAACACCATAAAACTTACCTGTACGGCTAGTTTCACCGTCAAATAATACTCGCTCACCACTACGGTAGCGCTCATTTTTGTAAGTCATATGGGTTAATCTAACTTCGAACCACTCTTTATTTAATTGCAATACCCCACCTAACATATCACGCCAAATTTCACGTGTTGGCTCTTTGAAAAAAAACTCACTAAGGAGCTTATTTTCTGTATCATCCTCTTCTCCATAATAAAGGTTGCCCATTACAGACCAATCACCAATTTCACCGCTGTATAGTGCATTTACGCCGTTGTAGTTAAATATTTGCCACGTATAATTATCCGCAGGCGGACGCATCCATACATAGGCGTAACCTACATCATAAAAATCCGAATAATAAAACAGGGGCAATCGTTTTTTACCTGCTTGAACAGTCCAATTTTCATTAATCTCATATGAGAGATAAGCCCATTCAATTTTTGCATCAAAATCATTAGCGCCTCGAGCAACTAGTTGGCCTGTCACCGATAGTCCATCAGCTAAATCAGCGCTAATTTGTAGCCCAAATAAGCTCTCTGGTTTAAACGAAACATCTTCGTCGTAAGACGATACTATTGGATAATCGGCCAAAAAAGTAGGTGGTATATCGTACTGCGGGACCCCACTTCCAGATAAAACTTTACCAGCATTAATACTAGTAAACCCTGATAAGTTGATCTCGCCATAAGAAGCACCTGTAAACAGGATGCAATTTACAGTTAATAACCAATACAGCTTTTTCATCATCTGCGTTACCTTATGATATTAGTCTTTTGCAATATGCATTATTAAAGTTAGACCACAGATGAAAATTTTGCCTACTATACCTAAGCTTCCGCCCCAAATTAATTACAAAATAACAACAAAATTAAAACATCAGTGATAATCGATTTAATTAATTAGTACTAAATTATTTGGAGTTCACGACCTTTTCTACCTCTTACTGTAAAAACTTTAGGCTTACTCTGAGTATAAAGTTTACAGCCTCATAAAGAGTTCAAAACCAGCGAACCACGTGACTTTTACCAATTTATGCGCTGCAAATAGCATTTATTTTAATTAACCTCGACTATTACTTGTATGTGCTCCCTTAAAAAGCGGATAATTGCAGCTAAATGAAAATACACTGACAAAGTCTGGCGCAAACACCTATTGGCCTTACTTATTAGTGCGCACGAAGGTGGACCAACTCAATGGAAATTAAAGTTAATTTTCTCGATAATCTTAGATTAGAAGCTAAGTTTGACGATTTCTCAGTCATTGCGGATCAACCAATCCGTTACAAAGGCGATGGCTCTGCGCCAAGTCCGTTTGACTACTTTTTAGCATCTTCGGCTTTATGTGCTGCGTACTTTATTAAAGTGTATTGTAATGCCCGTGATATCTCGACTGACGGTATTCGTGTTGCGCAAAACAACATTGTTGATCCTGAAGATCGTTATAACCAAATCTTCCAAATCCAGGTTGAACTCCCTGAAAGTATTTCAGAAAAAGACCGCACCGGCATTTTACGCTCTATTGATCGTTGTACCGTAAAGCGTGTTATTCAAACCATACCTGAATTTAAAATTGATGCCGTAGAAAGCTTAGATAACGACGCGCAAGCCATGTTAATGGCAAAATCAGAAGGCAGCGAAAACACCTTTATTTTAGGTAAAGATTTACCGCTTGAGCAAACCATTGCTGATATGACTGCGATTTTGGCTGACTTAGGCATGAAGATTGAAATTTCATCATGGCGTAATATTGTACCAAACGTCTGGTCATTGCATATTCGTGATGCTGCATCACCGATGTGCTTTACCAATGGTAAAGGCGCCAGCAAAGAAAGCGCATTATGTTCAGCCCTTGGCGAGTTTATTGAACGTTTAAACTGTAACTTTTTTTACAATGACCAGTTCCTTGGTGAAGAAATTGCCAACAGCGAATTTGTTCATTACCCGAACGAAAAATGGTTTCAGCTCACTGATGATGACTCACTACCAGAAGGTATTTTAGACGACTATACCTTGAGCATTTACAACCCTGAAGATGAGCTGTGTGGCTCGCACCTTATCGACACTAACTCTGGTAATGTTGAGCGAGGTATTTGCTCGATCCCATATGTGCGTCACTCTGACGGCGAAACTGTATACTTTCCATCAAACTTGATTGAAAACTTGTTTTTAAGTAACGGCATGAGTGCGGGTAATAACTTTGCCGAAGCCAAAGTACAATGTTTATCTGAGATTTTTGAACGTGCTGTTAAACGCCAAATCATCGAGCAAGAACTGGTATTGCCAGACGTACCAGAAGCGATACTTGCTAAATATCCTAGTATTGTTGCCGGTATTAAAGGCTTAGAAGAGCAAGGCTTTCCGGTTGTTGTAAAAGACGCATCTCTAGGCGGGCAATTCCCTGTCATGTGCGTAACGTTAATGAACCCGAAAACCGGTGGCGTATTTGCTTCATTTGGTGCACACCCAAGTTTTGAAGTCGCCCTTGAACGTAGCTTAACAGAGCTATTACAAGGTCGCAGCTTTGAAGGTTTAAACGACGTACCTAAACCAACATTCAACAGCATGGCAGTATCTGAACCTGAAAACTTTGTTGAACACTTTATTGATTCAACCGGTAAGATCTCATGGCGCTTTTTCAGTGCTAAACACGATTATGACTTTGTGGAATGGGATTTTTCAGGTACTAATGAAGAAGAAACAGCTAGCTTATTTGGTATTTTAAAAGCCTTAGGTAAAGAAGCTTATATTGCTGAATTTTCAGATCTTGGCATCGCATGCCGTATTTTAGTGCCTGATTATTCAGAAGTTTACCCTGTCGAAGACTTAATTTGGGATAACACCAATAAAGCCCTTAAATACCGTGAAGATATTTTAAATCTGCACAGTTTAGATGAAGACCAACTTGCCGACTTAGTTGAGCGCTTAGAAGACAGCCAGCTTGATAATTACATCGATATCATCACCTTAATTGGCGTTGAGTTTGACGAAAACACCGTGTGGGGTCAGTTAACTATTCTTGAGCTAAAGCTGCTAATTTACTTAGCATTAGGCGATTTAGAAGCGACCATGGAACTGGTTGAAACCTTCTTACAGTTTAACGATAACACTGTTGAACGCGGGTTATTCTACCAAGCAATGCACGCGACTTTAGAAGTTGCGCTAAATGATGACTTAGAAATTGAAGACTACATTCACAGCTTCACCCGCATGTTTGGCCAAAAAGTAATGGATGCAGTCGTCGGCTCTATCAATGGTGATGTGATGTTCTACGGTTTAACTCCAACCAATATGCAACTTGAAGGGTTAGATCGTCATCAGCGTTTGATCGACAGCTATAAAAAACTGCATGGGGCTCGCGCTGCAAGAGCCAAATAACTATTGTCAGCGCGAGATTTGCGTAGGCGGGAGTTTATATCGCGCTGTTGCTCTTTCTGCCGGACAATAACTTCTTAAATTTAAGCACCTAGCAATGGCAGGTGCTTTATTTTTTTATAGCGCAAAGCCAACGATATACAATGGGCTAGCTCTTTAACTGGCACGGTTTGATTAAGCTTAAACACCAAAGCACGGTTACCTTCATAGCTAAACGTATCACCATAAAGCTCTTTGAAGGTTTCAATAAGTTTAGTTTTACAGTTAAAGTAAATACAAAATTGCTCAGCTGATTTTGGTTTGTGATCAAAACGAATGGTAGTGCCTATTTTTGAAATATAACTCGGCTCTCCCCACTTGAGTGTTTCTTCAAGTTCAGTGATGCCATCCTGCACAGCTACCTGCAAAATCAGACTTCTGATCTCATGTAATACAACCGCGATATTTTCAGGGTACATCGTAAATTTTTGTTTAACACTCTGATGCATTTAACGCTCCTTAAAGAGTCGTAAAATTAGGCTATTTCGTTAACTCAAGTATTTTTACTTTGTTTATCTGTGCTGAGTAAATTTTGCCCTGCCACTTCGGTTTTTTAGCAAACCATGCTGGCTTTTCTGAATGTTTCCAGATACCCGCAATCAATTAACGGCTGGCTCATACCGATAATGGCCGGTGATCTTATAACGAAACAGTACATCCTCAAGTTGCGGCCCTGCGCCTATGTTATGCACTATCAATGGGGTTTTGTTATCTGCAGTGTATGTATCTACCACGATACCGATATGCGGCAAATTGCCCTGCAGCATCCACGTGACAATATCGCCTGCTTTATAGGTCTGAGCATTATTAGTTATGGGCAGTACTGTACCGTGGCGTTTAAAAAAAGCCTGTAAATTAGGCACGCGACGATGATCAATATTACTATCGGGTTTAGTAAGCCCCCATATTCTTGTTGATGGATAGACTGAAAAATTATCGCGCATATCTTCATGAACTAACTTTTGTAAATCGATACCCAGTGCTCGGTAGCTGCGAATAATCACATCTGTGCATACGCCAATATTGGCAGGTACATCGCCATTTGGATAGGCAATGCGTTGATAAGCGCCGTCATAGCGCACGCTTTGTGTTGTTCTATCATTTGCAGCGTTTACAAAATCATCAGCAAATGAGTTGCTGCTGTAGCTACATACTGAATACAATAACAACAAAGACCAAGTTATGTATTTCATGAAACTTCCTTTTAACGTTCAGATTAAAACTTAGTTTTTAATCTTTGAAATTGAGTGTTCACTGAGCATCAGCCTTATTTCAAATTCACTTCGCTTAATTTCTTTAATAATAGATTGCCTATTCATCTCCATAAACAGCCAGAGTTTAACGGCAATTTGCATCATTAGACTACTTACAAAACACACAGCCCAAAACAGTTGCTGTGCTATCTGCTCAGCATTAAAATATTGATAGACTGATAGTATAAAAATTGCCGTGAGTATAAAAGCCAACATCGTACCTAAAACTGTCCAACTGCGCATTTTTCCGCGATATATACGTGTAAACTGTTTGAATAAACCAGAATCAGTCTCTAAAACAGACTCCAAATTGTGTTGTTCAGCCTGTAAGCTCTCTTTTATTTTCTCATCTAAATTCATCACTCTCTCCAATTATTCACTCAACCATTTTACCAGCTGTGCTCTCGCTCGGTGTAAACGTGACTTAACTGTGCCAACAGCAACATTTGTTATTAAAGCAATGTCGCTAATTGACATTTGCTCTAAATAAAACAAATAAACACTGAGCCTCTCACTATCTGGCAGGTTATTTATTAATTTTGCTAAATCAATAGATTGCTCATTAAAATGTGTAGTATCTATTGATTGTTCATGCTTATCCGGCTGAAAACTTTCTATGTACTTATCTTTACGGGTGACATCAACAAACTTGTGGTATACCACTCTAAATAGCCACGCTTTAAACACGCTTGGTTCTTTTAATTTACGAATGTCTTTTGCTACCACAGTCCACGCTTCTTGCGTTATATCCTTTGCTAAGTCTTTCTGTTTACAAAGTTTCATCGCAAATAGAAAACTAGGATTATACAAATAAGTACATAATGAGTTAAAAGCTGCCTCATCCCCTTGCTGTGCGCTAATTACAGCAAGCGTTATTTGCGTCGAATTCATGCCTCTCCTTAATATCTTTTCTACAAGACGGTTTAGCAATGTAAAAGGTTCGCTGTATTTTTATTTTTTCATAAAAAAACCCAAGCAAATCGCTTGGGCTTTGATCTTTTTCAACGCTTCAATGTGCTAAATTACTTTTGCAATTTAATGCCATTAAAGTGTGCTCGTAAGTCTGTTACCAATGTTTGTTTTGGTAAATCTGCAAACGGTTTGTCGGCAAATTTGCTACCACGAAGCTGTACGTTTAAACGCGCAGCTTGTGGGTTTAACATAGTTTGCTGGTAGTAGTCTTTAATATCTGCAAGCGTGACTTTTTCAACTTCAGCGATTAACTTATCCTTTGAATCAAAATCAAAGTTTTCACGATACCAATCGCCAATCAGTGGGCCCATTTCATCGCTAAGATTTTTAGGCTGCTGTTTAAGCGACACTAATACGGCATTTTTAAGCTGCTCGAAGGTTTCTTCACTCATGTTATCAAGCTCTACTGCATATTGCATTTTGAACTCTTCAAAACGCGCTTGCATGGTTTTTACATCTTTTACTGGGGTTTGAATAAACAAGCCAATCGCTGAGTAATCTTCAATTGGCCGTGCTAAGCCACCAACCGCATATGCTAATTGCTCTTCAGTACGTAACTTGTCAAACGCGACGGTACTAAAGTGACCTTGTAAGACTTGCGCTTGCGCTTTTTGCTTATAGCCTGCAATCGGGTGTACGGTCATATCAATGATAGCTACATCAGCCACATCAATATCTTTTTGCAATACAATCGTTTCGCCTGGTTGCGGTAACCACGCTTTACTGCGCGCAAATTCAGTGCTTTTATGCGCCGCTGGTAAAACTGCCGTTAACTCTTTAGCTATCGCTTCAACATCTGATTGGTTATAATTACCATAAGTGAACACCCGCATTTCGTTATTAGCAAAGGTATGCTGTTTAAGCTGCTCAAAATCTGCAATGGTTAATGCTTTTGCCGTATTGATCAGTGCATCGGTGTCAAAGCTGCCTGTTCGTATTAATTTAGAGTACTCACCAAATGCTTGATAATAAGGGAATTGTTTTTGGGCGTTTAATAAATCACGTTGGTAACGATCAAGCGCTTGAGCAAAACCTTGCTCAGTTACTTGCACATCAATATTTGTCAGTGCTTGCGCGAGTAAAACATTTTGTTTATCGGTAAAACCACTCATTGAAAGGATAAGTCCGTTACTTGCTTCAAGGCCAACACTCATACCTGCCACGGCAGCTTCGGTACTTAGCTTGCTTTGTTGTAAATTAAATAAGTCAGACCATACTGAATAAAGTACTTTAGCTTTGATATCCGTCAGAGCATCTGGGGTATTTAAGTAAACTTCGACCAAACCTTTCGGTTGCTCGGCAAAGTTTTGACTCGCTTGACGCCATACTTTTACGCCATTTTTATCATATACCAGCTTAGGGTGTTTTTGCTCTGCAAATTGTGCTGTTTTAATCGCAAAACTCTCTGGTAATAAACGGTTTACCGTGGGTAATGCTAAGGCAAACTGACTAGGCTTACTCCAGCTGGCAATTTCAGCATCACTGATATCTTCAATGCGGTATTTACCATCGTAAAAATGCAATTGCGAATCAGTTTCCTCTTGCTGTGAGGTATACCAAATACGTAGAGTATCAGCATTGAGTTGCGCAAGTACGTTGTTGATCGCAGCTGCATCAAACTTAGCATAATAAAAAGGCGCATTAATAACGTGGTTTAGTGGATAATCTTGCATGCTACCAGTTAAATTACTGACATAGCCAAATTCATCACCTTTTTCTAAAAATTGAAATTCATTATTAAGTGAAGTGCGAATTTCATTAAAGTATTTACTATCTACACCTTCTTTTTTGATCAAATCAATATATTGCATTATTGTTGCAACGATCGTTTCACGGTTTTTCATGCCTTCGTCTGTTAATTGCACATTAACCGTCAGCGCACCGTAATTACCATATTGGGTTGGTGCTGCCCCGGCTGAAAGTTGTGAAACCCAGCCTTTATCACGCAAAATTTGCGCCGGGCTACCTTGCATTTCATTGCTTAATAAGTATGCTACAAAACGGTTAGGTTTAACGGCAAACTCATTGCTGTTATCGGTAATAGTAAAATCAAGTTGTAACTCTTTTACGTCTTCATTCGGCGCGTAGTGAACGCGTTTTCCACCTACGTTATCAAAATCTAGCTTTGTGGTAACAGTTGGTTTGTCGATCTTTTTATCTTCAATATCAGCGAAGTATTTTTGTGCTTTCGCTTCCATTTCCGCAAGTGGTAGATTTGAAATCATTGCTACTTTCATAATGTTAGAAGAGTAGTATTTATTATAAAAATCAACGGTTTCTTTATGTAGAGAGCTACCGTCTTTATCACCTAATGTTTCAAGATTACCGATTAAAAAACGATTAGCTGGATGATCGCCCATCATTTGTCGGGCAAGCTTAAACTGACCAAAAAAATCCATCTCGCGACGCATTGACCATTCGGCGTTTACTGCGTTTTTTTCTTTATCGGTGTATTCTGGGTAAAGCTTAGGGGATTTAAAAAAGTCAGCAAAACGATCCAATGCTTCATCGTAAGCATCGTTATTTACTTCAAACATGTAATTAGTAATATCTAACCATGTATAAGCATTGTGGGCGCCGCCGTTTTTAGTCATAAAATCAGAGTAACCCTTGGTATCTGGGTAACGATCTGTGCCTAAAAATAGCATGTGCTCTAAATAATGCGCCATTCCCTGCTGGCTGATTGGATCATGTAATAAACCAACACCCACACTCAATGAAGCGGCTGATTTTTCAGCAGTTGGATCCGACACTAAAATTACTTCAATCTCATTCGCAAGTTTAAGGGTTTTATATTGACGAGTATCGTTGGGACTTATTACCAGCGTATCTGAAAGTAATGACGTTTGCTGCTGTACCGCTGTGGTGGTAGTGCCGCAGCCACTTAATACTGCTAAAGCAATAGCGCTTAAAGTAATTATTTTTTTCATATTGAGAATGTGATCCATACTTATTTGTTGTTTGAATGATCGGTAAAATTCAAAACGCTTGCAATCATTTTTCTAAATACTTTGTAACACATTGTGAATTATAAAGACAAACTGCTAGGCTTAAAGCTAGGTTATTTATCAAATGAGACTCTTAATGGAAAAATATGTATTACTCGCGATGTTTTCTCAGGTACTACTCACTTTTACGGTAATGGTAGTCATGGGCCGCCGCCGTTTTAGTGCGGCGCGTAACAAAACGATTACTATGCAAGATTTTGCCACTATGCAATTAAATAATGCGGGTGATGATGTACATATTGCCGGTAGAAACTTTATTAATCAGTTTGAAATACCAGTGCTATTTTTTGTAGCCTGTTTAGCTGCTTTACAGCTCAATGCAGCGGGTTATGTATTTATTACTTTAGCCTGGGGTTTTGTGATTTCGCGCGTCATTCACAGTATTATTCATTTAGGCAGCAATAGCGTAAAACCTCGCTATTATAGCTTTTTGCTTGGCTGTTTACTGGTTTTAACTATGTGGGTGTTATTAGTAATGCGGGTATTTGCACTCTAAAGCGTTACGTTTGCTATCGGGACACATAACCCGATAGCAAGTATATATCTTTAAGCTGCGCGGCGGCGTTTAAAGCCAAGCAATAATAATGGTAGTAACCAGCTCATACTACCACTTGAGCTATCCCCATCATCAGGCTGAGTTGGAGTTGGATCGTCAATTAGCGTATTTTCTTTTGGAGATAAATTTACTGACGAATTTGGATCATTATCCAGTACCACAACACTATTGATCGACACTAAATTAGCAATAGTCAGCGTAGTATCTGCACTTGCACATTGGTCTTTAGTGAGATTAACTACCGGTATTTCACCGCAATGCACTAAAGCAGAGATCTTATCAAGCACTGCATAACTATCTGCTGTAATCTGACCAAATACGGTAAAACCGCCATTTTGCTTATCTAAATTTGCACTATTATCTTTGAGATTAAAAAACCATTGACTGGTGGCGCTATTTTTATCACCGCCGACTTTTGCCATGGCAATCGTGCCTTTTACATTCGATAGTTCTGGCTCATTCACAACAGCTGGTGACGTTGTGATCGCTTTAAAATCATCGGTAAAAGTAAAGCCTCCGCCTTGAATAATAAAGTCCTTGATTGAACGGTGGAGCACGGTTTGGTTGTACGCATCACTTTGTATATAACTTAAAAAGTTCTCGACTGTTTTCGGAGTCTGTTGATCAAACAAATCGACCTTAATAGCGCCTTGTGAAGTTTGCATTTCAACTACAGTGGCATGGCTTGCACATGAGGTTGCGGTTAACAAACCGCACAGTAATAGTTTTTTCATTATTATATCTATCCTGAAGAATGTTGTGGTGATGTGAATTTAATGCAAATAATAAAGAACTCTTGTGGAGATTACGATAGCAAAACGTACCTTTAAACAAATCAAACCGAATTGATTACATTTAAATTACATGTAATTACATTATCTTGTTATTCACTCACGTTATAAATAAATTTTGTTTAAAACGAAATCGTCTTAATAGCCGAGTTTATTTTGTTAGTATTATTTATAACAATAAAACACACACAACAGGATTAACAACTATGTCGTATGAAGAGCAACACATCTGTGATTTTGGCTTACACCAAGGAGAGGCGTACACTAAGTTACCGGCAAGCTTTTTAAACTGGATGGTGGGTAATAACCATGAAAAATCAGCATTAGCAGAACAAGAGTTACAGCGACGTCAATTAGCGGCAACTGGAAAGTTAAATTTCCAAGATGACATTAAAATAGAATAATTACGTTATTTTGCAATAAAACTAGTTTAAACTATGCGCTTAATAAATAGCACAACACTGACAACACGGGTCATATTATGCGCATATTACTTTCATTTTTCCTATTACTAAGCATTACTGCATGTAGTAATCATCAAACCTCCGTTCAACAAGCTGACACAGCAGATATTCACTATCTCACCATTTTACATACCAATGATAATCATGGCCGCTTTTGGCATAACGAAAAAGGTGAATACGGTATGGCTGCACGTAAAACCTTAATCGACCAGTTACGTGCTGATGCGCAGCAACAAGGTCACGCAGTGCTACTTCTATCTGGTGGTGATATAAATACAGGCATTCCAGAATCAGACCTGCAATTTGCAGAGCCTGATTTTAAAGGAATGTCATTAATTGGTTACGATGCGATGGCGATTGGTAATCATGAATTTGATAATCCACTGAGTGTTTTAAAACAACAGCAGCAGTGGGCAAATTTCCCGCTTCTTTCGGCTAATATAATTGATAAAAAAACCGGTAAAAATGCCTTCGAATCCTATAAGATTTTTAACAAACAGGGGCTGAAAATCGCCGTTATTGGTTTGACAACCACAGATACCGCTAAAATAGGCAACCCGCAGTATATCGGCGGCCTTGAATTTCAAGAGCCCGTTGCAGTAACCCAAGCTTTAGCTGAGAAAATCAAAGCACAATATCAACCGGATATCACGATTGCAGTAACTCATATGGGTCATTATGTTGATGCGAATTATGGCATAAATGCACCTGGCGATGTTACCCTTGCCCGCTCTTTACCGGCTCATACCCTTGATATGATCATCGGCGGTCACTCACAAGAACCTGTGTGCATGGCAAGCGAAAATAAAAATGACGATAACTTTAAACCCGGTATGACATGTAAACCAGACCAACAAAATGGTACGTGGATAATGCAAGCTCATGAATGGGGTAAATATGTCGGCAAAGCCGAGTTTAAACAAGAAAACGGCGTATTAACCTTATTAGATTATAAATTATTGCCAGTTAACTTATACGTTGATAAAACGCAAGCTGATGGTTCAATTAAGCCTGAGCTTGCCAACGAATACATCAAACCAGACGCTGCCTTAAAAACATTTTTAGCTGATTACCAAGCCAAAGGTGCAAAACAAATTGAAGGTGAAATTGGTTATGTTGATGCAAAGCTTGAGGGCGATCGCAATAAAGTTCGTTATCAACAAACCAACTTATCGCGCGTTATTGTGCAAGCACAAATGAATGTTGTTGGCGCCGATTTTGGTATCATCAGTGGCGGTGGCGTACGTGATAGTATTGCTGCAGGTGCAGTTAGTTATAAAGATATTTTAAAAGTACACCCTTTTAAAAATCGCATCGCGTATATTGATTGGCAAGGCCAAGAGCTTTGGGATTACCTTGAGACTGTAACTAGTTTCCCACCGGATTCTGGTGCTTATTTGCAATACCACAAATTAAGCTTCGAGCGTAACGATAATGCGCTGACTAAAGTGATGATCAACGGCAAAGCTTTGGATAAAAACAAAACCTATCGCATGAGCATTAATAGCTACAATGCATCTGGCGGTGACGGCTACCCGATACTGATAAATCATAAAGGATTTGTCAGCACTGACGAAACAGATGCACAGGCATTAAAACGCTTCTTTATTGAAAATAGTCCAGTCAAAGCCATTGAATTTGCTCCTAAATAATCAGAGCTTACCTCACACAGTTTAAGTATTAGCAGTGTGAGGTTTTTATTCTGAACTAACTCACTAACCAGGTTAAGGTTATTTGCCTATCACCTCTATATCATCTGCTTTGATATTCGATAAACCATAACTATGTAACCGTGACCGAGAGCCTTCACCATGTGCCTTAGGAGGGTAATATATTTCCTTCAGCTGTGAGTGTTCAATAAGTACCTCATCCAATGCAGCCCTAATTTCACTCAAGGTTTTTTCTAGACTGTTAGTAAAATTAGGCCGTTTACGAATAGTATGGCCAAGTTGTGTTAATCGGTAAAAATACTTATTAGCAAGTTCAATTAACTCATCCGGCACATCTTTGTTTTGATTAAGTGTCACGTCCGGATTCTCAACGCAAAACTCGATTAAAGCCAAGTAAAAACACAGTGGTTTGTTAGCTAAGCCAGCTTTTATCTCAGCGTTATCATTAATAGCCAAAACCTTATCTTGCAAATCAATCACTAGTTTCACTTGTACATTAATCAGTGGAAGTTGCTCTACTTGTTCTTTTAATGCTAAGTGTTTCAGCGATGTTCGGTTAATAAGTTCAGCCCACTTAGAAAATAAAAAAGCCAATAATAACAATACAATAAAGGTATAAATATCGCTTGTATGCCACCAACGCGTCTCAATTAAAAATGTAATCGCAACTTTTTGATCACTTGTTTCAAGATACTCTATCCGACTTTCGCGGCCATTATTTGTTAATGCCAGTGAGACATCATTGATGGTATTAACTTGAATTGGCTGTTGTATCAATTGCATATTCAAACGTTTTAGATAACCAACAATAGCATCATGATTACCCGAGTGTTTCAAAAAACGATTTGATAAGTCTAACCGAGGTAAATCTAGTGCAATTCGGTTTTCAATATCAGCCATTATTAAATCGTTATGTTGCGCCTGCTGCAGATAACTAGAGAGTTTAAACGTCAATAGCGCCGCACTAAAAATAAGCAGTGTCACGCCAAACAAGCGCTTATTATTCATCACGTTGCTCTCCTAAGAATTCAGCTTTACCCGCTGAACAATGCCAGTATGGTTCAACATGATTAAAATAAGTCGACACTTGCTGCTTAGATAATTGGATTAATTGAGATTGGATAGCGCACAGCAAATCAGTGTTCTCATGCTGCATTTTAAAGTACCAACGTGTGCCTATTACATTATCGCTGATTGGAGTTATATAATTTTTAGAAAAATGCGCCTGATCTGCTTCCTTCCAAAAAGAGGCTATTAAATCAACCTGTCCATTGGCTAATAACTCCCTAAGCTCATTATGTGAACTGGCGTAAGTAATTTTTAAATTTTCAAGGTTGATCCCTAAATCTTTAAACTTTTGTTTAGGTAGTATATGCCCCGATCGGCTTGTAGGATAATCAAGTAAGCCAATCCGTTTCCCCAAAAAGTATTGCTTGTTAATTTTTGGCTTTTCTTTAGCTGAAATAAAAAACGCAGTATAACTTGGAAAGCCAACCACAGGCTGGTAGTTATAGGTCGATTCAGCTTTGAAGGCTGACATAATGTTGTTTTTTGCTAAAATTAAATCAGCAATACCTTTACCAATGAACTCAATGCTATCGGCAGTACGGTAACCCCATAAAGCGATCACTTCGCCATATTGTTTTGCTACAACGGGATCTTCACACAGGTTTTGTATTAAAGAACGAGCGACCTTTTGCGACGAGGCATAGACAATTAATTGCGCTTGGTTTTCTGTTGCCCTCGTCTGACAACGACTAGATGTTTCAATTAAAGGCTTCAAGGTACCCGTTGATGTAACCACACTCAGCTGGCCACTGAGCCAAACCAACAAAAAAAACAGTAACAAAACAGTAACAAAGAAGCTGTGTTGCAAAAGCAGCTGTTTAATTTTCAAAAGTTCAACAATCCAAAACGATTCATCCTCCTATTTGACCAATTTAAATTACTTATTACAACAAGTAATTTTACCCAAAACAGTTAAGCTTATGAATTAAAAGAACTATCAATGGGAAATTATGAATTTCTTTGAGTCCTTCCTATTTATCTCAAAATCAGGACAATTCGCGCCATAGAAGAGGCCGCTCTTGCCAAATAAGATCATTGAGGAAAACACAAATGTTACGCAAAATTACACATGGATTTAGTTATCTTTTAGTCGGCGCAGTACTTTTATCATCACAAAATGTATTGGCTTGGGGACAAAATGGCCACAGAATTGTCGGTAAAATTGCCGAAAATCACATAACAGACGCAACTAAAGCAGAGCTTAAAGCACTTTTAGAAGGGCAAAGCCTAGCGCAAATTGCTACTTGGGCTGATGAAATGCGCTCTGATCCGAGTCCTTTTTGGCAAAAAAAATCTTCTCGTTGGCATTACATTAACGCGCCAAGCAACTCAACTACATTTACTCACAGCCACGATGAAAATTTAAATAAAGATAATGTAAGCAACATTCTTGAAGGGATGTATTTTGCCATCGATACACTACAAAACAAAAACAGCTCAATAGATGCCAAACGTTTTAGCTTACGCTTTCTTGTTCATTTGGTTGGCGATAGCCATCAGCCGTTTCATGCAGGACGTGCAGAAGACAGAGGTGGTAACCGTGTTAACGTTACCTTTTTTGGCCAGCCAACCAACCTGCACTCATTGTGGGACACTAAATTAATCGAAAATGAGAACCTATCATTCACTGAATTCGCGCAGTTTATTGATACAAATAATGCAGAAATAATTACCGAGTACCTAGCCAGTTCACCAGAGCAATGGGTAACAGAGTCACACAATTTAGCTGACAAACTATACAAGCTAAATAATGACGAGATTGGCTTTAGCTACATTTACGAAAATACACCGATTATTAAAACTCGCTTACAACAAGCCGGTATTCGATTAGCAGGATTATTAAATACGTTATTTGATAGTTCAGCAAAACCGTTAGCAAAGGCACTTAAGATGTCAGCTAACACAAACAAGTAATAAACCTTAACTTTCCACGGGAATCAACAAAATGAATAAGCTTCGCCTTTCGAAATTAACTGGGGCTGTGATCCTAGCCTTAGGTGTTTCTACAAGCGTAATGGCAGCAGATACCTCATCCGCTATGCGTGGTAAAATTACTACACCTTCTGGCACTGCAGCTGCAAATGTGAAAATTAAAGTTATTCACCAACCAACTGGCACTGTAAGCGAATTAACAACCAATGAAAGCGGTACCTTTATTGCCAATGGTTTACGTGTTGGCGGCCCTTACACTGTGTTTATTGATTCAGACCAATTTACCGATACCATGCTTGAAAATATATATTTAGAGCTGGGCGATACATATCGTCTTAATTCTCAGCTTCAAGCAGCTAACATCGAAAAAATTGAAGTATCAGGCTATAAAATTATTCAACAATCTGGTGGTTCAAGCAGTACATTTGGCGAAGATACAATCAGAAATATGCCAAGCTTTAACCGTGACATTAAAGATATTGCCCGTCTAAATCCTTTAGCAAGTATCAATGGTAATGGCGAGTTAACGTTTGCGGGGAGCAACCCTCGTACTAATGGCCTGACTGTTGATGGTATTGGTCAAAACGATGACTTTGGTTTGAATCCTAAGGGCTACCCAACGTCTCAACCTCCTGTTTCACTTGATGCAATAGAGCAAGTTTCAGTAGACGTATCACCTTTTTCAGCTTCTAAAGGTAACTTTGGCGGCGGTACAATAAATGCCGTAACGAAGTCTGGTACTAACGAATTCAAATTTTCAGGTTTCTATGAAACATCTACACCAGATATGGCCGGCGATGTTCAAACAATTAACGAAAGAGGTACTGATGAAGCCGGTTATAAAACTTATTCAACAAATAAAGTAAAACCGATTCAAACTGAACAACGTTTTGGTTTTAATGTCGGTGGCGCAGTTGTTAAAAATGAACTGTTTTACTTTGTAAACTACGCACAGTGGTCAAGTGAGCAGGATTTAGAGTATGGCTTTAAAGATTCTGGTGCTGCAAATGAATTTAATATAACCGAAGACAGTTACAATCGTTTTATTGCTATTTTAAATGACGAATATGGTTTAACAGACTCATTAGCCGGGGCTCCTGAAGACACCAATAAAAATTTATTGGTTAAACTTAGTTGGAATGCCAGTGATGAGCATCGCATAGATTTCACATACCAGTGGCAAGACGATCAAGCTGAGAAAAATGAGAGTAAAGGTGGAAATAGAGTAGTCTTAAAATCAAATACATATGCATATGTTACTAAGTTTAATAATTTTGCCACTAAACTTTACTCTGATTGGACTGAAGACTTTTCAACAGAGATTGGTATTGCCTATAAAGATGTAACCTCTGACAGTATTACTCGCTCTAACTTAGGCAGCATTACCGTAGAAGAAGATGGCAGAAATGGCCCTAATTTTAATTTTGGTACTGATAGATATCGCCATGCGAACAAATCTGAAACTGAAAACTTAACACTGATGTTTGATGCAACTTATCTAATGGACGAGCACGAAATAAACTTTGGGGCTCAATATGAGTCACTTCGTTTATATAACCTCTTTGCTGAAAACTCATTAGGTACATGGAAATTCACTAGTCTAGAAAATTTTGCTAACCGCGAAGTGAGTGCATACAACTTCTCATATCAAAATGCGTACACTAATAATTCAGCAGATACCGCCTATGATGCTACACGTAGTCAATTTGCTTTATACGTTGAAGATACTTTTTACTTAAGTGATGACTTAGAAGTGACAGCTGGCCTTCGCTATGAGCGCTTATCATCTGATGATAAACCGACTCTTAATGAAAGCTTTCTAAGCACCTATGGTTTTAGTAATCAAGAGAACCTTGATGGTTTAGATATTATTCTACCTCGAGTTGGCTTTAAATATTATGCAACTGAAGCATTAACTATCAACGGTGGAATTGGTCGTTTCCAAGGTGGCATTCCAAATGTCTGGTATAACAACTCATTTCAAAAAGATGGTATTACCCTCGTTTCTGCACCAAATAGTGTAATAAACGACTACTACCAAAATAACCCAGCAGATATCACTCAGGTCCCTGATGTTATTAAAAATTCGTTAGTGCAAGGCGCTGGAAGCACCGCTTACATTGATCCTGATTTCAAGCTACCTTCAAGTATTCGTGCCCAAGTTGGCTTTGAATATGAATTTGATTCTGAACTATTAGGTAATGGCTTTAAATGGCAGGCCGAAATTGCTTACCACAAAAAAGAAAATGAAGCTGTATGGCATAATACCTCTATCCGTCCTATTGGTTTAGCTGCTGACGGCGAGCGTGTAATTAATGAAACCATCTACAGTGGTGCATTGAAAGATAATGTTGATATTGCAATGACTAATTCAACCGACGATGGTCGCTCTATCATTATCTCTACTGGTATTGCTAAAGAATGGGATAACGGTTTATTTGTTTCTGCAAGTTATGCTCATCAAGATGTTACTGAGTCTTCTGTTGGATCAGCGTCGCAAGCCGAAGGTAACTATAAGCACAATATTACGGCTAATCGTAACCAAGATGTGGCAGCACGTGGCTTTTATGAAGTTGAGCATAGTTTCAAAATTAACTTAGGCTACAATGCTGAATTTATTGCCGGTTATGCGACTAAATTTAATATGTATTTTGAACGCCGTTCTGGTCGTCCATTTAGTTATACAATGAATATGTATAAAGATGCTCACTTAGGCGACACAAGTTCTTTATTTACCAACAGTGCTTATTTGGCCTATATTCCAACGGGTGCTGATGACGCGAATGTCAATTGGGCTGATTCTGAAATGAATTGGGCACAATTAGCAGAGCGTTTAGACCGCGCAGGTATCTCTCAACGTGGCGGCATTATCGGTAAAAATACTGGAACGCAGCCTTGGGTTACCACCATGGACATCAGCATTAAACAAGAAATCCCTGGCTTTGCTAACGGCCATAGTGGCGAGCTATACCTTATGATTGATAATTTCGCTAACCTACTTAATAGCGATTGGGGTATAGAAAAAAGCTTGGGCTATTCAGACCAATCTATTTATGATTTTGGTGGTCTTGATGACCAAGGACGCTATATTATTGATAATAGCTTTGGTGGAGCTGATGTAAGAAACTATAGCCAAATAACGAGCTCATCAACATGGCAAGCTAAGATTGGTATCAGCTACAAGTTCTAATTTTTAAAACTCTATGTAAAACCCGCTTTTAGCGGGTTTTTTTATGCATAAAGCACTGGGTTTCATACTTTTGTCATATTTAATGAGTAAATTGACCCATGGGTACTAAATTGCTCGAAAAACCGCAATTTTGTTCTAAACTACTTTTATTACAAATTTATGTGCAATGTAACTTATTTGTAATGAAATAATAGGGTACAATTTAGCTGCTTGGAAAATCCGAGCAAATTAATACCAAAACTAAAAAATATTACACCTTACACGGGAAATTAATAATGAAAATTCAACTACGCAAAACAGCACTTTCACTTGCTATCGCAGCTTGTGTTGGCGTAAGTGGCGCAGCGTTTGCAAATGAAACTGCATCATCTGTAAAAGGCCAAATCACAGGTCCAAATGGCAACCCAGCCACTGGTACTCAAATTACTATTATCCACTTACCTTCTGGTTCAACAAAAACAACAACAGTAAATGAACAAGGTAACTTCTCTACAAAAGGTTTACGCGTAGGCGGCCCATATAAAATCATTGTTGATTCTGATAAATATGAAGATACTCAACTTGATGATGTTTATTTAACACTTGGTCAAACTTACCCAGTAACTGTTGCACTTCGCTCGCAACAAATGGAACAAATCGTTGTTAGTGGCGCGCCAATTAGCGCTCAATCAGGCAGCACAGGTCCAGCTGCTTATTTCACTTTAGATGATTTAGAAAACAAACCAGCTATTAACCGTGACTTAAAAGATATTATTCGCGCTGATCCACGTATCTATATCGATGAAACAAACGCTGGTGCTATCAATTGTGGCGGCGGTAACCCACGTTTTAACAGCTTAACTGTTGACGGCGTTCGTATGAACGATAACTTTGGCTTAAACTCAAGTGGTTACCCTACTGAAAGAATGCCTTTCTCGTTTGATTCAATTGCACAAGTTGCAGTAGAACTTGCACCATTTGATGTTCAATATGGTGGTTTTACTTCATGTAACATTAACGCCGTAACAAAGTCAGGTACCAACGAAATCACTGGTGGTTTCTTCTATGATTATACCAATGACTCAATGTCAGGTGACTCAATTGAAGGCGAGAAACAAGAGCTTGGTGATTACTCAGAAAAACGTTACGGCTTTAACGTAGGCCTTCCTCTTATTGAAGATAAGCTATTCTTATTCACTTCTTATGAGAAGCTTGAAGGCGCACAAATTTTTAATTATACGCCATTTGCTAACGGTCGAATTGATCAGGCAACTATTGATCGCGTTACCCAAATTGCTATCGATAAATATAATTATGACCCAGGTACTATGGTACCTAGCATGCCAGTTGAAGATGAAAAAATCTTAGTTAAGCTAGATTGGAATATTAACGAAGCTCACCGTGCAAGCTTTGTTTATAACTATAACGACGGCTTCAGCCTAGCCCAGTCAGACGCAGATTCTAGCGAAATCGCTTTATCTAATCATTTTTATGAGCGTGGTGCTGAGCTACAATCTTACGTAGCATCAGTATATTCAGATTGGACTGATAACTTTTCAACTGAAGTTCGCGTAGGTTACTCAAAACTTGATAATCGTCAAAATTCACTTGATGCAGCATCTGGTTTTGGTGAGTTTAGAATCGATACTGGTGATATTGATATTTACATGGGTCCTGATGACTCTCGCCAAGCGAACAAACTTAAGTATGATAATTTATCACTTAAATTAGGTGGTACATATTACCTTGAAGACCATGAGCTATCATTTGGCTATGAGCGTGAAGAGCTTGATGTTTTCAACTTATTTGTACAGCATAATGAAGGTGAATACCGTTTTGGTTCTATTGAAGAGTTTGAAAGCGGCTTTGTAGACAGAATTTACTATGGTAACGCTTCAAGCCAAAATCCTGATGATGCCGCGGGTGAATTCAAATATGCACTGAATACAGTGTATTTCCAAGATAAGTTTGCACTTATTGATTATGATGTAACATTTACTGCAGGTCTTCGTTATGACTGGTATACCAGTGATGATACACCAACTTATAATGCTAACTTTGAAGAACGTTATGGCTATTCAAATAGCCAAAATCTTGATGGGGTTGACTTACTTCAACCACGCTTAGGTGTTAACTGGATATATAATGATCAGTTAGAATTGCGCGGCGGTATTGGCTTATATTCAGGTGGTAACCCTAACGTATGGATTTCTAACAGCTATTCAAACGATGGTGTTCGTAATGTTCAAGTTAATCAAAGAAATATCCAAATCCTTGGTCCTGATGCAATAGCATTCAATGGCGCAGGTCAACCTGGTTACGATATTCCACAAGGCTTATATGATAAAGTAGGCCAAGGTGGTGCTGATGCTGATGTAAATGTGACGGATCCTAACTTTGAAATTCCATCAGAATGGAAATTCTCACTAGGTGGTACTTATATCACTGAAAGCGATTATGTGTTTAATGTTGACTACCTTTATACCGATAAGCAAGATTCAGCCATTGTTAAAAACTTAGCATATGAAAAAACTGGTGTAGCGCCAGATGGTCGCCCAATTTACAATGGTGGTTCAGACTTCTTGTTAACCAATGTTAAAGGCGATGATGCTTACTCGCATATTCTGTCTCTTGCAATGAACAAGTCATTTGATAATGGCATCGATTTTGCTCTTTCTTATGCATATACAGTGTCTAAAGATGTTAACCCGATGACTAGCTCTGTAGCATTTTCTAACTATCATTACGTTGCGGTGTCTGATTCTGAAAACCCAGGTGTGGCAACATCTAACTATGAAATTCCGCACCGCTTTACGATGAGTTTAGCGTATAGCCATGAGTTATTTGATGGTTACGAGACTAAGTTCAACCTATTTGGTCAAGCACAACAAACAACACCTTACTCATATGGATTTGACTCAAGATCAGGTGGTATGGGATACAACGATGCTGCTCGTCAATTATTGTATGTACCAACACTTGACGACAGCCAAGTTGTTTATGGTGCAGATTTTGATCAAGCAGCCTTTAATGAGTGGGTTGAAAGCGAAGGCCTAACTCGCGGTAAAATCAATAACCGTAACAGCATTGATGGTGATTGGTGGGTTACGTTCGATTTCAAAGTTGAGCAAGAATTTATGGGCTTTACTGATGATCAAAAAGGCTCAGCATACTTTGTTATCAAAAATATCGGTAACATGCTAAATGACGATTGGGGCGTGCTGAAAAGCGGCAGCGCATTACAAAACGCTGTAACGACTGAAATTGTTAATGGTCAATACGTTTACACCAGCTTTAATGATCCAGCAGGTGCAAGTGTAGAAACTAAGCCGTCACTTTGGGAAATGCGTGTAGGTGTTAAATACACATTCTAATTTGCTAAAGTAACTTACAAATTAAATTAATTTTAAAGCCCATCTTTTGATGGGCTTTTTGTTTTATTCATCTAATTTACTAGTTAACTTATCTAAACAACTAAGCAAGGTTTGATACTCGGCTTGAGTTAAAACATCCAACAGATTCTTCTCCCACGCTAAAGCAGCTGGGGCTAATTGCTGATACAAGCCCAACCCTTGCTCACTCAACGCTAACAAGCTGGCGCGTTTATCTGCTGGATCGATTAAACTCACTACATAGTGTTTATCTATCAATGCCTTAATAGCACGCGATACCGTGGATTTATCCATTGCTGCTTGCTCGCACAATGCTTTCGCGTTGCTTTGTCCAAACTGGGCTAAATTAAACAAAATACGCCACTGAGGAATGCTTAAATCACTTTGTTGTTGATATACGGGTGCAAACTGTTCACTCATTTTACTGGCTAAGTTAGCCAGACGATAAGGTAAAAATGTCTCTAAATCGAGAGCCATAACGGCTATGTCCTCTTAATTTACAATCATGTTTAAGTGTCCATAAATATGTACAGTGACAAAAAGCACGATGTTTGAATTTAGTCTCACTTGAGAGTATCTTACAGTAAAACATAAAGGAGTCGAGTGATGACCAGCGAATTAAAATATATGACAGGATTTGGCAATGAGTTTGAAACCGAAGCTCTGCCTGGCGCATTGCCTATTGGGCAGTTTAGCCCGCAAAAAGTAAAATACGATTTATACGCTGAACAATTTAGTACCACCGCATTTACCGCGCCGCGTGCTGATAACCGCCGCACTTGGATGTACCGTATTCGCCCATCGGTTGTCCAAGGTGATTACAGCGCAATTGATAACGGTTTAATTCGCACCGCCCCAATTACCGAAGTCCCGACTCCACCTACAATGCTTCGTTGGGATCCAATTGATATTCCAACCACACCAACCGATTTCATTGATGGTTTGATCACTATGGCTGCAAACGGCAGCGCCAATGGCCAAACAGGAATTGGCATCCATGTTTATGTAGCGAATAAATCAATGACTGATCGTTATTTTTATAATGCCGACGGCGAAATGTTATTTGTGCCGCAGCAAGGTCAGTTACTGCTGAAAACAGAATGTGGTAATTTAACGATTAAAGCGGGTGAAATCGCAGTGATCCCGCGTGGCATTAAATTCCAAGTCGTTTTGCTCTCTGATACTGCTCGTGGTTATATCTGTGAAAATTATGGTCATGCTTATGTGTTAGCTGAGCGCGGCCCAGTGGGAGCCAACGGCTACGCTAACGACCGTGATTTTCAATACCCTGTTGCTGCCTTTGAAGATAAAGAAGGTGAGTTTGAGTTGGTTGCTAAGTTCAACGGTAATATGTTCCGCTGTGATATAGGCCACTCCCCTTTAGATGTTGTAGCCTGGACGGGCAACAGTGCACCCTATAAATATGATTTAGCACGTTTTAATGTAATGAATACAGTGAGCTTTGATCATCCGGATCCGTCTATTTTCACAGTACTGACATCCCCATCAGGCACAGAAGGCGTTGCTAATATTGATTTTGCAATTTTTCCTCCACGCTGGATGGTGGCAGAAAACACTTTTCGCCCACCCTATTATCACCGCAATATTATGAGTGAATTTATGGGCTTAATTGAAGGCGTGTACGACGCCAAAGAGCACGGTTTTGTACCAGGAGGCATGAGTTTACATAATTGTATGTCACCGCATGGCCCAGAAGCTGATGTATTTGAAAAGGCCTCTAACGCAGAGCTTGAACCGCAACGCTACGAAAATACCCTCGCGTTTATGTTTGAATCACGTTACGTTATTTCACCAACAAAATACGCATTAGAAGGCAAAGAGCGCCAACCTAACTACACTGACTGCTGGCGTACTATTAAAAAACACTACAGTGGCCCACAAGGATAATTGAACCATGAAACTTTATACATATTTTCGTTCATCTGCCGCATATCGCGTGCGTATTGCGCTTAATTTAAAAAATATTCAGCATGAGTTAGTAACTGTTAACTTACTAAAATCTGAGCAACAAGCACCTGAATACCTAGATAAAAACCCGCAAGGGTTATTACCTGCGCTGGAAACCAATGACGGTGTACTCGCACAATCGATGGCAATTTTAGAATACCTTGAAGAAACACACCCCGACACACCACTATTATTTGGTGATGCCTGGCAAAAAGCCCAGATCCGTAATTTATGTTATGCCATTGCCTGCGATATTCATCCTATTGATAACCTACGGGTACTGAAATATTTAAGCGGTGAACTTGGTGCTGACGATGCAATCAAAAATACCTGGTATCGTCATTGGGTAGAGGTTGGTTTTGAAAAAATTGAACAGCTACTTGATCATACAAATGAATATTGTGTGGGTGATAAACCTAGCCTTGCTGATGTGTGTTTAGTGCCGCAAGTATTTAATGCTTATCGTTTTAACGTTGATATGACTGCGTATCCGAAAATAGCAGCCATTTATGAACGTTGTAACAAGCTTGATGCATTTATTGATGCTGCACCACAAAACCAACCGGATGCAGCCTGATATTTTTTAATTACCCAACGCACTGTGTAGCACGGTTACGTGCTCTATCAGATCTAAGCCCAGATCGGTTAAGTAACCGCCATCTGGGCTATCTATAATACCTTTATCAAACAATCGTTGTGCCGCGCTTAATAAGCTTTCATCAGCATCACTATGTAACTTAATACCTTGCATTTTACTGGTTAATGGAAATTTTGCTAACAGTGTAAATTCGTCAATCATCGTTTGTTTAAATTGCATGTGCTCACCTTGTCTTTAGAAAATTATTTTTGTGGATTTTACCCTAACACATTTTATGGCCAAGTCACCCTAAAACCCTAAGTGGGCTGGTTTAAACGCATTTAATTGCAACTGAAACTAGTATTTTGGGATAACTTAGGTATAAGCTTAGTGTAGTTATTTTTTAATGCAAAGGCTAAATATGCGAATTATAACGATTATAGGCATCTGTTTTATCAGTGTAATTTACTCGGCTAATAGTTTCAGTAATAATCAAAAACCAGCCTTGTTTCTTGACGCAAAAAATATAGTTAGCGAGCAACAACTCTGTTGGTTTGAAGATCAACGCTACAGCGAAGGTGCGATTATTATAATGGCTAATGTGCGGGTGATTTGTGCAGCAAAAAACCCTCATCACAATAATAGCGCGTTAAATTGGTTAATGCTCAACGAGCAAAATGAAATTATTTACCCAACCGCTCCTAAAACAATTCGCGTTAATTAATAGAATTGGTATCAACGCACAGTTACGTTACAATAGCAGCGACTTTTATCAAGCAATAGTGAATTATGAATCAGCAAGCAAACAACCCGTTACATGGCATTACACTCGAACAAATAGTAGTAAAACTCGAGCAAACACTTGGCTGGAAAGCGATGGGTGAGCATGTTGATATTCGCTGTTTTAAATCAGACCCAAGTGTAAAATCGAGCCTAAAATTTTTACGTAAAACACCTTGGGCTCGTACCAAGGTCGAGCAGTTATACCTCGATAACTGTGTCGATGCACAACCGCAAAACAGTGGCTTTGTGTGGCCTAGTATTAAAAAGAAGTAACAGCCATTGCGCGTTATAGCTTATAACGCGCAACAAGTTCAGTTACTCGACCTGCTCTGCACAGATCACCGCCAGTGATTGCGGAGTAATTTCAATGATCAATTTATCAGCACTTTTAACTTCACCATCAAGTACATATTTTATTTCCTGAGTCGCCGATATTGCAACGCGGCGCGCATTGGTATGATGTGAATTAATCGCAAAATGTGCTTGGGTAATACTGCTAAATACCAGCTCAGCAATACTTAATACATTGGCTGATGCGTCTTGGTTTGGAGTAAGCCAATTAACATCGAGCAAGCCATCATAGTGATCAGGCTGTCCCCCACCTTGCGCTAGTAAAGTAGTAAAAGGTGCAGCATTAGCGACAATTAAACTATTGGTATGTATTTGCTGCGGCTCGTTATCATCTAGCTGTACTGTGAAATCTTGGGCTTTTTGTTCGCCTAAAGCTTGCCAGAAGCCCTGTAAATATGCGAACTGACCAAGCTCGTTTTTAGTATCCCGATCGGCTTTTTCAATCATGTGTTGTTCAAAGCCAATCCCTGCTAACAGCAGCATTAACTCACCATTGCAATATGCTGTATCCATTTGCTTGGTTTGCCCTTCAATAATCAAATCACATGCTACTTCCACAGGGATCAACTTTGACTTAATTCCCATTAAAACATGTGCTAGAGCATTGGCTGTGCCAAATGGGATAATACCTAATTTACAGTCTGTGTTTACCAAAACACTTGCCACTTCTGCCACTGTGCCATCGCCTCCGCAGGCGATGATCATATCTGGCTTATCAGCTATCGCTTGTTTGGCCAACACAATCCCATTTTTCTCGACTGATGTGATCATCACTTTTAAGTTATAATAAGCAGATAAACGCGCAACAATTAAATGCTCTTTTTGCTGCCATAACTTAGTGCCGGAAACTGGATTAGCAATTAATACCGCTTTATTTTTGATTAATAACTCACCCTTTCTATGGCGTTTAACTAGTTGACGTAGTTGGTGTTTATTTAAATTAGCGGTTTCGCGTGTTTCTTTTATTTGCGCAAGCACTTGATGTACATCAGCCTCCTTATTTTGACTGAGTAAATAAGCCGCCATCACAAACACCGATCGACCACGACCCAACGCACAATGCACCACCACTCGACGATTATCTTTAATATGATGGGCAATCCAGTTAATCGCTTGATTAAGCTGCGAACGTGTTGGGACTCGATGATCAAGCACAGGGATATTTAAATAGTTTATGTTTTCTTGTGTTGATGACCATTCAAGTCCATCAAATTCACAGGTTACATCTAAAATCGCGGTAATACCGTTATCTTTTAAAGTATCTATATCTGAAGGGAATAACCGACAGGCTAAAAATAAGTGTTCGTTAATTTGTTGTAATGGCGGTACTTTATCGTGCTTTCGGCTCCACGCGTTATAAACTTGTGCCCCCAATAAAAAAGGTATGAAAGCCCAACGAATGTAAAACGGGATAACACCGTTTTCTCGTTTACGAAAAATTTTTGCAATATTAAAAAAATAGGCACCGCTTACCAGTAATAAAGATAAAGCCGTCCAATAGAATAGCAGCGAAAAATAGCTAGGACTAACCTGCCACCCCATAATGATAAATACAATTGCCAATAATAAGTAACTTATTGCGGCCCACATAAACGCTCCTTTTGTCGTTAGTTATACCCAAATAGAAATGCAATCTATGCGCCACTAATAAAATTTCACAGAAATAAATATTCATATATATTTCATAGCATTAAGATATCAACTGATTAGTTTAGTGATACTTGCTGTGTTTACATACGTTATTTTTACACACCTTTGCAGCTAACTTACACAGTTGAAAGTATAGATTATTAAATAACTTAGACCATAAAAAAGCCTAGGTTATAAATAACCTAGGCTTTTTATAAAAACATATCGTTTAACTTTACACGTCGATTTTGGTTAACCAGCCATGGGTGTCTGGTGCTTTACCCCATTGAATATCGTTAAGGGCTTGGCGCAAACGCATTGTCGTTGGCCCTGCTTCACCACTGCCCACTTTGTATTCTTTATCATTATGAATAAAAGTACCCACTGGGGTTAATACCGCAGCAGTGCCAGATAAAGCAGCTTCAGTACCCGGTTTTGCAGCACGCTCAAGTAATTCAGTGACTGTAAAATTGCGCTCGGATACTGTCATACCTAAATCTTTAGCGATGGTTAAAATACTGCTGCGCGTCACGCCATGTAAAAAGGTGCTGTCTAGCGCTTTAGTAATAATTTCATTACCATCAATTAAAATAAAGTTTGCGGCACCAGTTTCTTGTACATCACCGCCTGGACAGAATAGAATTTGGTCGGCTTGATGTTGCAAGCGTGCTGCCGTAATGGGTGCTAATGCGCTAGCGTAGTTACCACCGCTTTTGATCATACCCATGTGTGGGGCACAGCGCATACCATCTTCTTCTAACAATACTCGCAGCGCAGTCGCGCCACCAGCAAAGTAATCACCAACAGGTGATAATAGCACATACAATAATGAACTTAATGACGGCACAGCCGCTTTACCAATTGCAGCTTCAGTACCGATATGAGTTGGACGAATATACATAGAGCCCGGTGGTAACGGCGTTTCATCAGCATATTGGCGAACAATATCAATGATCATCTTTTCAAGCATGGCTCCATCAACTTCAGGTAAACTTAATAAATGCGAGCTTTGTTTCATGCGGGCAATGTTAGCGTCCATACGGAAAATATAAACTGAGCCGTCTTCATGGCGAAATGCTTTTAACCCCTCAAAACATGTACTTGAATAGTGAAGAACATGTGCACCAGCATGAAGTTCAATTTTATCTGACGGAACAACAGAGCTTTCGCTCCAAGCGTTATCAGTAAAACGTGCTTGAATCATCTGCGGCATAAATACGGTACCGAATGCGGCCATTTTAATCTCTCTTATGTGGTCTACTTTTACCCCATTGTATGACATTCATGCACCGTTTAACCATAACTAAAACAAGGCATTTATTGTAAGCAACGGGATTTTTTTGCAATTTGGTAAAATTTCAATTTTGTCAGCCATATTGTTTTACTTAAAAGAGTCATTAATCACTTCAAAACTTCGATTGTAAAACCTTGCTACCAAATAGCCGACGGAGCTTCTCAACTTGATAAGCCGTATTTTGCTGCTAGGCTAACTGGTGGAAAAGCATGAAAATAATAGTAAGCACCCATCATTTAGTTGGTTTTTTGCATCCAATTTACATCCTGAAACGTTTACCAACTGACAATAAAAATAGGAACTTTATGGAAACCGACGAATTATTACCTCTACTAAGTGCAACCGCACAGGGCAATAAACAGGCATTTGCTAAATTGTATAATGCCACAAGTGCAAAGCTGTTTGCGATCAGCTTAAAAATGTTAAGCAATCGTGCACATGCTGAAGAAGCGCTACAAGATGCATTTGTGAAAATTTGGCACAATGCATCTGATTATCAAGTAACTAAAGGCACTGTCATCAGCTGGATGATCAGCATTGTTCGTTATCGTAGCTTAGACTCTTTGCGCTATCATAAAGTCCGTAAAGAGCAAGCCCTAGATGACGACTCAGCAATCTCAGATGATTTAACTGACTCACCTTTAGCTATTGATTACGAAGATAAAAGTAAACTCGTTGATTGTATAGAGCAACTAGATGAACAGCAAAAACAGGCGATCCACTTAGCCTACTACAAAGGCTTGACTCACAGTGAGTTAGTTGATCATATTGATACTCCGCTTGGCACAGTAAAAAGCTGGATCAGACGCGGCCTGCAACAGTTGCAAAGGTGCTTAACGTTATGAATTATGACAATCAAAAACTCATCGATATGTTGGCGGCTGAATACGTGTTAGGAACATTAAAAGGCTCTGCTCGCAAACGCTTTCAACGTTTGATGCTCTCATCAAATCGTGTTCGAGAGGCGACCTGGATGTGGGAGCAACATTTAAATAATTTAGCCAGCTCAATTAAATCTGTGCCGCCAGATAGCCATGTTTGGGAAGCAATTTCACAACGTATTGACCCACAGCAAGTAGTATCGAACAATGTTATTCAACCTAAAACTGGTATTTGGCAAGCGTGGTCGTTAATTGCTACCGCAGCCTGTGTAGTATTAGCTTTGATTATTTGGCAGCCACAAACGCCTGTAGGGCAAAACACTCAGCAAATTGCACTGTTTAAAGATGCCAGCGAAAAACCATTATGGTTTATTGATATCAACGAGCAAGGCTTATCAATAAAAGCCAGCGAGCAGCTTACGGCAAGGACGGATAAAGATTATGAGCTGTGGATGATTTTAAAAGGGCAAGATATACCAATATCATTAGGGCTACTTCCTAAAGATGGCGTTAAATCAATATTGAAAGACGCACGTTTTAACGCGCAAGATATTGCCCTGTTAGCAATTAGTATAGAGCCAATAGGTGGCTCACCAAACGGCTTACCTAGCGAAGTACTTTACACTACTGAATTAATTTTATTGTAGTAAAGCAATAAAAGATAGTTGAAAACCAGCGCAAGCTGGTTTTTTATTGTTTTAAAATCAAAACAATAAAAATAAAAAGACATTTTATTAACTTTATTTACGTTTCTTTGCATCTAATTACGACCACCATGCGTTATTAACTATGACCACTATTTATTAAAACTAAAGGACAAAGTCATGAAAGCTTTAACTCCGTCAATATTAGCAGTTGTAGTATGCAGTACCTTAGTAAGCGCCCCATCAGAGGCGTCAAGTCACCGTGAAGCTCCAAATATCAGTCGTTTCCCGACTTTAGATTCAACAGATTTTTATGCATTTAACAGTTATGAACAAGGCCGTGGTGATTATGTCACCCTGATTGCAAACTATATTCCACTGCAAGATGGCTATGGTGGACCTAACTATTTTGCCATGGATCCTGATGCAACCTACAGCATCCATATTGATAACGATGGCGATGCGATTGAAGATATTAGTTTCGCCTTTAACTTCAAAAGTATGCTGCCTAATGACAATCAAGGCGTTGCATTAACCGTTGGCCCTGAAGGCAACCAACGTACCGTTGCTGTACCACTTAAAAATGTTGGTGGTGTTGCAGCTGGCAATAATGCCGCAGTTAACTTTAGCGAATCATACACTATGACGATGATCGCAGGTGATCAGCGTACAGGTAGCAAAACCATGCTAACTAATACCATGACCAGCAGTAATGAATTCCACAAGCCACTTGATTATATTGGCGATAAAACGTTTTCATCGATGGATGGCTATAAAAGCTACGCAGCGCAATTTGTATATCAAGTAGCGATCCCGGGCTGTGACGGTATGGCAAAAGTATTTGTTGGCCAACGTAAAGATCCATTCGTGGTGAACCTAGGCAAAACCTTTGACTTAGTGAACTATGTGCCGGTAGAAGGCGACAGTGCGCCGGGCGCAGGTGATGGCGAGGGCTTCCCTGGAGGCATTACACAATCGGCAGATAATGATGACTTAGCAGATAAAAATGTGACCGCAATTGCTATTGAAGTACCTAAAAGCTGTGTAGTTGGTAATGGCAATGGCACTATTGGCACATGGACTACAGCTAGCTTACCACAGGCGCGTATTTTAAACCCAAATGCTAAATTTGCGAACAATGCGGTAAACGGTGGTGCGCTTACTCAAGTATCTCGTTTAGGTAATCCACTTGTTAATGAGCTGGTAATTGGTTTAAAAGACAAAGATACCTTCTCAAGTTCACAGCCTAAAGACGATGGTCAATTTATTGATTATGTTACCCACCCATCTTTACCAGAGCTATTAAATATTCTGTTCAAAGATGCGGTTAACACCACCTTAGGGGCAAATCTAGCGACCCTTGCACCAACGAATTTTCCACGTAATGACTTAGTAACTGCATTTTTAACTGGTTTCCCAGGCGTTAATCAATTGGCCACTGTTACAGGCGCTGAAATGCTGCGTCTAAATACCAATATCGCTGCAAAAGCACAAGCAGATCAATCAGCATTCGGTGTTGCTGGCGATGATTTAGCGGGTTTCCCAAATGGCCGTCGTCCTGGTGATGATGTAGTTGATATTGCGCTACGTGTGGTAATGGGTCGCTTATGCTATCCAATTCCAGTAAATGGTACAAATACTGATTTAGGCCTGTGCACATCTGATGATGCCAGTGTAGGTAACGTACCATTTACTGATGGTGCACCAGTGAACGCTACGATGATGGATGCAAGCTTCCCATATCTAGCAACTCCACTTGCAGGGTCTAAATAAGGAGAACACTCATGCAACATTTTAAATTATCACATCTTGGGTTATTGCTCGCTGCGCTTACACTAAGCGGCTGTAGCAATGATGACGACCATAACACCGTCGAGATACCACCGATGGTAAATAAAGCACCCATAGCAACAGCTGATATGGTAACCACACAAACCGAAGTTGTAATTGAAGACATGCTACAAGGTTCTGATCCTGAAGGAGATACTCTTACCTTCAGTCTGGTTACTGAGCCAATGCTAGGCATGGTAGTGGTTAATAGTGATGGTAGTTACACCTATACGCCGAACCTTGAAACGACTGGCTCTGATAGCTTTACCTTTGCAGTCAGTGATGGGGTAAACAGCCAAGTTACCGCAATGGTTGATATCACTATTGAAGCACTTGAAGTCGATTTTGCACAACTAGGCCGTGCAGCATTTAACCAAGCGGCTACCGATAAGCCACTGAGTGTGAACGGCCGTACATTCACAAATGCGGATGAAAATGCCACATTTGACGATTTGTTAGGTAACAACTAAATCACACAATAAAACTTGCAGGCCATGGATGGCCTTTTTAAGGAGAATGCTATGATCACCCGTGCTTTTACTTACCTTTGTTTATTGATCTCTGTTAATGCAGGGGCTGAACCTTATACGCCAGCAGATGACGAGATCATCGCAAAAGCCCGCGCAATAAATACCGCACACCTTAATCAAGACGAATTAATGACGTTACTGATAAATAGCCAACAAGTAGGTCAAACTGAGCTTCGCCAAGGCTTATTAAAAAACCAGTTACAGCAGCGCTATGCGCAATCTCCCACACCACAAATTGGCTACATGTATGCACGCGTTTTACAACGTGAACATCAATTTTCAGCAGCCTTAGCAATCACCGATGCAGTACTAAAACGCGATCCTAACCATGTTAACACCCATCTATTACGCGCCAATATGCTAATGGTTCAAGGTGACTTTAAAGCCGCCAAACAACAATGCTTAAAACTCTTGGCTCTAACAGCAATGGATGTAATTAATACCTGTACATTTGATGTACTAAGCCAAGACGGTCAATTAGCACAAAGTTATCAAAGTTTAGCAAACAGTATTACAAGTAATAAACAAAGCGATAATACCCGCCATATATTGGCTGAAATGGCACTGAGACTCAATAAACCCAATGAAGCGCTCGCTCATATCCAGTCATTGCCATTAAAAACAGCCCCAGTCAGCCTTGTAGTGTTATGGGCAGATATTTATTTAGCGCAAGGGAATTATCAAAAAGTGCTTAACACTTTGCCCGCACTGGTAAATGAAAAACAAAATTTAGAGGATGCCTTGTTGCTGCGCTTAGCAATTGCAGAGCAACACTACAACGATACCTCGCTGACGCAATGGCAAAATTTAATGGCGCAAAGAGTGGCGCTGCGTGAATTACGCCAAGACAGTTTCCATGCCAGTGATTTAGCTCACTATTATTTAGACATCAATAAACAGCCAGAAAAAGCCCTATACTGGGCAAAAATAAATTGGCAACAAGCCAAGCTTGATGCCGATCAGCAACTACTTACACGTGCACAAGGAGCCTCTTTATGAACGCATTTGTAACTGCGTTTTTTTGTAACCTGTGTTTATTTTTCATGTTGCAAGGAACAGCTCAAGCACACCAATTAAGTACCAGCTATATTAATTTAAACGCAATTGATGACAGCCATTTTACAGGTAGTTGGCAAATCAACGTTGCCGATTTAGAGCAACAGGTGGCGTTTGATTTAAACCAAGATGGGGCTATCGCATGGCATGAGATCAGTGCAAAACATAGCGCCATAAGTGATTTTGTCCTGACCTCACTGACGGTAACATCAGCGGACGAGCAAGTATGTACGCTTACCAGCGACGCTCCGTTGCAACTTGATAGTCATTTTAATCAACCCTATGTGGTTGTTAAATTGCAATTATCCTGCCCAGCTCTGGACACGAACCACAGCGCCATAGCATTTCATTATCAGGCATTTTTCGATACTGATGCCAATCATAAAGCAATTGTCACTATCAATGAACAAACTCGCGTGATGAGTAAAAATAATGCCCTTCAAACTTTTGATTTTACTAAAAGCAATTACCTCACCACTTTTAATCAATATGTTTACCAAGGAGTGCTGCATATTTGGCTCGGACTTGACCATATCTTATTTTTAATTGCATTGTTGCTTACCTGTGTATTAGTAAAAAAATCAGCAAAATGGCAAGGTGTAGAATCAAAAGTCACGATCTTCAAACAAACCGCATGGATAGTTACCGCATTTACTTTGGCGCATTCAATCACTCTGACCGCCACTGCAATGCAATTAGTTACACCTAACAGTCGCTGGGTAGAATTGGGAATCGCTATATCGGTGTTGTTTGCAGCTCTTAACAATATTTGGCCATTAGTTGTGCGTTTAGGTTGGGTCACATTCGCCTTTGGTTTATTGCATGGCATGGGCTTTGCGAGTGTATTAGGTGAATTAGGGCTATCCAGTGACTATCAATTACTCAGCGTGCTAGCATTTAATTTAGGTGTAGAGATAGGCCAACTGGCTATATTAGCAGTTACATTACCAGTCCTTATTTGGGCAAGAAACTATCACTGGTATCAAAAATGGGTGATGCCTGCAGGCTCACTCGCCATCGCAATAATCGCGGTACAGTGGTCAATGGAGCGGATTTGAGTTTATTGATTTATAGCTGAAATCAACAGATTAATTGTAAAATTCAATGTGTAAGTTGCTATCATTGAATCCTTATAGGATCATCTCTATGTACAAAACGTTGAGATATTAAACAATGGCCCTAGGAGTAAGGGAAATATATGCAGTGGTTAAAACCAATGCCATTGGTTGGGCACTTTATAACGCTTGAGGTGTTAAGCTTACATCATATTGATGAATTAAAACATGCGGTGCTTGATGGAGAGTCTTGGAAATTATGGTATGCCAATGTTCCTTCGCCAGAACAAATGCACAGTTATGTTGAGCGGGCAATTATTGAAGCCAAAAACGGCAATAGCGCCTTCGCCGTAAGGTGTAATAGTAGCCATAAAATAGTTGGCACAACTCGATTCTATAACGTAGACGCACAGCATAAGCGCGCATTACTAGGCTACACATGGTATGCCAAGGCTGTACGAAGAAGTCCTGTAAATACTGAATGTAAACTTTTGATGTTGAAGTATTTATTTGATACTCACAATGCCATTGCAGTTGAGTTTAGAACACACTTTTTTAATCAACAGTCGCGAAAGGCAATTGCAAGGCTAGGCGCTAAACAAGATGGTATTTTACGCAGCCATCAAATAACAAGAGATGGATCGATTCGCGATACTGTTGTTTATTCAATTATTGCATCAGAGTGGCCAGCCGTGAAGAATCATTTACTGAACAAACTAAAATATACCTAACTTATAATTTAAGGTATTACGCTTTAAGCCCCAAAATAACGCAGCAAAGAGGATTAAACGACACCTCTTTGCGCTTAAGGCCTCGGCTCTAATTAGAACGGTATGAGCAACACCCGCATTGCCGGGCGAAGCGCTAATAATAGCGTGGCTTTATCAACATGTGGATTCAGGGTTTTACGTATGGTAATCCCATTTATCATTGCAAACATCACTTCGATACGACTTTCAAGTTCAGTTGCACTAAGGTCTTTTATCAAACTGCGTTCACTCAATAAAAGATTTCGCATTTTCTCTCTGGCGTAACAATCAGACTTTCGCAACTGCTCTGCCACTTTATCGTTGCGCGCAGCTTCAGCGAACATCTCTAAATCCAGTGCACCTTGGTTTACATCAGTATGATGATCCACTGCGTGGTCTAAACCATCGAGTAAAATCGTTACTAAGTCACCAGGTTGATCTTCATACTCCTGAAAAATAGAGAACAGTTTTTCCATATCCTGTTCTATAATCGATTCAATGATCGCTTCTTTACTGGCAAAGTAATTGTAAATATGTCCTGCGCTCATCCCTGCGGTCTTTGAGATCTCGGCCATTCCTGCGCCATGATAGCCTTTTCGTCTAAAACAATCGGCCGCAGCACTAAGCACTTGCTCACGGCGTGCTTGCACAAGTGCAGGGTCGGTTTGTCTCTTAGATTTTTCTTTCATAGTAACTCCGAAAAGCACTGCTTTTCTTTAACCTAATAATTATCACTAGCTTATATGCCCTTTGACATCAACTTTGTCGGTTACCACAAAGAACTTAATAAACTAGTGATAAACTATACAATGGCGCAGCCTAATGGCTATTCACTCTGTTGAGCCGATCGTTGCCAACCGCCTCCAACCGCTTTATACAAACTAATTTGGCTCGTAATATAGGCTTTTTTACCGCTAATGAGTTGTTGCCCAGCACTGTACCAATTACGTTGTGCATCCAGCACTTGTAAATAGCTATCGGCGCCTTTTTCGAAGCGAGCTTCAGAGAGTGTAAACGACACTTGATTACTATTATACAGATCTTCAAGCGCACTTAGCTGCTGCATATAGCCTTCCCTATCGGCAAGCGCATCAGAGACTTCTTTAAATGCCTGTTGAATCGTTTGTTCATAGGTTGTTAGCGCAATCTGTTGCTGAGTTTGCGCAACATCTAAGTTTGCTTGATTACGACCCATATTAAATATCGGTATCGTGATCGATGGCATAAAGCTCCAAGTGCCAGTGCCACTTGAAAACAAATTATCTAGATCACTCGACGCACTCCCGGCATTAGCCGTTAAGCTAATACTTGGAAAAAATGCCGCCTTTGCAACACCGATATTAGCGTTAGCAGCTAATAACTGAAACTCTGCTGCTTTAATATCAGGACGTTGTTCAAGTAACTCGGATGGTAAGCCTACAGGCACGGTCGGGAAATTTAGTACTTCATCTAAACTCTCAACAGGTAACAACTGCGCTGAAACCGGCTGACCTACTAATAAATCAAGGGCATTTTTATCACGCTTTAACAAGCGCTGATAGTTAGCAATATCAACTTTTGCGGTGGCTACAGTGCTCTCAATTTGTGCCAACGTTAACTTTGATGCCGCGCCAAGTGCATAGCTTTTTTCGGTTAACGCCAGTGATGCCTGCTGACTTTTTAGGGTTTGCGTAGCAAGCGCTAACTGCTCTTTATCAGCAGCGTAATTTAGCCACGCACTTACCAACTCAGAAATTAAGCTAATTTTTACACTCGTTTGAGTTTGCTCTGACGCGTACAAAGTTTGCAGAGCTTGATCAGATTGATTACGAATTTTGCCCCATATATCGAGCTCATACGCGGTCATTCCCACGGTAGCTTTGTAGCTCTCGCTAATTTGTGCATTACCGGTTGACGTTAAGTCTCCCGGTAAGCGCTGACGCGTGCCCGACGCAGCAAAATCGATTGACGGATATAAGGCAGAGTCTTCTATTTGATAAAGCGCACGAACTTGCTGCACATTAAGTGCGGCAAGTTTAAGGTCTTTATTATGAACTAATGTTTGCTCAATCAAGTGTTGCAGTTTTTCATTCGCAAAAAACTGCTGCCATCTTAAATCAGCTGTATTACCTTGCTCACTCTGTATTGCGTAGCTATCAGGCACCGGCAACACGATATCTTCACGCGGAGGTGCCATTTGGCAAGCACTGAGCACAAATACGCTTAGACTCGCTAAGCTTAACGTTTTGAATGTCATTATGATTGCTCCTGTGACGTTGTTTTAGTTTTGTCTGAGAATGCTCTGCGAACTAAAACAAAAAATAAAGGTACAAAAATAACAACCAGTGACGAGGCGGCAAGTGTTCCACCAATAATTGAAATACCTAATGCATTTTGTGCACCTGAGCCTGCACTTGAGGCGATAGCTAACGGAAGCACACCACACACAAATGCCATTGAAGTCATTAAAATAGGACGTAAGCGAAGTCGCACAGCCGCAATGGCCGAGTCTACTACACTCAAGCCTTCATCCATTTTATGAATCGCAAACTCAACGATTAAAATGGCATTTTTTGACGCTAATCCTATAGTGGTTAATAAACCCACTTGTAAGTAAATATCGTTTGATAAATTACCCATAAAGGCGGCCATAATCGCACCAAAAATACCCAGTGGCACAATCATCATTACTGCAAATGGTACTGACCAACTTTCATAAAGCGCAGCTAAACATAAAAATACAAATAACAGTGATAATCCATATAACAACGGCGCTTGACCGCCACTTGATCGCTCTTGATATGAAATACCGGTCCATTCAGAAGCAATACCTTGTGGTAACTGCTTAACTAAACGCTCCATTTCATCCATGGCTTGACCTGTACTGTAGCCTGGTGCTGCACTGCCTTGAATTTCCATTGCTGAAAAGCCGTTATACCGCTCCAAACGAGGCGAACCATAAGACCAGTAAGAACTAGCAAATGCTGAAAATGGCACCATATCGCCGTTTGTATTACGCACATACCATTTATTTAAGTCCTCAGGCACCATTCGCGCATCGGCTTGACCTTGCAGGTATACTTTTTTAACGCGACCACGGTCGATAAAGTCATTCACATAACTACTACCCCACGCCGTCGAAAGTGTACTATTAATATTACCTTGCGACACACCCAGCGCTTCTGCTTTTGCAAGGTCAATATCCAGCTGTAACTCAGGCATATCTTCTTGCCCATTAGGGCGAACGCCTGCAAGTATTGGACTTTGACTCGCCATACCTAATAACTGATTACGCGCTTTTAATAGCTCATCATGGCCTAAACCAACACGGTCTTGTAAAAACATATTAAAACCATTTGCGGTACCGAGTTCAACAATCGCTGGAGGTGGAAAAGCAAATACAAATGCCTCTTTAATCGTTGAAAAATACCCCATGCCTTTTCCTGCAACGGCTCCCACTGATAGGTCGTCACGTTGGCGCTCATCCCAGTGCTTTAAGCTAACAAAACCAATTGCTGAGTTTTGCCCAGAGCCTGCAAAACTAAAACCCGTTACCGTAAAAATTGAACTAACAGCTTCAGATTGATCTTCTAAATAGTGGTTTTCAACTTTTTTAACCACTTCAAGCGTTTGCTCTGTAGTAGAGCCTGCAGGAAGCATTACTTGGTTAAACAAAATACCTTGGTCTTCATCAGGTAAAAATGCAGTTGGTAAGCTTGAAAAAATAGCCACCATGCCAGCTACAATTAATGCATAGCTTAGTAAGTAACGCTTGGAATGTTTAATCATACGACCAACAAAACCTTGCGCACCTTTATTGGTTTTATCAAAACCACGATTAAAGCCTGAGAAAAAACGACCAATAATGCTACCATCAGTATGTACATGACTAGGCTTTAATAACGTAGCACACAGTGCGGGAGTTAAAATAAGCGCAACCAGTACCGACAGCCCCATCGCCGACACTAAGGTAATAGAGAACTGACGATAAATAACCCCAGTAGAGCCACTAAAGAATGCCATCGGAATAAATACAGCCGACAGCACCATAGCAATACCTACCAGTGCCCCTTTAATTTCATCCATCGATTTTCGCGTTGCTTCAACCGCAGAAAGCTTTTCTTCGGTCATTAAACGTTCAACGTTTTCTACAACAACAATCGCATCATCTACGAGTAAACCAATAGCCAATACCATCGCAAACATCGTGAGGGTATTAATTGAATACCCGAAAGTAAATAGAATACCAAACGTACCTAACAATACGACAGGTACCGCAATGGTTGGGATAATAGTTGCTCTGAAGTTTTGTAAAAATAAGTACATTACAACAAATACCAAAACAACCGCTTCTATTAGGGTGTGCACTACTTTTTCGATTGATAATGCAACAAAAGGAGTGGTGTCATAAGGAACAACCGCCTCTAAGCCCTGTGGAAAAAATGGTTTAAGTTCTTCAAGTGCATCTTTTACACCTTGCGCTGTATCCAAGGCGTTCGCTCCACTGGCTAGCTTCACGCCTAAACCAGATGCTGGTTTGCCGTTGAAGCGCGCAACCACGCCGTAGTTTTCACCACCAAGCTCTACTTTTGCGACATCGACTAAGCGAACTACAGAGCCATCACTGTTGGTTTTAACTAAAATATCTTCAAACTGCTTAGGTGTTTGTAATCGACTTTGCGCGGTAACGGTCGCATTAAGCTGTTGACCTGCTATCGCCGGCATTCCACCAAGTTGACCTGCAGATACCTGTGCATTTTGCGCTTTTATCGCCGCAGATATATCCGCTGGTGTTAGTTTATAGCTTTGTAACTTAGCCGGATCGAGCCAAATACGCATTGCATATTGAGAGCCAAACAATTGTACTTCGCCCACCCCATCAACACGCGCTACAATATCTTGCACGTTTGATGACACATAATCACCAATGTCAATATTGGTCATGCTACCATCTTGCGACACAAAACCCACTACCAGTAAAAAGCTAGATGATGACTTAGCAACAACAACACCTTGGCGTTGTACTTCTTCAGGTAACAACGGCGTAGCTGTTGCTAGCTTATTTTGTACTTGTACTTGTGCAATATCAGGGTCAGTTTCTGCATCAAACGTCAGTGTCAGTGTTGCTGTACCACTGGATTCAGAAGTTGATGACATATACAACAAGCCATCTAAACCTTTCATTTTTTGTTCAATAACTTGGGTTACTGAATCTTCAAGTGTGCGTGCTGACGCACCAGGATAACTTGCGCTAATAGTAATGGCTGGCGGCGCAATTGAAGGATACTGCGCTACAGGCAAGCTCCTTATTGCAAGTATTCCAGCCAACATAACAACAATGGCCAGAACCCATGCAAAAATTGGCCTATCGATAAAAAATCTCGACATTAAAATACTCCGTTATTGAGTTTTAGTAGCTGACTCGGCAGGCACTGCATTAACAGGTGCGCCCGGTGCTATTTTTTGTAAACCTTCAACAATTAGTTGATCGCCGTCGTTCAAGCCACTTGTCACTAACCAGTTAGCACCTACTGTACGGTCAGTTTTTAATACTCGCGCTTCAACAGTATTATCTTTACTCACCACCATAGCTGTAGGCTCACCTTTGCTATTACGACTAACACCGCGTTGCGGCACTAAAATAGCATTAGACTTAACACCTTCAACAACCACAGCTCTGACGTACATACCTGGTAATAGTAGCTTTTCAGGGTTTGGAAATTTGGCGCGTAACGTTACTGAGCCAGTACCTGGATCTACAGTTACTTCAGAAAACTGCAAAGTGCCAGTGTGCGGATACACAGAGCCATCCTCCATAGTGAGTTCAACCTTTGATTGCGCAGTAAGATCTTTATCAAGCTCACCATTAGCAATCGCTTTTTTCAAACGAGTCAACTCACTACTTGATTGGGTAAGGTCAATATAAATTGGGTCAAGCTGAGTGACGGTTGCTAATACGGTTGCTTGATTAGCACTTACCAAAGCACCTACGGTCACGTTCGATTTGCCAATTTGACCACTAATAGGTGATGAAACCTTACTATAGTTAAGATTGATCTGTGCGGTTTTAAGCTGCGCTTGAGCTGTTAATAAATCAGCCTGCGCGCCTTTATAACTTGCGTCTGCTTCATCAAAATCTTGTTGACTGACTGCTTTTATTGCTAGTAACTCAGCATAACGATCTGATTTAGCTTTTGCATTAGCAATGCTTGCTTGTGCCTTACTAATAGCAGCTTTACTACTTGCTACTTGCGCATCGAATGTAGCTGGGTCGATTTGATATAAAGCCTGACCTTTTTTGACTTCAGCACCTTGAGTGAATAAACGTGATTGAATGATACCGCTTACCTGAGGACGAATTTGCGCCACTTGAGACGCAGTTACTCGCCCTGGAAGCTCCTTAGTAAGTGTTAATGGTTGGCTTTTTAATGTAATTACGCCAACAGGAGCTGGCTGCGCAGCAGGCGCATTCGCCTGCTGAGTTTGATCGCAACCGGATAAAGCAACTGCACTTGCCAAAGCGGTGACAGTAAAAAGAACGACGCGAGAACGCTGCATGTTAACTACCCTTAATTTAGAATGAACGATCATTCTAAATTAAATTATTACATTTTCCAATGTTAATTGAGAATTATTTTTAAAAGATCTAAGAGCATGTAAAGTGATGTAAAAAGACTTGACGGTGAGCTAAAAAACAGAACAACTCGATTGCTAATTGCAGGTACAAAAAGAGTTAATTTTATCTTTAATGAGCATAACAATGCAGCTGCAGTAAATATTAAAAATAGTCATTTTGTACGTCTGGAACGAAAAGCGACACAGCAAGCAGATGTTCAATCATCGGTTGTGAGATTTGAGGGGAAATGGGTAGCTAATATATCCAAATTGGTGTTGTTGACAATTTAACACATTACTTTGTCATTTAAAGAAGAGCTACTGTGAGTAACAGTAGCTCTACATCAAAGCATCATTGAATCGTCGTAATATTAACGCTAAGTCGTTCAATTGCACAGCCATAACTGCTTGGACTTATTCTCTGATACTGGGTATTTTTGCTGGCATTTAAAGTCACTATAAACTCATCTTGCTGACCTACCGCTGACTGCTCATTAGTTAAACACATTGCCTGAGTAAGCGAGCGCAATTTAGCATCGGTGAGTATGTTATTGAAACGCTGCATTGGCAAAGGTGGTATTTTGATTGCAGGCAAAGCACTGTCTATAGTACGTTGGCTTAATTGGTACCCTTGGGGTGTTACATCTATAATTGCACCAGCTGGCCAAAATGAATAATCAAAACTGTATTTATCTTTGCCCTTATTTAAATGCACTACCCCATGCTTACCTAACACTGTCACAATCGTACTCAGTTGTGATTTTATGATCACCAAGGCTGTCGTTTCATCAACACCAAAGCCATACTGTTGCCCTGTTTTTGCAAGCAATGTCGCTAAACGCACAGTGCGATTTCGCTCACTAAAATGGGTGTCAACTATACCTGCACTAAAGCTGCCCAGCCCACCATTAGTTTGATAGGTTAATGTATCTGCGCTTAGCCCTTGATTACAATCATCTTCACAACGTTCACTCGGTGCAGAAACTGCGTGCGCACCATCGCGCAATGCAGCTAAACTAGTGCCATTAGTGATCATCGCAACACTACCAAACTGGTTACTGCCACCACTTTGAATGGCTGTGCCTGCACTTGTACCTACCAATAGCGGACGTGAACGTATAGCATTGGTCCATGGATAAGGCTTGCCCGTACCATCAAATAACACTTTTCGAGTTAAACTTTGATCGCCACCGTTGAGCATAATACCTGTTGCAGATTCGATTTTTGCAACTAAATTATCAACACCCGCGTCGCATAGTTGTTGCTCAGCTTGAATACGGTCAGGATAGATTTTGTGGCGATTAAACACCTGCATGTTTTGCTGGCGAAATTGCGCTAGCTTTTCACATTGCCCAGTTGTGATTGCTTGCGCTAATGCCGGAGTTAATGCCAGCCATGAACTTTTAATACGATCAAAATCCAGTAAGCCTTCGTAAAAGTCAGCCGATTCATAAGGGTCGCGACTCGATGCTGTGATAGCTAATAAGCTCGGCTGTTTACTATTTACTTTAGCTGTTGCAGAAATAAAATTAACTATATCATTAGCAGCCGGCTCATTATTTTGTTTACTTTGCACCGTTTCTTTTATGCGCTGGCCTTTAGCATCAACAACCGCCACTTCCAGCATATCAGTGACAAAGTTATATTCTCGATCAGTTAAATTATTGAGCGAGCGGCTATCTAAATCCCGCCAAGCCCATAGCAAAGACCCTTTATCGATAAGATTAGGCTGTTGCTTGGCAATTTTTGATAAAACCCGCAAGGTTTCATTGCGGTTATTAGTACTATCATCAGGCCATTGGCTTTTTATTTCTTTTAGTGCTTTGCCCGTCAATTGAAATTGATTCGCTTTTTTTCCTATTAATGATGTTTTTTCAATGCAATTTTTAGGACTTAAACTTGAACAAGTCGTTAATGCGCCACCAATTAACAGCAAGGTTTGCTCAGTTTGATTTGCAGATATATTCGCCGAAAAAGCGGTCATTACCAGTGTAAAAGCAGCAAAAAAACCACATTTAGGGCTCTTTGCAAGATGTTCCCGAAAGTTTTCCATAATGTTATACTCATGTAAAAAATGATAAAAAATAGCTTGCAGTAAAACTTTATGCTTGCTATAAAAATAAGGAACTTTTAAATCGCGAGTAAGCTAGCACCCAAATACTAGCTTTGTCAAAAACCTTTTGGATTGGAATTATGTTTAAAAACGCAACATCGCTGTGTACATATTTCTACTCTCCTCACTACCTTTCGGAGTGGTTTGACGAGTAGCCACTGCCTCACATTCTCTGTGAGGGGCTAACTGTGTCTATCGATCACGGCCCTGTCTAAATAATCAAAAAATAAGCACTGTACAGTACACCTGTGCTTAAAATAAAGACAAAGGTAAACCAATATGTTTCGTCAATTAACAATTGCAACGGCAATAAGCGCAGTGCTTTGCCCAACTTTTTTGTATGCGCAAGAAAACACTAAAGCTGAAAACATTGAACGAGTAGAAGTCACCGGATCACGTTTAAAAGGCGTCGATCTTGAAGGAACGATTCCACTAACGGTATTAGACCAAGATGCCATCAAACGCTCTGGCGCCAACACGATTCACGAATTACTAAAGGATTTATCCGTGTTCAAAGGTGGTAGCGGCACTTTTTCCACTTCAGAAAGCGGTGGCACATCCACCTCAACACCTGCGGGACAATCTGCAGCAAGCCTACGTGGCATGGGCCCATCAGCCACATTAACACTGATTAATGGTCGTCGTGTTGCGCCCAGTTCATTTGCCGCTGGCACGGAAAACTTTGTCGATGTGAACTCAATTCCACTTGCAGCTATCGAGCGCATTGATATTCTTGCAACCGGTGCATCAGCGGTTTACGGTGCAGATGCCGTAGCAGGTGTAATTAACTATATTTTAAAAGATGACTTTGAAGGCGCTGAAGTAAACGCATCCTACGCAAACAGCTTTAACAGTCATGATGAAGGTAAAAAACAACTTAACCTAGTATACGGTACAAAAATTGGTGAGAGTAACTTAACGGTTTTTGCCGATATTTTTGACCGTAACGCATTTAAAGCAACCGATCGAGATTTCACTGCATCATCACCACTGGTGAATAGTTATTCATACTTACCAAAACTTGAAAACGCGCCAAATATTTATTATTACAGCTCGCGTGATGGGAATGAATTGCCAGCGCCAAATTGCCAGACTGAATTAGTTACAACTGAATTTGGTGAAGACATTTGTGCCTATTACCCAAATCAAGACGATTATCTGGATACGCCATTTGAGAGTCTATCGACTGGCTTTATGTTCAATAGCAGCTTAGGCGGTGTTGATTGGCATACTGACTTTTTCTATAGCCAAACAAAGGCAAAAGCGTACTCGTCACCCTCACCGATTAATCAAATAAATGATGAAGATGGTCCTTTCATTTTAGAAGATGCGCTGTTCATTTATGATAATGCAGATGGCAGTAATGATTTGATGGATCAAGTGTTTATTGACCCATTTGAATTTGATACGCAAGCTGGCCGCGAAGTTTACGGCTTTGGCTTTGATGCGCGTTTTAATGCCCCACGTACTGTCGAAGTAGAAACTAAAAACTTCCGCTTAGTGAGTAGCCTTGCAGGTGATGTTGGTGACTGGAGCTGGGAGTCAGGCGTAACCTTTTCTCGCTCAAGCTCTGAGCAAGAAGCCATTGATGGTATTTACAATCGCTATCAATTTCATGCCGCCATTACTGGTGAACTATGCTCAGACGGTACATTAGCAAACTACGACGGCGCGAACCTTAACTGTGTATCAGGCGATTTACTGCCATTTTATAATCCATTTGTGCAAGGCGATGCCGCCAACGATGCGGTTTTAGCAACGGCACAGGCACGTCCAACACGCAGTGGCGAAAGCACCGTATACGGCTGGGATGCAAACTTTAACGGTGAGCTATTCACCTTTAATGATTTACCCGCTTATGCATCATTTGGAGTTGAAGCTCGCCGTGAAGAATTAACTGACATTCCATCACTTGACTCGCAAGCACGCCCTGAAAACCGCTACTTAGTGGATGTATTTGGTTTTGGCTCGAGCTTATCAGAGGCTGATCGCACTCAATACGCGGCGTTCGCAGAAATAAGTGTATCATTGACCGATCAAGTTGAGCTACAGGCGGCAGGACGTTACGATCATTATGACGATTTTGGCGGCACCTTTAATCCAAAAATAGGCTTAAGCTATCGTCCTAACGACTCGTTAGTGTTACGTGGCTCATGGTCTACGTCATTCCGTGCCCCTTCTCTTACGCAAGCTGGTGTTAAATTAAGAACCACTCAATCAACCTTCGATTGCGGTGCTAACCAAGCAGTATCTGATCTTTATTGTATGGGCCAAGGAACAGAGGTAAGTGTTAACTCACTCGAGCTTGGAAATAAAAATCTTAAAGCAGAAGAATCAGAAGCTATTAGTGTTGGTTTTGCTTGGAGCCCAAGCGCTGATACTAACCTAACCGTTGATTACTGGCAGTTTGATCACGAAGAAGTGATTGATACTAATATGACTGCGGTGCTAGATCGTGCCATTACTGATGCATCACTGCGCCATTGCGGTATTGTCCCAGAAGGTCAACAAGGTATTTCTTACGATAATAGGTTATGTGGTGTCTATGACAATAGTGGTTTAAGTATCGAGCAAGATGGTGCCAATCTAAATGAAATTTTAGATAACTATATTACCGAGTTTAACCCACGTGATGATGAGCTATTTTTACCATTATTTCGTGACCATGTTATCCCACTTGAAAATACCGGCACACAAACATTAGCAGGGATTGATATTAAGTTTGATCACCGTTTTAGGCTTTCAGGTGGCGATTTAACTTTTGCATTTGATGGCACGCACTATCTTGAATTTGAGCGCAGTAAACCAGGGTCTGATGCAATTGAAAAGTTAGTTGGCACGTATCGCTACCCTGAAAACATCGGTCGCATGTCAATCGATTGGGAAGCTCAAAGCTACTACCTGAACCTTGGCGCAAATTACACCAGCAGCTATGATGATGACATTGAAGGACTTCGAGGCCGTGAAATTGATGAACTGGAAAGTTTAGGTAAACTTGACTCACAAGGTAATCATCAAGTTGACGATTGGCTCGTATGGGATTTATCTGCAGGTTACTACGTAAATAAAGCCCTTACCTTAAGAGCGCGCATTGATAATATTTTTGACAAAGAGCCGCCACAGCTATACGGCTCAAGTCGTGGTTTTGATTCTATAAACCATAATGCTTATGGCGCGCGTTATACATTTAGTGTCAGCTATCGTTTCTAAAAATTATACGCGCAGCACTAGTCGCTGTGCGTAACACCATCCAAATTGTACTAAGTGGCTTTGCTTTGTAGAGTAAGGTCACTTATTCAAATAAACTTCGTGTTAAAATAAGCAGGTGTGCGGCTTAGTCTAAGCAACCTATTTCTTTGCGAAAAGTGAAATTATGAAAAACAAACAATTTACTATGCCTGATGCAAGTATCATCTTGTTATCAGTTGCATTAATTGCCTACTTGGCAACCTTGTTTATTACTCCTGGGATGTTTAACGCCCAAAAAGATAGCCACAGTGTTGAACTTTCTCAATACCAAACAGTGGCTGTAAGCGAGCAAACGCCGCTGTTTGCTGAAGGCGGTGAAATTGGCCTGGCAAATGTGTTGTTTGAAGGTTTAGTATCGGGTGACAAGTACGGCGCAACCATCGGTGTCATGGCATTTATATTAATTACCGGCGGCGCGTTCGGTATCATTATGAAAACAGGCGCAATTAATAACGGTATTATGGCGCTTATCAATAAAACTCAGCGAGTTGAATGGCTGTTTCTACCATTATTATTTGTGTTATTTTCGTTAGGTGGCGCAGTATTTGGTATGGGCGAAGAAGCCATTGCTTTTTGTATTGTCTTACTACCGATCATGAAACAGCTCGGCTATGATGCCAAAGTAACGGTTTTAACTACGTATGTTGCCACACAAATTGGCTTTGCAACGTCTTGGATGAATCCTTTTAGTATTGCAATTGCACAATCTATTGCTGAAATACCAGTTTTTTCTGGTGCTGGCTTTAGAATGATCGCATGGGTTGTGTTTACACTATTTGGTTTATTTTTTACTATACGTTATGCCAACTCGATCAGAACCATTAACACCGCGCAAAGCGACTCCCATACTGATATAAAATTAGATACCGCCGATAAACTTATCTTGATTACTTTTATAACGGGTATTACTTGGGTTGTGTGGGGTGTGATGGCGCGCCAATACTATATTCCAGAGCTCGCAGCACAGTTTTTTTGTATTGGTGTGATCAGTGCTTTTATAGCCAGTATTTTTAATAAACAAACAGCCAACCAAAGTGCAGATGCATTTAAACATGGTGCACAAGAATTGTTGCCCGCAGCTATGTTAGTCGCTCTTGCCAAAGGGGTGGTATTATTACTTGGCGGCAGTGATTTAAATGCACCGTCAACCTTAAATACATTACTTTATCATAGTGCTAGTAGTATCGCTGCGGTACCAGACTTTGTTGCGGCATGGGGAATGTTATTATTTCAAAGTGTGTTTAACTTTTTTGTTTCTTCAGGGTCCGGCCAAGCCGCTATCACTATGCCACTGATGTCTCCATTAGGCGATTTACTCAATGTCTCACGACAAATTGTGGTATTAGCTTTTCAGTTTGGCGATGGCTTAACGAATATATTCATTCCAACCTCAGCCAGCTTGATCGGTTGCTTAGGTATTGTAAAGCTTGATTGGAGCGAATGGGCAGCCTTTATTTGGCGTTTCACTTTAGCATTATTTACTTTAGCAAGCGGCTTCATATTTCTTGCTTATTTTATCAATTATCAATAAAAAGACTTCACTATGTTGACATTAATTCGAGGTGCAAACCTTTATACTCCAAGCCCTCAAGGGCAGATGGATGTACTCATCGCTGGTTCTAAAGTGATTGATTTTCGAACCGAGATCAAACTAGAAAGTAATACCGAAGTAAAGATTATCGATGGCCGAGGAAACATTCTAGTACCAGGCTTTGTTGACTCTCTGGTCCATATTACAGGCGGTGGCGGCGAAGCAGGTTTTACTAGTCGAACGCCAGAAATGAACTTAACTGATGCCACCTTAGCAGGTATTACAACCGTTATTGCAGCGCTGGGCACTGACTCAAGCAGTCGCACACTAACCAACTTAGTTGCTAAAGCGAAAGGCTTAAAAGAGCTTGGTCTTAATGTATTTTGCCATACTGGCTCTTATCACTTACCCGCTAAAACACTGACGGGTAGTATTACAAATGACCTAATGTATATTGACGAGTTTATTGGCGTAGGCGAAGTGGCGATTTCAGATCACCGTAGCAGCCAACCCACCGTTCAACAACTCGCAGAGCTGGCAGCAGAAGCAAAAGTCGCCGGCATGCTAAGCGCAAAAAAAGGCACCGTGAGCATTCATGTCGGCCCCGTTAATAGTCACTTAGCGATTCTGCATGAGGTTGATAAAAATACTGATATTTCATTGAGTCAGTTTTATCCAACACACATGAATAGAAATAAAGCGCTGCTTGACGCTGGGATTTTATTTTGTGAAGCCGGCGGTACAATTGATTTTACCACCAGCACAACTGAGTATGATCTTGCCCATGGCGAATATGCTGCCGCGCAAGCGTTAGCTTACTGTTTAACACACAATGTTAAGCCAACACAATTGACTATGAGTTCAGATGGCCATGCCAGCCTGCCAATATTTGACGAGCAATTTAATTTGCTCGGGCTTGAAATTGGTAAAGAAGCATCTCTGTTAGGTGCTTTCCAACAAGCTATACGTCAATATGAGGTGAGTATAGAGCACGCATTAATGGCCATAACCACTAATCCCGCTAATGTACTGGGGATTAAAAAAGGCACTATTAGCAAAGGCTCAGACGCCGACTTAGTTTTACTTGATAGCAACACTTTAGCGCCACAACATGTATGGAGTAATGGCATTCATATGGTTGAGCACGGCTTTGCAATAATAAAAGGCGCTTTTGAATAAATAATGAGGCGCATAGCGCCTCACGTTTATTATAAGGCTGGTTCTACCGGTAGTATTTTAGACACCAATAACTGTTCAACTCGGATCCCTTCAACATCCACAACTTCAAATTTAAAACCTGCGTATTGAATATATTCTGCTCGTTTAGGAATTCGCTTCATGGTATAAATTAAAAATCCGGCAACAGTTTCATAATGCATTTGATCTGGAAATTCATCCACACCGAGTACTTTTGCCAACTCAACGGCTGGGGTTAAACCATCAACTAACCATGAATTTGCATCACGTGCGATAATTAATTCATCACCATTATGGGTGATCAAATCTCCCATAAAGCCTTTCATCAGATCTTTAACTGTCACAATTCCCACGACAAGTGCGTATTCATTTACCACCACAGCGAAGGGTTTTGCTGCGCCTTTAAAGGCATTTAATGCCTCTGACAAACTCAGTGTTTCTGGTAGATAAAAAATCTCTTTTTCGAGCATTTCGTCGTTAATATTCGCTGCATCGCCTTTGAGCACTTGGCGAAGAATATCTTTTGATTCAACTGAGCCAATTAATTTATCTAAATTGCCATTGCATACCAAAAAATGATTATGTGGATGATCAATGATTTTGCCCGAAATACCATCGCTGGCTTCGTTAATATCAAAGTAGACTATTTGATCTCTAGGTGACATTACACTCGATAAAAAGCGCGCTTCTAAATCAAATACATTACCAATTAAATCATATTCTTGTTGTTGTAAGCTACCATATTCTGCGCCTGCATCCATCATTGCGACTATGTCTTCGGTAGTTACAATGTCTTCACGCTCTGCCGGCACATTGAATAAGCGTAAAACAATATTAGTTACACCATTAAAAAACAATACCAACGGTGTTAATGCATACGTTACCCAACGCATAATCGTGACTACGCGAACCGCAACAGCCTCTGGCAGGATCATAGCTAAGCGTTTTGGTAATAAATCAGCAAATAAAATAAACAATGAAGTAATTGTCAAAAACGACAGTAAAAAGCTAATTTGCGCAAGTAACGGTCCTTGATAAAACAACACAAGTACACTTTCAACATAAGGTGAAAGCGCTTGTTCGCCCACTATACCGCCTAAAATAGCAATTGCATTAAGGGCAATTTGGATCATGGCAAAAAAAGCACCGGGTTGCTCTTGCAGCTTTAATACTGCAGCCGCTTTAGCATTGCCTTCGTCCGCCATGACTCTTAATTTAATTTTACGTGATGCTGCGATGGCGATTTCCGACATAGCAAATAACGCACTGATCAAGATTAATAAACCAATCCCGATTAAGTCACCCATTTATAACTCCAAAAATAAGCGCTTTTATAAGCAAAAGCAGCTGGATTATAACCCCTTTTAAAGGTTGGGCAATTTAAATTTAATTAATATTAAAAGTAATTAAATATCAGTACATTACCAACAATAAAAGCTTACTGATACGCGTTGAATGCGTTGCTGAGTTTGGTTTGAGTTGGCTTATCTAGCGCTTTGTTACAAGCAAAATACAGTGCTGGTTGCGTGATCTTGAGTCTTAAAATTGGTGTTAACTTGTCAGTAACCTGCCTTTTAGACTGTTCAAATTTAACGCGTTGTTCAGGTAATACGACGATATCGATAGTGCTTTGACGGCTTTGAACTATTTTAAAAATATTATCAAAACTATTCATCAGCATTAGATTTACACCTTCTTCAAAGCCCTGTGATAATAAAAAGTGATGGCTGTAATTATCTTTTAATACCGCAATTCGGTATTGCTTTGCTTGCTCTAGGGAATCGATAACGATGCTTTTCGAATTCAAAGCATAAAGATAAGTGTTCAACTGTGCTAATTCTGCAATCCAAATAAATTGCTTTTCACGAGAAGTTGAGCGCGCCATAGAAAAAATGCACGTTTGCGGATCGCGCAGTACCATATTAAATGCAGTACTCCAACTATGCACTGAAATTGTATAATCGAGTGTTGAAGAAGCTAACACCATTTGAACTTTATCAGCGATATAGCCAACAAGCTGTTCATTTTCATCAATATATTGAGCAGGCGGAAAGTTTTCTGTAACTATGTTTAATTTAGCTACAGTTTGACTACTTAAGATTATTAATAAAAAATAACACCACTTAGCCACTCTTACCCCACCGATTATTATTTTAAGCCTCTCTTGATGTAAATTAAATATAACGGCAAATAGCTGATTTGTGAATTAAAAAAGCAGCATGCCTCAGCATGCTGCTTATATTAACTGTTATTGACTATGCGCGGTTCATGGCATTAATTAAAAATGCTGAAATTTTTGCACCTTCTCTAAGCGTTGTATCTGAACTCGATTGACCAATCAGTGAACTGTCAGTAAATGGGGCAATTTCCATCATATCAGCGCCAGTGATCGGAAATTCATCAGCCAAAGCAACCAAGATATCCAAAGCATGCTGCGGCGTTAAACCGTTCCCTTCGGGTGTGCCTGTTGCTGATGCAAACTCTTCATCGAGGGCGTCAATATCAAAGCTGACGTAGAGTTCATCAACATTATCAGCTTTAAGCTGAGCAATGACTTCTGCGGCAATTGCCGGTGCGCCTCGTTCGATGATCTCATGGGCCCAATGTTGTTTAACGCCAAAGGTAGATTCCCAGTGTTCTTTTGGCTTACCGCTTGAACGAATACCAAATTGGATCAGATGATGTGGTGCAGGTAAAAACTCTAAAATATGCGTGCACCACGAGCCAAAACATAAATCGATACCTAAACGCTCAACGAGTAAATCGGTATGCGCATCAAAGTGAATAATCGCAGTGCGTTTACCTTGCGCACGCTTTGCCTTCAAATACGCTTTAGTTAACGGGTAACTAATTGAATGATCACCACCAATACCAAAAATGCCTTTATCAGTAAACGTTGCATAAAAGCTATCGCATACATCTTCAGTGATAGACAACGGGCTGACATAATACTCACTGCTTGGATTATCATATAATGCCTGTTGGCAATTACTGATAGTCGCGTCGTTTAAATATTTATCATGCAATAAATGTGGAATAACCCTTACATCACCTAAATCAAACGACTTTGCCTGAGGCTGCTGATCAATCAATGCTGAACGTAAAAACAACGGCCCCCAATTGGCGCCGCGTAAAATGCCACCACCACAGTCAGAGCTAATGCCTAAAGTCACCGCTTTATGCTCACTTTGACTAAGTGTATCGAGTGATGCACGCCATAGCGTATCGACATTATCTTCTTGCCCATACAGTTTCATACGCAGCGCCGCTTTTCGTTCTTTTGCAGTATTAACCGTAAAAACGCCATCGCCCGGCGGACATAAACAGTGCTCAACTTTACTTTTAAATGTGTGCCATTGTGTGCTCATTGCAATTCCTTACTGTGTGCTTTTGCGTAGTTATGCAAAAGAGCGTTGTTGAAAATAAAATTAATAAAAGATTCACGCGCCGATTTTCACTCGCAATTTTATTACTCTCGCCGCTTTAGCTACATTTTAAATAACTATATAAATCTCTATAATAACAATTGGTTATACTTATTCGTCCAACAACGTATAAACTAAAATAGAGTGCCTAGTAGGATTGATATAGTGTCTATGAATACAAGTCAACTACCGGCGATGACACAAATTAAAGTCAGTTGCTTGAATATTCAAAGAGAATGAATAAATTTGATAACGGACATCCGTCCTGTACAAGGCAATGCATTGTAGTAATTATGCTAAATTGACAACAACTCTTTATAAATTAGCGTTATTAACTGACGTTAGAAAAAAGTTATAAATAAGGCCCCGCTATGGAAAAGGTATTTCACTTAGGACTCACCCGCGACGATCTACACGGTGCAAAACTTGCAATTGTACCGGGCGATCCAGATCGTGCAGCACGTATTTCAACTTTTCTCGAAAACCCAACTTGCCTCGTCCAAACCCGAGAATTTCATGCTTACTTAGGTCAACTTAACGGTAACTCTGTGGTTATTTGCTCAACCGGTATTGGTGGTCCTTCAACCTCCATTGCAGTAGAAGAGCTGGCGCAATTGGGAGTTGAAACATTCTTACGAATTGGCACAACTGGCGCTATTCAACCTCATATTAATGAAGGTGATATTTTAATCAGCCAAGCATCTGTGCGTTTAGATGGTGCGAGCCAACATTTTGCGCCATTGAACTACCCTGCGGTGTCTGACTTTTTCGCCACTCAAGCGATGGTAAATGCGTGCGGTAATTTAGGCATTGATTTTCATATTGGTATTACTGCATCAAGCGATACTTTTTACCCAGGTCAAGAACGTTACGACACTTACTCGGGTTATGTACCAAAAGCATTTCAGGGTAGCTGTGAAGAATGGCAAAAGCTGGGCGTGATGAACTATGAAATGGAATCAGCAACCTTATTTACAATGTGTGCAGCACTGGGGCTAAAAGCCGCCTGTGTAGCTGGTGTGTTGGTTAATCGTACTCGCCAAGAAATCCCCAATGTAGATCACGGCGAGATTGAGAAAAAATCAGTCGCCGTGGTACTCGAAGCCGCTAAACTGCTGTTGGCTTAATATTTAAACTTATACTTTGTAGTACTGGCAATTCGGTGTAACTTGCCAGTACTGCTTGGCTGACACTCAACTGATTTCCCTTGCCCTGCGTTTGTAGTAACTCAATCCCTTTGACAACATCTTTAGTCATTGCCAAACCGGCTAAATGCAATTGACTCACCGCACTTTGCAGTGGTGATAAGCTCGGGCTATACGCGGCATTTTCCGCATAACAACCATAAAAATTGCCATTTTCGAAAGTACTAATTTTCACTGCGCTGTAATTTTCAGAGTAAGGTACATATGCAGCCAACGCATAACTTAGCAACGTTTTATCCAGTTCATCAGTTACAACAAATTCATGCTGTTGTGGAGCAGGGTTAAACAAACTATAAGAATTACCTAAATCTTGCGGGCCAAATGAGTGAGGGAGCAAATCAGCCAGCTTGAATTGCTGCTGCGGTAATAAAATATCAAAGCTCTGCGCATCAGCCAACTCATTCATAAATTGACGACAATAACCACATGGCGCATCACTGATAGCAATTTTAGCTATTTTTTTCGCGCCATTGAGCCAAGCGTTGTTAATTGCCGATTGCTCAGCATGAACCACTAAGCTTAATGCTTGTTGTGCAAATTCAACATTCGCCCCAAAATAAAAATGTTGCTCACCATGTTTATCGTAGCCAACTACAATTGCCCCAACAAAAAAATGTGAAATAGGCGCAACTGCAAATTTTGCAGCAATAGGTAAACAGGCACGCAGTATAACCTCGACAGGTTGCTTATATTGCGCGCACAAAGCTGTAATATCAGCGGTATTTAAAATACCCTTGTGCTGTTTTACGTGAAGATATAACTGCTGCTGTTGTTTTTCACTGAAGCTAAAAACGCAGCTAGTTTGAGTACTTACTGAAGGCGTTAATGAAGACATAGACTAGTTTTATGATTTAATGGCTAACTAGTTTAGAAGGTTCAACGCTTAAATGCTAGGTTGATTTACTAACCAATTTTTCGCGCTGTTAAAACAATCAAAGTTTTCTGCCTTTATATCAAAGCGTTGTGCTTTTTGCAAAAACAAATCGTGCATAAAACCATCAAAACTAACGACGCGAGCAATAAAGCAACTAGCTAACCACTGAGATACTGCTGGCATAATAGTCAGCAGTTCACTTGCCGGAAATTTATGCGTTAATTCAGACACATCAACGAGTAACTTATTACTGCCGTAAATAGATACGTACTGCTGCGCGATTTGATAAAAGTTCATCACATCCTGTGCACTTGCCGTCCCTCTTAGCGTCATCATTATTAATGACGTAGATGCATCATACGTGATGCAAGTAGACACATTTGACATATTACTACTCAATTATTAATACACTTACCATTATGGCAAAACAGCCGACATTCTAGATAAAAAAAACAGACAGTCAATATCTAGTAGCAAATCAGGTCTGACCAGAGCGTTAATACAGAATAAAGGATGGTTTTTTTTGCTAAAATGATACCAAAAAATACCTTGTTGTAACTAAGTTATAACCTGAAACAGCTTAACGATAGGAAGTAACTGTATTCAATACATCTAAGCTGAACTAAGATTAAATAAGATGTTTAATGCGGATAAATATAACTTACTTGGTAATATATGCGCCGAACCTTACCAGCACAGCGCACTGTTAGTGCTCAATTAACTAATTAATGGACCTCTCGCTGCTAAACACAGCAAAGAAGTCCACACTTAATTATTGGATAATCAACCGGTATTACGCATACCTGCGGCAATCCCAGTCATAGTAATCATTAACGCGTTATCAATGTCACCAGAGCTGCCTTCTGCCGCTTCGCGCGAACGTTTTAACAACTCCACTTGAAGCACATTCAATGGATCCGTATACGGGTTGCGCAAACCAATAGACTCTTTTATCCAAGGTTGATCGGCAAGCAAACTTTGCTGTGGACTTAACGATTGTACCAGTGAAATAGCCTGCTTGAGCTCTTTACGCAGTTTTTCACCTAGTGGTTTGTATTGCTCTTCAACTAAAGCGTCGTCGTAATGCGCACTTAACCAACAGTCCGCTTTACTGAATACCATTTCAAGCATTTCTAGACGGGCTCTGAAAAACGGCCAGCGTTGACTCATCTCATTAAGGGTGTCTATGCCGTGTTTTTCAAGTGCAGCTTGTAAACCAGTTAGTGCCCCAAGCCATGCTGGTAGCATTAAGCGATTTTGACTCCAAGCAAAAATCCACGGAATAGCTCGCAGGCTTTCAACACCACCATTGGGATTACGCTTTGCTGGACGCGAACCAAGCGGTAATTTTGATAGTTCCTGCTCTGGTGTTGCCATTCTAAAGTACGGCACAAAGTCTTCATCAAAACGCACTACATTACGGTAATGCTCACATGACTTTTCACTGATCAACGCCATTACATCACGCCATTCATCTTTTGGCTCTGGTGGTGGTAACAAATTACTTTCAAGCACAGCACCGGCATAGATGTTTAGACTTTCCAGCGCCACATTAGGTAGGCCAAACTTAAAGCGGATCATCTCCCCTTGTTCGGTAACACGCAGGCCACCTTTGAGTGAACCTGGTGGCTGTGAACGCAAGGCTTGCGCAGCAGGTGCGCCACCACGGCCAACAGTACCACCACGGCCATGGAATAATATCAGCTCAATACCACGTTGCTCTGCCAATTGTACAAGCTTATCCATTGCCTCGTATTGCGCCCACCCGGCAGCCATCATCCCAGCATCTTTGGCTGAATCTGAGTAACCTATCATAACATTCTGTATGCCCTCAGCTTGGCCTCGATACCAGTTATTATCTAGCAATTGAGTAATAACATCGCTGCCTGCATTTAAGTCATCTAAGGTTTCAAATAATGGCGCAACAGGCAGTTTAAAACTACAACCACTTTCTTTTAATAGCAGTTGTACTGCTAATACATCAGAGGCTGTGCGTGCCATTGAAATAATATATAAACCAAACGTCGACGCATCTTGCTTGGCGATTACATCAAAGGTGTCGAGGACTTCTTTTACATCAGCGCTTGGTTGCCAATGTTTAGGAATAAGCGGGCGACGAGAGTTAAGCTCGGCTAATAAAAATGCCTGCTTATCTTCTTCTTGCCATTGGTCGTAATCACCTAAACCTAAATAACGAGTGAGCTCTGAAAATACCTGACTGTGGCGTGATGAGTCTTGGCGCACATCTAGTTTAGCTAAACGAATACCAAAGCTATTAATACGACGTAACACATCTAATAATAAGCCATTGGCTACCACCGCAATGTTACTCTTAAGCAACGAACGGTAGCATGCCTCAAGCGGCTGCTTTAACTGCTCAATGTCAGTGACGATGTCTTGTGCATCGGTGCGCTTATTCATAATTTTAGCGCCAAGATGAGCAACGGTTTCACTCACTTGCGCTTTGAGTACTTTTAATACCGCACGATACGGTTCAAAATCTTGTCCAGCGAGCTCGACTAGCTCATCACTGGCTTGTGACATAGAAAGCTCAGTGCTTAAAGTGTCGATATCGCGACTGTATAAATCCAGTGCCATCCAGCGCCCATGATCCAGCACTTGCTGCGTCACTAATGCTGTTACAAATGGATTGCCATCGCGATCGCCCCCCATCCATGAGGTAAATTCAACGGGGCTGTAATCGTTTGGTAACTCTAAATCAAGGTGCTCTTTTACTTCTTTATTAAAGTCTCGTAAAAAACGCGGAACGGCATGCCATAGGCTATTTTCGATAACTGCAAAACCCCATTTTGCTTCATCAATTGGGGTTGGACGTGAACGACGGATGTCGTCTGTATGCCATGCTTGGCTGATCAACTGTGCGATACGGTTTAATATATTTTCACGCTCATAAGGCAGGTTATCGGTACGCTCAAGAGCTGCTAAACAATCACTTAATTCAACGTGTTTGTTAATAATTGTACGACGAGTTACTTCAGTTGGGTGTGCAGTTAAAACTAAATTGATATGCAGTTTAGCTAAACTTTCTGCGATTTCATTGGGATTTATTTTACCCTGCTGTGCGTGGCTAGCTAATGCTTTTAAAGTTTGTGTTAACGGGCTTAGCTGACAAAAACCCACGTCATTAAAACGAGAAATAGTATGAAACTGCTCTGCAACATTGGCTAGATTCAAAAAGTGATTAAAAGCACGTGCCACTGGCAGTAACTCTTCATCGGTTAAAGCATGCAGAACATTAATTAAGGTATGGCGGTCTTGCTCGTTTCCTGTGCGGGATGACTTAGCTAAAGCTCGAATTTCTTCTACTTTATCTAAAATCGCTTGTCCTTGGGCGTCTTTGATTGTTTGGCCTAATAATTGCCCCAATAAATTAACGTTCCCACGCAAGGCGGCATATTGTTCACTCATTCCTGATACTCCATTGTTGATGTTTATACCATAAAGGTACTAATAATAAGCCGTGTTCAATTTTTAAGTGTGGAGTGTAAAATGCGGTAAAAAATCGACACTTTGCTTACCTTTATATTTGTAAGACTCTATTAATATCATCCAAATGGATAATTTAACAGATCCAAGGCTTATTCTATTTCGTAACAAGACATAATGAATCGATGAATTTTGAGTAACTATGATTATTTTTTACGATGGTAATTGCCCGCTTTGTGTTAAAGAAATGGATTCACTTAAGCGTGCTGACACACACAACAAAATAATACTCGAAGATATAAATAAAGATGATTTTGAGCAGCGCTTTAAAAACATAAAACGCCACGATGCCATGGCGTTTTTGCATGGCCAGCGTGATAACGGTGAAATGATTTACGGATTAGATGTCACATTTGAAGCATGGCAAACGGTTGGCCGTCATTCATGGCTAAAGCTGCTACAATTACCCATAATACGCTTTATTGCCGATTTAGGTTATCGCCTGTTTGCTAAGTACCGCAGACAGATCACACGCATTTTCTGTCAATCAAGTTGTGGGATAAAATAATGACTAACGCTTATATTATTTTCGGTGCAAGTAGTGAAATTGCAAATGCGTATCTAAAAGAAATTGCCAAACACGATCCACAGGCTATGGTTTTTTGTGTAAGTCGCAGCTCTATTGACACATCCGCTGTCGGTATTGTTGTTGAGCAGTTTGTTTGTGACTATTCCAAAGCACGCTTAAGTGAATTAACAAACTTACTTAAAGAGCGCGCAATATACCCAACTCAGGTAGTTATTTTTAACGGCCAGCTACATTATGCGCAATCTATGCCTGAAAAAAAACTCGACGATATCGATGAGCATTATTTCAATACCTTACTCAACACCAATACATTGACTCCTATTTTGTGCCTGCAAGCAATCGCGCCGCTACTTAGCCACAAAATACCTTGTACCATAACGGCCTTAAGTGCGCGAGTAGGTAGTATTACAGACAATAACTTAGGCGGCTGGTACAGCTACCGCGCCTCAAAAGCAGCACTTAATATGTTATTTAAAACAGCAGCTATTGAACTGCAACGACGCGCAAAACAAACACGTTTAATTCTTTTTCATCCGGGCACAACAGATACTAATTTATCTAAGCCGTTTCAAAAAAATGTACCCGCAGGTAAGCTCTTTACACCTGAGTTTGTAGCATCACAACTTTATACTCTTTTACAACAACCTGAACAGCTCACTGAGGTAGGTCAACCCGCCTACATTGATTGGCAAGGTGAGCACATACACTGGTAAGGATAAACCATGCACTTTACAACAGACGCCATTAGTCAGTTAGATAAACACTACCGTACGCATTTAATAAACTCACTATCTGGTTTTAAAAGTGCCAACTTAATTGGTACGCAAGATAGTGCAGGCAACACCAACTTAGCAATTGTAAGTTCGGTAATTCACCTTGGCGCGCATCCACCGCTTGTAGGTATGATTATGCGCCCACATAGTGTACCTCGTCATACTTTCGAGAATATTTTAGCAACCGGTGTTTACACTATTAACCAAGTGAATAGCGAGATTGTGGAACAAGCTCATCAGACTTCTGCCCGTTACGATAAAAATGAATCTGAATTTGATGCTACAGGCCTTACAACCGAGTATCTGGCTAATTTTTCGGCTCCGTTTGTTGCTCAAAGCCGTTTAAAGTATGCAGTTAAATTTGTTGAGCATCAACACCTTGCCGTAAATGGCACTGAGTTAGTAATCGGTGAGATTATAGACTTACATGTTGAAGACTCAGCAATTTTAGAGGATGGTTTTATCGATTTAGAGTCAATCAACACCGTCACCATTAGCGGCTTAGATAGTTATCACAAAACACACGCTATAACGCGTCTACCCTATGCTAAAAAACCTTGTTAAATAGTGCAGCTTAGCTTTGAAAATGATTGTTAAGAGTGTCATATATACTTTGAATAATTAAATATCATACTTTGATACGGTTGTTAACACTGCGCTATGGAGTAAACCTCAGCAGCAAGTGCAACGTATTATATTGAAAGTCGCAACTACCTTACAATAGACTGTTTTGGTAATTGCGACCCACACTTAAAATATTATTTTAAACATTTCTAATGAGCAAGGATACATTGCATTACAACCTATAACTGTAGGCAGAACATTGGTTCCAAAACCACCATTATTGACCGCTTGTACGTAATAACCATTAATCGATTTAAGCGCGATGTTGTCACCATTTTGAATTAATGCACCAGGGTTATTTGGTAATTCTATAGTGAACGTTTCCCATATTGATGCCGCAGTTCGGTTTGCATTAAGTGCAGCCCCACCACCTTGCTCTGCCACAAAATAGTATCCTGATGTTGTTTGGATATGTATTTCATCACCACTTAGCAAATCACCGCCATTAATATCTATTAAATTAAATTGCTCCCATGGACCAATTGCAAGACGATTTGCATTCACTGTATCCCCCCCATTATTCTCAGCCACAACGTAATATTGGCCACCTGTTTCTAGGGAGATATTGTTTAATATAGTGGGGTTACATGGTAGCGTGGTAAAAGTGAGATCTTCACCTTGCAGTGTTGATCTGGGCGGTTTTGGATCACCATGAAACCGAAAATGATACTGCGTTCCACAATCTAAATTAGCTACTTGCGCACTCACAGGGCCATTAACTCCTGCGGGTGTGACTAAAACACTAAAGCCATAGTTTGTGGTTTCACCATAATCAATTATTTCACCACTTAAGCCAATAGTAGATGCCGAATAACCATTTAACTGCGCCGATGTTGTCGTAATATTGCTTGCAGGTTGTGTTGTGTACTGCGTACCAGCATGCGCAATCGATGCCGTACCAAGTAAAACCACAAATAAAAGTTTTGAAGTAATCATTGTCGAGTTCCTGTGACGTTTACGCTGCTAGAATTAACAGCCCTATAAGCGTAAACGTCGACATGAAATAAAACATTACACCTTATTACAAGTCGCATAATGATAAAAACTTACATGACACCCACTTAAATCTAAATTCAACAACTGATTCCAATTCAATCCCATTATTAAAGTTGCAGTCCTATATAAAGTGACTAGTATTTTTATAGAAACGCAACATTGGAGGTTTTATGGCAATCGCTCGAAAAAGACAAATTAGCCTAAGTGATACTTCGCTAGAGTTATTGTCAAATCTGGTGTATGAGGCCATCTTGATGCTCTGTTTGATCTTGAGTTATTCTTTCGCCGTCTTTAAATTTTACCCCTGTAATTACTTCAGCCAGTAGCTTAAATCCTCGCAAGCGGTACCATTTTTTCTCTGCCGACTGCGCCAGCTTAAAAACCATCATTAAGGTGGTTGTCCGGCTGCCACAACTCTTCACTTTATGCGTTCTCAGCCTTACCGTCGCAAAGGTAGACTCTATTGGATTACTCGTTCTTATGTGCATCCAATGCTCAGCAGGATAATCATAAAATGCCAGCATTTCATCTTTATCCTTCATCAAGCAATCCGTCGCTTTTGGGTATTTGACTGAGTAATTTTTAACAAACAAATCATACGCTTTATAAGCAGAAGTTCGACTCTCTGCCATCCAGATATCTTGTAAATTCGCTTTGATTTTAGGTTGCATTGATTTCGGCACTTTGTTAAGCACATTCGCGATTTTATGCACCCAGCAACGTTGATGTTGGGTTGTTGGCCATACTTTGGTGAGGGCATTCCAAAACCCCAGCGCACCATCCCCTATGGCCAATTTTGGCGGTATTGTTAGACCCTGTGAACGCAGCTGGTTTAACACTTCAGTCCAGCTCTGCTCAGACTCACGGACCCCGTCAACTACTGCCAACAGCTCCTTTCTACCCGTTTCATCTACCCCCATAATCACCAATAAGCACAGCTTATCGTCCATTCTAATTTTGCTGTAAATCCCATCGGCCCAGATATACACATATCGACGCTGAGCCAAGGAACGTTTAGACCACTGCTGATACTCCGTTTCCCAGGTGGATTTCAATCGAGAGACACTATTGGCCGACAACCCTTTGGCTTGCTCGCCTAAAAGAGTCACTAAAGCGGGCTGCATATCACCCGTCGAAATCCCTCGTAAATAGAGCCATGGGATCAGCTCTTCGATATTTTTTGTCCGTTTTAGATAAGGCGGGATCAAGGCACTATTGAATTTAATACCTTCCTTTTTTCGATCCCTGACTTTAGGTATTCTGACCTCAATATCACCAAGGCCTGTTTGGATCGTACGCTCAGACTGGTGACCATTTTTGACGATCCGCTGAAGTCCCTCGACGGTCTCATGCTGGTATTGAGCCAATAAAACAGCCAACTCAGCCTCAATCGCTTGAGCTAACAACTGCTGCGCCCCTGTTTTCAGTAAGTGTTCTAACGGGTTTACTGGTGTCTCGATGGAAATAACATTATCATTTTCAGTCATTGCGATGTCTCTCTGGTTAATTGTTGAACCGCCAAGATCAATTAACAGATTACATCGCAATGACTTTTTCTCATACACCAGAAACGACTATAGCTCACAGCTTGCAATGTGTTTTTAAAGAAATAAAACAGCTCCTATAGAGTTACACCTCAGATTTAATAGATATTACCTTTTCATGCGATTTTAATCTGAAAGTTGCTATTACCCTGAAATTAATCCTATAGTTAATGGACATAAATATTGAGCAATGCAATGAAAACAGCGCAAATCCCAGCAGACGAAGAGTCTAGACTAAAAGCCTTGTATGAGTATGAAATATTAGATACCAAAGCCGAACAAGTATTTGATGATTTAACTCAACTTGCTTCTGAAATTTGTGAAACGCCTATTTCACTCATTAGCTTAGTAGATCCGCAAAGACAGTGGTTTAAGTCAAAGTACGGTATTGATGTTGATGAAACCGAGAGAGAGATTGCATTTTGCTCCCATGCAATACTGCAAGACCACGTTTTTGAAATACCGAACGCATTACTCGATGAGCGCTTTCATGATAACCCGCTAGTTGTTAATAATCCAAACATACGATTTTATGCAGGCGCCCCGTTAGTAACTCCAAAAGGAAATACTATAGGCACACTCTGTGTTATTAGCGATAAGCCCAAAAAGCTAAATCAAAACCAAATTAACGCTCTGACAATACTAGGTCGAGAAGTTATCACTCAACTTGAACTTAGATTAAACAACAGAAAATTAACATCAGCTCTAGAGCAACAAAAGATACATAATGAAGAACTTGAAGTACTAAAAAAAGAAGCTGATAGTGCCAACACCTTAAAGGGCCAATTTCTAGCAAATATGACCCATGAACTTAGAACACCACTACATGGTATTTTAAATTTAGCTGAATTTGGCCTAGCTGAAGAAACGAGTTTAGAAAAAGATAACGCTTTGAAAAGTATTTTAAACTCAGCCAATATACTCTCAAGTATTGTGAATGACATTCTAGATTTTTCAAAAATTGAAGCTGGCAAACTAGATATCGAAAATATCAATTTTAATCTTAAAGAGGTTGTTAACGATCTCTTCAAGCCTCTCATTAAACAAGCATCAGATAAAGGCATTAAACTTACTTTATATATTGATGAGAAGGTGGCAGCAACTTTAAAAGGTGATCCTGTAAGGATTTCACAAATTTTAAATAACTTGTGTTCAAACGCGATTAAATTTACAAAACAAGGGCAAGTAAATATCAAAGTCAGTGTTCAAAGTAATCTATTGATTAAACAGGATATTTTATTTGAGATTATTGATACAGGTATTGGTATCAGCGAAGCAGCACAACAAAACATATTTCAAGATTTTCATCAAGCAGATGCATCTATATCAAGATGTTATGGGGGCACAGGGCTTGGCTTATCAATCTGTGCCAAGTTAAGTCAACTAATGAAAGGTAAAATAGGCTTCACAAGTAAAGAAGGTGAAGGCTCTATATTTACGTATCAACAGAGCTTTGAAACACATTTATTACATGATTCATTAAAACAAAAGAAAGAAATAACTAATTTACAAGGGTGCACCATTCTAATCGCCGAAGATAATAAAATAAATCAACTCATCGTAAGTAAAATGCTACAAGCGCATAACGCCAATGTAGTAATCACAGAAAACGGTAAAGAGTGTGTTGATTACTTCAATACAAACCCAGTGGATTTGATTTTTATGGATATCCAAATGCCAATAATGGATGGAGTACAAGCCACAAAAGCAATTCGGGCACAACAAGGTGATAAAACAACCCCAATTATAGCCTTGACAGCTAACACCTTGAAACAAAACATTGAACATTATTTAGACATTGGTATGGATGGTTATTTAGCTAAACCATTTGATAAAGATAAATTAAATAGCTTACTTAATGTTTACAACCCTAATAACCTCAATCTAAAAAACCTAGCAGTTAAAATTAGTGATCCTAATATTTCAAGCAAATATAAACTAAATCAGACATGCCAAGAGTTAAAAAAGCTAATTCCAAATGCAAATAGAGTTAGCCTTTGGTTACTAAACCACGAATATACTGCGATAAATTGTTTAATATGCCTTGATGAAAATGAGGTAGTAACAAATGACATGGTTTTAAAAGCTCAGGATTTTCCTGCATACTTTAATTATATTTTAGGTAACCAAGTACTTGATGCATCGGATGCAAGGAACAACGAAGTAACAAAGGACTTAAATAAATCCTATTTTGAACCATTCAATGTGTATTCCTTACTTGATTATATCTATTTTATAGATGACAAACCGTTAGGCGTAATTTGTTGTGAAAGTGTCAACTCAAAAGTGTCATGGGGCCATGCAGACAAAGAAGCACTGATCAAGATAGCGGATGTAACAACTCTTTTTTTATCCAAGCAACCCAAGTCTTAATAAAAATGATGAGAATATAAAAAACCGAATATACAAAAGCAGGGCAAGAGCATAAAAAAAGTCTATGAGTTCAAGACCTTTTCAAGGTAGGCTGTACTTGTAATGGCGGCACATAGGTTGGACCTTAAGAAACTTGAAGTTAAACTCTGTTAATGATCAAATAGTTACGCCAATCAAAAAATGACTAAAAACAGAGTTCACATGCAGATTAACCAAGTTTCAAATCAATTAAAAGCACTCATCTCAGAAAAGCACCTAATCGCGCTTGCAAAAACCTCTGGATTTCAAGTCCGCCATCGATGTTTGTCGATTGTTTCTTTACTCAAAGCTGTATTCAAAAGCTTATCTTGCTTGCAAGACGCTAACTTGTCAGATATCCATCAAAACCTTAAAACGCAGACTGATTGCACAATCAGTTATAAACCTTTTCATAACCAAATCCGAAAACCAGCCTTGACTGAATTACTCCGTGAACTCGTTATTCAAGCGATGTCTAAATTGACTGTAAACACGCTGGATAAAACCTTTTTTATCCAGCGTGGAATACAACGCGTGTTATTACAAGATGGCTCTTCATTTGCTCTACATGATGAATTAGCTCAGGTTTTTGCTGGTCGCTTTACTGCTGTAAGTCCTGCCGCAATTGAGTTGCATGTTACTTATGACCTATTTAATGAACAACCCTGCGAAATAGATATTCGTCCTGATGTTGAAACTGAGCGAGCCTTTTTACCGGGTAGTCACACACTTGAAGATACGTTATTACTTGCTGATGCAGGGTATTTTGACTTAGATTACTTTGAGCAAGTATCTCAAGATGGCGGCTACTTTTTGGTCAGAGCGAATAAAAATATCAACCCAACCGTCACATCAGCTTATTGCGCGGGTGTAGAGCTTAAAGAAAAGCATATTAAACTCAATACCTTGCTCGAGAAATTCGCGAGTCAACCACTTGAGTTAACAGTACGCTGGAAGAAAAATGGACCTGAGTACAGACTTATCTATTTACCGGATGAAAAGCGCCCTGTTTTTCTTGTTACTAATTTAAAAGAAGCTCAGTTTAACTTTGACGAGTTACTCGATATATACGCAACTCGTTGGCAAATTGAGCTATTTTTCAAAGAGCTAAAGTCATGGAATAACCTTAAAGGGTTTATCACACGAGATCCACACATTGCCGAATCACTGGTTTGGCTGAGCATACTGCAAACACTTATCAAGCGTTTTATCTGCCATAGTGCAGCAACTATGTTTAAGTGTGCGATCTCGACATTTAGAGCGAGTAAGTGCAGTTATCTTTGGTTGGATGATATTCTGGATTGCATAGAGCAAACACGGTGCAGCCACAAGATACACCGTGTACTAAAGCTACTAGCGGTAAATTGGTCGCGGTAGGAATGGTCATTACTGACCACCCCCCGCACAGATCCGGACGTGCGCTGCTAACGCATCCGGCTCCTACCTCGGGTATTTGGCGTAAAAGCGTTGTTCCGGATAAGGATGTACAATCCTAGGTTTTGGTAGCCAATATCTCACATAGTATTTAAATCGCTCCCAAGTCATACGGTGCCGCTGACTACGTCGTCTTAAGCTTTTCAACCATAACTTCTTCACTTCCTCAACAAATTGACCGATTTTATGGGCATTGTAAGGCACACCATAATAGTTAATATGCCCTTGGATCACTCGCCGTAGCCAGCGACCCGTTTCCCAGGGCTTATCGTGGAGTCGTTTTCGAAGTGCCTGTTTTATCCGTTTTAGTTGGGTGATCTGTCTGTTGCGTTTTGTCTTGCGTTTTACGATAACGTCACCGGATCACTTCTTGCCGATATAGTGCGTAAAACCCAGAAAATCAAAAGTTCCCGGTTTACCTCGTGATGGATTTTCGCGATATTGCGTCGGTGCAAAACGGCCAAATCGTATCAGCTTAGTTTTGTTTGGGTGGACTTTCAAACCAAAACACAAAAGTCGCTGAGTTAGCGCCCGCTGGCAATCAATAGCATCTTGGTGCTTTTGAAAACCCAACACTGCATCGTCAGCATATCTGATGATCGTGACATTGCCTCGCGCATATTTCCGTTGCTTATTAAGCCAGAGATCGAAACTATAGTGCAGGTAAATATTTGCCAAAAGTGGCGAAATAACTGCTCCTTGTGGTGTTCCGATTGTTGACTGCTGACGATGCCCATGACTATCGACAGTACCAACTTTAATCCATTGCCTGATAAGGCGGATAATACGCTTATCCCCTATTCGGTGTTCGATGAACTTGATGAGCCAGTCATGCTCTACGGTATCGAAGAACTTGCTGATGTCCAAATCTAACACCCAGTTTACCTTTCTTTTCATAATCGCCATATGCAGAGCATCTAGCGCATCATGCTGCCCTCGTTCGGGTCTAAAACCATATGAGAAACCAAGAAAGTCTGTTTCATATATTTGGTTTAGCACCTGCACCATTGCTTGCTGAACGATTTTATCTTCCAAACATATAATGCTCAGCCCTCGCTCACTTCCATCTTCTTTTGGAATAAACACTTGCCTTGCCGGCTTAGGTTTATAACTTTCTTGATGTAGTTTTCGGTGTAACGTTTGAATATTACTATCTAGAGATGACGCGTAATCAAACCACGTTACTCCGTCATATCCAGCAGCCGAGCGACGCTTAAGTTTGAGAAAACTCTCCCGAAGCAGGTTTTCGTCTATATGATGGTAAAGATTAGTAAACTGTTGCTTCTTATCTTTTCTTGCTGCATTTCGCACAACCAGCAAACGTGACGTCGTATTATCCCAGCTCTGAGTCTGGATACGGGCGTGTTGTTGGTTGTTCCCCTTGGTCGAGACCCTTTTCTCCATAAATTCCGCGACATTGTTACCTGCTTTGTTCATTTACTTCCTCGATACTATGGTCTCGTCCGACTTCCTAAAACTCAAATCAACCTAAACCCAACGGCTTTGATTGAAACGACCCACTGGCTCAGAGCGGGCGATAGTTTTGGATCTCCCAGGTTCCGTATGATGAATTTCCTCGCATGCGTAGGTTCTACGACCCCGAAAGGCATAAAGAATGGCTCACCATATTACGCCATAATTTATTATTGGTTTCTGCTTCGCTTAACAGCATCACCGCCTTTAATACTTATTACGTGGCTCAATAGCTAGCCTGCGAGTACCTCCGCTAACACTTCACACCAGAGGTTACCCGCTGCTGCGCATAGCTAAAGGACTGGGCGAGTGGTTAGCCCTTACCCAGAGAGGACTTTCACCCCATATTCAATCACCAGCTTTCCTGGCGTTCTAAGCGTCAATCCATTGAAAAAGAAAGTGACATTTGCCGTTTTAAAATAGGAAGTCACGCGATCAATGTTCCTTAAGAACTAAGGTATGAATAGGGATTAACATGCAAGATCAAGCCTTCACTATCAAAGTAATGACAGAAAAAGAAGTGGGCATTGCCATTGACTGGGCAGCGAAAGAAGGCTGGAATCCAGGCCTGCACGACGCTCATAATTATTATAAAGCTGACCCCAATGGTTTTTTAATCGGCTACCTTGGTGATGAAGCGATCGCTACAATTTCGGTTGTAAAATACGATAGCAGTTTTGCATTTTTAGGCTTTTATATTGTTAAACCTGAATATCGTGGCAAAGGTTACGGCATGCAGATTTGGCAAGCCGGTCTTGCCTACCTTAAACACTGCAATATTGGTCTTGATGGGGTGATTGAACAGCAGGATAACTATAAAAAATCAGGATTTAAACTGGCTTACCGTAATATTAGATTCGAAGGTTCTGGTGGTGGTTATGCTCCTGAGAATTTAGAAACTATAGAACTGGCAACCTTGCCCTTTGCAGATATAAAAGAGTATGACAAAACATTATTTCCCGCGGATAGATCTGGCTTTACTCAAAACTGGATAAATCAACCTAACAGTAAAGCATTAGGTATTTTAGAAAATGGTCGGTTAGCTGGGTATGGCGTGATCAGAGCTTGTCGCGAAGGCTTTAAAATAGCTCCACTATACGCAAATACAGCTAAATTAGCAGAGTCTCTTTTTATAGCATTAAAAACATCAACACGTTATGACGAAACGATATACCTTGATATACCCAAAGTTAATCAAGCCGCACTAGCTTTAGCAGAACACCATAACATGAAGCCATCATTTGAAACTGCAAGAATGTACACCAAAGAAAAGCCACATTTACCTCTGGACAAAGTATTCGGTGTAACATCTTTTGAAATAGGCTAAATACTATTTAGCTATGAGTTTATCGCGCAGTGCATTGGTTTAGCCGCCAGCTAATAAAATATACATACGAACATAACATTCTAAATTTTTACTATATATTAAACAACTAACGGGTTTTTGGGCCCTTGCGCGGCTGTAGAGTTTGCCATAAAAGCGGCTATTTAAACCGTCAGTCGCGAGGTGGGTGTCATCTAAACCTGCCTCATCTAAACCGGTCTTATCTGAACCCATGGCAAATTCTAGCCCTGTTAAATAAGTTCAGCATAAATTAAACCTTAGTCGGTTAGACTTTTAATTGAGTGGCTTAGCAGTTAGGCTTTTAGTGATGCGCGCAGGTCGAACATTTCATCAATCTGCGAAACAGACAGTTACGTGGCAGTTACGCCTTTATGAGCTTCAAAAATAACCAATCCTTGAGCTTCACGCACTCGAATGCGAGTACAAAATTGCCTATTATCAAACGGCTTAGTTTTAGGTCATATTCATCGTTATTTGCCGCGAAACCAAACATAAAATCTGTATTTTTATTTTAATACAATAATTTAGAGTAAACAAAAAACTCCGTGAGAGTAGAGCTAATAGCCCAAAGAGTTAAAACCATCCACCACAGATTAATTTACAATCCAATTGTATGAGCCGCTTTTCAACGCAACTCGCTTGCAGTACAGCAGTGGCGCAAGCACAATAGCCAAATACAAATAAAGGAGAGCACCATGACAATATTTGGTATTGGTACCCAAACTAAAGAGCAGGCATTAGCCAGCCTAAGTGATATGACAGGCGATTTGACGGCTATTCAAGCTGATGAACACTTAGCACGTATCGCTAATGCACAAACCTATATGCAAGCGAATGGCATTGATGCGATTTATCTAAACGCAGGCACTAACCTTGCCTATTTTACAGGCATGCGTTGGTATGCAAGCGAGCGACTGGTAGGTGCTATCTTACCTGCCAAGGGCGACTTACAATACATTGCCCCGTATTTTGAAATTGGCTCACTTAATGGTTTTAAAGTAATTGATGGACCAATTCGTGGCTGGCAAGAGCACGAAAATCCCTATGCATTATTTGTAAATATAATCACCGAAATGGGCATTGCAGCCAATGGTACTGTGGGAATTGACGAAAGCGCACAATTCTTTATTTTTGACGGTATAAATAAAGCGCAAACTGGCTTAAACCTAGTCAATGCACAACCTGTGACCGCTCATTGTCGAATGCATAAATCAGCCAACGAGCTGGCACTGATGCAACGCGCTATGGATATGACGTTAGCGGTTCACCAAGCAACTGCAAGTATGTTACACGAAGGAATCAGCACCACCGAAGTTGAAGCGTTTATCAAGCAAGCACACCAAAAAGTAGGTGCTCCAGGTAACTATTTTTGCATCGTATTATTTGGCGTTGCAACCTCGTTCCCACATGGCGTGAAAGACCCGCAAATTCTTAAAAAAGGCGATATGGTACTGATTGATACTGGCTGTAAAGTACATGATTATTTATCAGATATTACCCGCACCTATGTGTTTGGTGAGGCCACAGAGCGCCAACGCCAGTTTTGGGATTACGAAAAAGCCGCGCAAATCGCCGCCTTCAACGCCGCTAAAATCGGTGCTCCTTGTGAGGCCGTTGATGCTGCAGCACGCAGTTATTTAGCTGCACAAGATTTAGGTCCTGAATATCAAACCCCAGGTTGTCCGCATCGCACCGGTCACGGTATTGGTTTAGACATTCACGAATGGCCTTATTTAGTCGGTGGTAACAAAACCCCACTCGCAGCAGGCATGTGTTTTAGTAACGAACCTATGCTAGTTGTACCCGATGAATTTGGCGTTCGCTTAGAGGATCATTTTTACATGACCGACAACGGCCCTAAGTGGTTTACCGAGCCGGCTCACAGCATTGACGACCCATTTGGTTTAGCAGGTTAATTTAACTTAAATTAGCTTATCCCTAAAGCTGCACGGTAAGCCCCCTGCCATGTAGCTTTATAAAAACTAACAATAGCCCCCCTTGAATTTACTCACCCTCGCCTGCATATCCCTGTTACATTTTGTAAAAAATAGGCTCACTGATGAAAAAGCTTAAAATCGACATAGTTTCAGACGTTATGTGCCCATGGTGCATTATTGGTTATAAAAACCTTGAAACAGCCCTTGCGCAATTAAGTGACGAATTTACAGCTGAGATCAGCTGGAAGCCATTCGAACTAAATCCAGACATGCCTGTTGTTGGCCAAGATTTAAATGAGCATTTAGCACTAAAATACGGCCTCACTGAAGAACAAGGTGACGAAAACCGTAAACGTATTTTAGAGATGGGCGAGCAAGCAGGCTTTGATTTTAACTTTGACGGCAAACGAATCATGATCAATAGTTTTGATTTACATCGTTTACTGACATGGGCTGCCACTGAAGGCAAGCAAACTGAATTAAAACTGGCATTTTTTAAAGCGCACTTTACTGATTTAGTTTATTTAAATGAGCAAGATACGCTGCTTGATGTAGTGCAAAGCGTTGGCCTTGATAGAGCCCGCGCAAAAGAAATTTTAGACTCTGGTGAGTATTTCCAAGAGGTTCGTAGCGAGCAAAGTGCGCTACAACAGATGGGCATTACCTCAGTGCCAACTTTTATCATTAACGAGCAATACGCCCTCACTGGCGGCCAACCAAGTGACGCATTTGTGCAAGCCTTTAAACAAATCGCCGAGCAAGAAGCACAGCAGTAAAATAAAAAGCCATGTAACAACTATTGGGGGTCACTTCAACTAAGTTACGTGGCTTTTTACCTTATGTGCCAATCTTAGGGTGCTGTTTAATCAGTGAGTTCTAAATCAAATACTGCACTGACTGATGCCGAAAAAACAATATTTTCCTGCAAGTACTTACCAGGGCTTGTAAATTGCTGAGTCCGATTACCGCTCACTACAATTCGATCAATAGCTTGATTTTCGCCATACCGATTAAAACTATTATTGGCAGCCGAGTTGATACTATAAATACTCCCAAGCTTAGTACCAAATGCCTTGGCTAATGAGCTGGCTTTCTCTTTTGCATCATTCACAGCCATCGCATTGACTTGTGCTTTTAAAGCCTTCGCTGCTGATGATTTTAGCTCTATACTTTTAATTGCATCAATTTTTACGCTCAGTGCAAAATCCAGGAGTGCATTCAAACGCTTAATATCCGTTAATGTTACTTTAATACTGCGGTTAGCTGTATAGCCTTCCAATTGCTGTTTATCGCTCTCGGTATACGAATAGCTCGGCTGCGTGTTAATGCTTGAAGCAGAAACATTTTTCTCATCAATATTAAACTTAGAGAGGCCAGCTAAAAAACTAGTGATCCGATTATCAACATCCTTTTTCGCATCTAAACTAGAGACTTGTAAACTTTCCACCTCGAGGTTAATCACAGCAATATCAGGCTTTGCTTTTAACTGCGCCTCCCCGGTGACTACAATATGTCGGTTATCTGGCAAAGCCGTATTTGCATTGACAAATGAGGCAAAAGCTAAGAACGCAAAAAGACTAACGTAATTCATAATATCCCTTTCAAAAAAACCAGTAAATACGTAAGAGCATGGCAACCTTACAGCGTTTCTTTATCAATTACTTTAATATTGTAAAACTCACTATCGCTTGGCTCTTCGAAATATTGAGTAACGTGATTAAACACAGCTTCAGTGTCAAATACAGCTCTATTTGGTTGTTCAATGCATCGCCGGGCAATTTGCTGAAGGCATGACTCATTCGATACTTTTAAGTAAGTAAACTCAATATTAGCTTGTATTTCAGTAGCTGAAATTTTTAACCATGCTCGCTGTTTTTTTGTATTAGCAGGGAAGTCCATAACCACAGTCGCGCCAGCTTGCAGAATATTTTGAACATGAATTTTGAGTAAAGACCTCAATAAACCAGAGTAGTTAATATAATCTTCAAACGACTTGATTTGGTCAGGGTAAAGTGTAGCCAACCAGTCATCTTCACTGATAAGCACGGCATTACGTTCAAGAGCTATTTTTTTAGCTTCGGTTGATTTACCTGCCCCCATTTTGCCACAGAATTACAGTAAAGATCCCGCTACCACCATGAACCGTTCTCCTTGTTGTATTTTGATTTCTAAGCAAATAACTTAACACAAGCTGTAAAGATATAGCACTGTATTAAGTATCACATGAGTCTTAAAAGTTAAGCTAATTTTAAGATGGGTGTCTGCGAAAATAAGCTAATTTTAAGTTGGGTGTCTGCGTAAATATTGTGTTATTACACAACCCAATTTAAAGACACCCACTTTAAACTAATGACTGTTTTTTCTTGAACCAGCTAACTATAAGCATGGCTCTTCCCTGTTACATTCCTTTACAGACTTGCGTGCCTATTTTTATTGTGATTTTACAAGTCGTGGTATTCTTCACAAAAAGTAGCGTCTATATTTTCGCTGCACTAATTATAAAAATGGAGAACGTATGAGTAATTCTTTTAAAGTGCCGCATACTTTAATTTTACTGCTGGGTATGATGGTCACTGCGTTAGTTGCTACGTGGCTAGTACCGCAGGGATTTTTTGATACTACATTATCTGATTCTGGCCGAGAAATGGTGATCGCCGGCACCTATCAAACTGTTGCAGAACGTCATTATTTGACCCCATGGGATTTATTAACCGCTATTCCGCGTGCTTTTGCCGCTGCGCAAGATGTGATCTTTTTTGTATTGATTGTTGGCGGCGTACTTGCCATTGCCCGTGCTACCGGCACGGTTGATGCGTTGATTGGTCGTTTACTTGAACGCCATGGTAGACAACCACAACGACTTATTTTTATGGTGGTATTTTGCTTTGCCTTAGCATCGAGCAGCATTGGTACTGCGGGAGAATACATTCCGTTTGTGCTGATTTTAGTCGCTTTATGTAAAGCCATGCGCCTTGATGCAATGACTGCGGTCGGTATGATTGTGGCAGGTTACGGGATTGGTTATGGGGTATCGGCGTTTAACCCGTTTACGGTGTTAATTGCTCAGCAAATTGCTGAAATTCCAGTGTATTCTGGCTTATGGTTACGTTTGGCGATATTCGTGCCGTTTGTATTAATTGGCTTTCACCATGTGTGGCAATACACTAAAAAAGTCGCAAACGATCCAAGTAAATCCATGATGCTTGATGTACCTTGCCCTTTAGGCGATAAAGCAACACCGCAGTATCCTGTACTTGCGCTGCGCCATAAACTAATTTTAGGCAGTTTTATCATCACTCTTGCTGTCGCTGTGTGGGGTATTGCCACTAAAGGTTGGTACTTATACGAGCTAGGCGGTGTATTTATTGCCTGGGGTGCGATTGTTGCTGTACTGGGGCGCTTATCAGCAGATGAAACTGCCAACCGTTTTATTGAAGGGGTCTCAGACCTCGTGACTACCGCTATTTTAATTGGTGTGGCCCGTGGTATCGCCTTGATACTGGAAGATGGGCAAATTTTGCATAGTTTAGTGCATGGTATGTCGCTACCACTTTCGTATGTGAACGCCGAGATCTCAGCCATTGGAATGTTAGTCATTCAAACAATACTCAATACCTTTATTCCATCAGGCTCTGGCCAAGCGTATGTGACTATGCCGCTGATGGCCCCGCTGGGCGATTTAGTCGGCGTGCCACGCCAAGTGGCTGTACTTGCATATCAATTTGGCGATGGCTTTTCAAATATGATCATCCCAACTAATGCAGTCTTAATGGGAATTTTAGGGATGGCAGGCGTCCCTTATGGCCATTGGTTCCGCTTTTGTTTACCATTGTTACTTAAGTTAATGTTAGCCGCATCAATTGTATTAGTGCTTGCAGTAATGTTTGGTTACGGCTTAGATGTACAACCAAGTGCCGTTGGCAGCTAAAGTTACTGGATGCTTAAACGTAAAAACCACCTTTGTAGGTGGTTTTTACGTTTAAATCAAAGTCACTCGTTTTTCTAGCTAACTTTACTCTCGCTAACTTTATTTACTCTTACGTTCTATACAGCACTTTGATAACATGCCAGCCAAATTTGGTTTTAACTAAATGTGGCTCTAAGATCTCAGCACTAAAAGCGACTTTATCAAACTGTGGAACCATTTGGCCGCGTTTAAACTCGCCTAAATCACCGCCTTTTTTCCCTGATGGGCAGGTTGAATGCTTTTTAGCGAGCACTTGAAACTTAGCGCCTTTTTTTAATTGCTTGATGATATCTTCAGCAAGTTCTTTATGCTTAACCAAAATATGTAATGCGTGTGCAGTGCTGGCCATTATTTGTCTCTACTCAATTTAACTGCGGCGATTTTAACACAACATTTAATGCCTTATAAGTAATGCTGATCATAGTCACTGTTTGGTATACGACAGTAATCGTACTTGCCAAATAAGCGATATCGATTAAACGCAATGCGATCGTACGCCCAGTTACGTAGGCATTTGGGAATTATTCGCAATATTTTAGCTATCTGCCAAGGCCAACCAAGCTGCGTAACAATATTAATAAATGCATCACTTTGCGTAATACATTGATTATTTTCAACATAAATCATAGTTTTATAATTATCTGTTGCATAGTTAAAGTAACTTAGTATCGCTTGGCCTTTTAAAGACTGCACACTGCATAGTTTAAAATGCAACTGCTTGTCGTGTTTAATAATAAAATTGCACCACGCGCTGCATAGCTTACACTGCCCGTCGAATAAAATGATTTTATTGTGTTGTATTAATTGTTGCGCATTCAATGTTGGCATAAACCGCTCTTATCTTGAATAAGTAAAATGATCTAAACAGGCGCAAGTAGATGCCATAAAGATTACGTTATGGCATGAAATTATTTACTTGACGCTGCAAGAGACCAACGCCAAATCCGACGAATACTCCACCACTGACCTTATTAAGTATCGTCCCCCTTTTTTGCGAGGATAGCTTTGATTTTGCATAAGTAGCACAGAATGCATAGATAGTATTTATTACTATTACTAAACAGCTAAAAGTCACAGCAAGCAGAATATTTAACTCTTCTTTAGATTATAGCTGTGAAACACAAACCATATCCGAGTTGCTATTTTACTACAATTACCTAGTAAATTTTGCCTTTGTATTGTCAACGCATTTAAAAAGTGTGGCAAGTTTAATTAAAGAAAGTATGCGTATTTTATCACTTCATAAATGTACTTGTCTTTTCATCATAATCCTTTTTATCAGCCAAAGACGACTTGCTAGCCTAGGCATGTAATTATTGTTTCCTAGTGCAAAAAATAAATTTGAATTAGTAGCAAGTAACCTGTCGATAGACTCTGTGCTACTGTAAATTCAATTGAAGCAAAGAAAAATGTATTTTTTTGTTACTTTCGCTCATAAACCAACCGCTCTTGCGGTTAAGGTTTATATCGACAAATCATTACAACCGCCCTAATACAAACAAATGCTTTATAAACAGAGATAAAATGGGCATTCAAAGGCTAATTTAGGTATATTGCTTTTAGTCATTTTTATGGATATGATAATGGCTATCATTTACAATTACCTTTCGGATCCTCTATTATGAAAGCAGTATTTAAATCAGCTACCACCTTAGGTGTGAGCCTTCTTTTAGTATCAGCATTTGTTGCGCAACCTGCATTTGCTAATGGCCCTATTGGCGAACATGTAAATCACTTACAAGCAAATATCAAAGATTACTCAGAAGAAGTTGAATGGATGATCGGCAAAGTCGATACCATGGTAAGCGACTATGAAAGCAAAGGCGTAAAAGCAGTAAAAAGCGATGACCTAATCGAGTATTGGGAATCAGTGAAGTTTCACAGCGCGATTGAAACAAATTTTGTGCCGGTATATGCGTCAATCTGGCAAGGTATTTATGGCGTAAAAATGGCCATTGATAATAACAAGCCGGCGACTGAAGCTCGTAAAGAACAACAAGCGATGAATGCTGCCTTGTGGCAAGGTCTTGGCGCAGTTAAACTAGCGGCGCAATTTCAACAAAAAGGTTTGCTTGCAAACGTTAAAGCAACTGCAACCACAAGCATGACTCAAAGTGCTACAATTGATGAAATTAAACATAAACTTGATCGTGTCATTGCCAAATATGCAGAGCGCTTAAGTGATGAAGCAACCAGCATTGTGCACGATACTTATCTTCACCTATTTGAAGGTGTTGAAGGCACACTTATCGAACAAGATGCCAAACTTGTTGAAATATTAGAAAAAGATTTTAACGTGACACTGCCAAAAGCAATTTCAGATAACAAAAGTGTTGATGAAGTACGCGATGTGGTAAGTAGCATGCACACTAAATTAGACCGCGCCAAGGTATTACTCGAAAAAGCCGAAAAAGCACGTAAGGATGTATTTTAAGTGAAGCGTAGGACCTTTATACAAGGCCTAGCTGCGTTTGGGGCAATCGGTGCATTACCATTGCCTCTTTCTCGCGCACTAGCTGCCAACATAGCAAACCCAGTTTCTGTTGATGACTTACCTAAACTTGAAGGTGAGCTGACCTTATACCTAGGTCGTGGTGAAGGTGGTTTGTATGAAAATGTGCTACAAGCAATTCAAGACAGAAACCCCAACTTTAAACTAGGCATTCGTCGTGGTCCTACAGCAGCTTTAGCCAATACAATTGTTGCTGAAGCAAAAGCAGGGGTGCGTAGAGCCGATTTGTTTTGGGCTGTTGATTCTGGCGCTATTGGCTTGGTTTCAGATGCAGGCCTTGCACAACCTATTCCGAGTGATCTATCAGCGCAGTTGCAACCACAGTTTCGCTATAAAGATTGGGCCCCTGTCACCGGTCGTGTGCGCACCATACCCTATAACACTTCGCGTTTGACCAAAGAGCAAATTCCAACCAGTATTATGGACATTGCTGATAGTGACTTAAGCATTGGCTGGGCACCTGCGTATGCATCGTTTCAATCATTTGTAACGGCAATGCGTATTCTCGAAGGTGACGATAAAACAGCGAAATGGCTGAAAAAGATTAAGAAGCGTGCTAAAACCTATGCCGGTGAGTTGGGTGTAGTAATGGCCGTTGAACGTGGTGAAGTGGATATTGGTTTTGCTAATCACTATTACACCTTACGTTTAAAATCAGGCAAACCAGATGCCAAACTTGATTTAGCATTTACCCAACAAGATGCTGGCTGTTTAGTCAATGCATCAGGTATTTTGGCATTGAACGACGACCCTCTTGCCACTCACTTTATGCGCTATTTATTAAGCATCGAAGTGCAAGGTTACTTGGCTCGTGAAGCCTATGAAATTCCGCTGGTAAATGGTGTCCCTCTACCTGAAGGGTTACCATCTTTAGCCAATATTTCACCACCCAAAGTGGACTTAACACAGTTAGCTGATCTTCGGCCAACCATAGCTTTGATGCGAAATAGCGGCGTACTGTAATGCGACTACCAGCTTCTTACCCAATGGCGCTGCTTGCAGCGCTTATTGTTTTATCTCCTATCTTTATTTTAATAACGCTGGCCACTGATGCCAGCTCTTTGTTTGATAATCATAATTTAAGTATTCTCGGCAATACTTTGTCCTTGATGGTATTAACGGTCATTGGTTCTATTTTAATCGGGGTACCGTTAGCATTTATCAGCGCTTATGTGCGTTTACCGTTTAAAAAAGTATGGCTGGTGTTTTTTGCCGCGCCTCTAGCCATTCCCAGTTACATTGGTGCATTTACGCTTTATGCGGCTTTTGGCTCCGGCGGAGAGATACATAATCTACTTGGTATTGAACTGCCATCGATGGATGGACTCAGCGGCGCAGCTATTGTCATGACTCTTTACACATTTCCATTTGTAATGATGACTACCCGCTCATCTTTACTTAGTCTTGATGCAAGCATGGTTAATGCGGCCCGCACCTTAGGTATGTCGATGACCGAAAGTGTATTTAAAGTCATTTTACCCCGTGTAGTAAATGGCATCGCCGCAGGTTCGTTATTGGTCGCCCTGTATACTTTGTCTGACTTTGGCACACCTGCAATGATGCGCCTTGATACCTTTACCCGGGTTATTTATGTCGAGTACAATGCTTTTGAGTTAAGTCGTGCGGCAATGTTATCGTTACAGTTGTTGGTGATTGTGGGCTTTTTACTGTTGATTGAGTCACAAATTAAAACGGCTAGCGAACGCCATGGCCGGCCATTAATTTTGTTTCCTAGTAAGTGGCAACTAGCGGCTATGTTTGCCACTTTTGCGCCTATTTTATTATTAGCCATTGGCTTACCTCTGGCGATATTTTCGCTGTGGTTAGCGCGTGATGGCTTTAGCTCATTTGATTTTAGCATCGCGTGGAATTCAGCGTATGCCTCAGCCATTGCTGCAGTGGTTGCGGTGATTGTAGCTATCCCTGTTGCCCATGCTGCACTTAGCGGCAAAGCGGGTCGTATCATGGAGCGTGTTACTTACTTTGGTTTTGGTATTCCAGGTATTGTAATGGGCACCGCGCTAGTTTACGGTGGTTTGCAATTGCCGTTTTTATATCAAACATTAGGGCTGTTGATCATTGCCTATATGCTGCGTTTTTTACCCTTAGCGGTAGGCTCTGTGCGCACTAGCACTGAGCACCTTGATCCAAGTTTAGTTAAATCTGCGCGGGTCTTAGGCGCCAGTCCGCGCGAAGCATTTACCCGCATAACTTTACCACTCACAATGCGTGGGATCATAGCCGGTGCCGCTTTAGTATTTTTAGAATCCATGCGTGAATTAGAAGCAACCTTATTACTTGGCCCAACTGGTTTTGAAACACTATCGACTTATTTATGGCGTGTTTATGAGGCGGGCTATTTTGGTCGTGCTGCTATCCCTGGGTTATTGTTAGTACTGATTTCTGCGTGCGGTTTAGCTATTATGATGTCTGGCGAAAAACGTAACCAACTCGAACATTGAGGATTTAAATACAAATGCTATCTGTAAGCCAGTTGTCTATAGATTATGGCAGTAACCGTGTAGTAAGCGACCTAAATTTGTTGCTTGGTGAAAGTGAAATTCTCATGCTAGTAGGCCCTACGGGCTGTGGTAAAAGCACAATTTTACAAGCGCTCGCCGGACTAATTCCTATTAGCGAAGGTGAAATTAACTTAGGTAAATGGCAGGCTACCCCCAAATTGACTGTGCCGCCTGAAAAACGCAGCGTAGGTATGGTATTTCAAGACTTTGCGTTATTCCCTCATTTAACCGTTGAGCAAAACATTGGCTTTCGTTTAAAAGATACCGCCGTTGCTGATCATTGGATAGCCCTTCTGGGTCTTGATGACTTTCGTCATAAAAAGCCAGCCACCCTTTCAGGCGGTCAAAAACAACGAGTTGCACTAGCACGTACCCTTGCCCACCAACCTGACTTTGTGTTACTTGATGAGCCGCTTTCAAACCTTGATGCGGCACTAAAAGATATGCTGCGCTGGGATATCCGAAATGCCCTGAAAAAAGCTGGCGTGCCTGCAATTTGGGTAACTCATGATCAAGAAGAAGCTTTATCAATAGGCGATCGTGTGGGTGTGCTCAAGGCCGGAAAAATCCAGCAACTTGATACTCCTGAGCGTTGTTTTAGTGTGCCCAACAATCGCTTTGTTGCACGTTTTTTAGGTGAAGCAAGTTTCATTAGCGGTTTTTTTGAGAATAATCAAGCAACTACAGCCATCGGCAATGTGCCCGCTCTAGCCGTAGATTGCCAACAAGGTGAGGTGGATGTCCTACTTCGCCCCGACGATGTAATGCTAGTACAAGGTGAGATCGGCAACAACGGTGTGGTCGTATGGGTACGCTTTGAAGGAGGGAGTCGTTTATGTGCAGTAGAGCTTGCCTGTAAAACAGTGGTTACTAGCCGCGTAAGCCACGAAGTCGTGGTATACCCTGGCGATAGCGTGCACGTATCGTTAAGTACTTCGCATCCACTCGCGGTGTATAAACGAGCAATCTAAACTCACTTTAACGCTTAAGTTACAACACTAAAAAAGCCCATCTAGATGGGCTTTGCTGTAGGTGCTTTACTTTTTTAATATGATAATTTTAACGACACCCTTGGCTATTAAAATCAACCACTAGACTTGCACCAGTACTATTGCCCGACACCTTTAAATAACCCCAATATTGGCTTTGATCGCTAATATAAATACATTCGCTATTGCCGCTATTACTGGACTGAGCCTGTTCATTACTGCCATTTGGCCAGCTGCTGTTTGAATAACTTAGGCTGATGTCGCCACTGCCATTAGCGGTGGTTATCGCCACACCACTTTGACTTTGAACGTCAGCAATACTAAACCACATAGGATCGCTGTTACCCAAACAAATCACTTCACCGTCATTTAAACGGCCATTGCTACGACTACCTTGGGTAGCACATGCATCAGGTACACTACTGCTTGCTCCTGTGTATGAAGCAGTTAATTGCACATTATCAAACATGTTATAGCCACGAACCATTACTTGATAAACACCTGCTTGTGCAGGATTTATTACACATTGTTCACTATTACCACCGACATAAGGACGACAATCATAACTATCCATTGTTGGTGTAGCAGCATAACTCACATATAAATCAGCATCGCCCGTGCCACCACTTAAGCTAAACACTAAGTCGCTGGCACCTTGCGGTACATCAAAGCTGAAATACAACAGCTCATCTTGCTCGCCAGCAATAGTCATTGGTTGAGCGTTTATCAACTCGCCGTTACCAACGCTGCTATCCTCTTCAATACTAGCCAATGTTGATGCGGTTTGGCTGGCACCTTGGTTATCAACAACCGTTAACGATACGCTATATTGTCCTGATGTTGTATAAGTATGCACCGGGTTTGCTTGATTAGAACTACTGCCATCACCAAAGCTCCACTGATAACTAACAATTGAGCCGTCACTGTCAATACTGCCATTGCTCGTAAAATTGATCTCATTGTTTTGCATACCGGCATAAGGTCCATTGATGTATGCGATTGGTGGCGTATTAGTGGTTGTACCTGCAACTAAGTCATCACACCATTGTACAAACTCGTTTTCATAATTATTTGCCCACTGCACAGTTTTCGCTTTATAAGCACTCCAATTACCAATGCGTGTATCTGCAAGCATGGCATTAATTTCACTGTAATGGCGTTCGAACATAAAGCGCACAGCTAAGTAACCCCAGCGATAAATACGGTCTTGATCAAAACCGTCATAGTTAGTGGCAAATACTTGCGCTAAGGTATAACGCGAACCATCACTGATGGTATTTTTAGCGGCGTCATTGTTATCAAGATTAGCAACATATTCTGCAACGCCTTCTGACCACCACACGATATCTTCAGTTGGTGAATTAAAGTTTCCATATAAGTCAAAACGACCATCTAAGTAATGCACATATTCGTGCTCTAGATTCCACACGTAATGCTCAGCATTGGCGTAGCTCGCCTCATAGGCAATAAAATTTGCTTGATTACCCACAACTGCGGGGTCACCTTCTAAATACATGCCGCCATTATTGGTGTTAATGCCAAAAATCGCACCTGCGTATTTACTATAATCATCGCTGCTATCAAATATATTTACTTGTAAAAAACTGTTGTTATCATCGGCAACTGGGGTGTTATTGGTGGCAAGTTTAGTGTGAAATAAACCTTCTTCTGCGCCCATTGCAGCACATGCAGCTGTATGTTGTGCTGCAGTCATATTTTGTGAGCGAATTTTAATAGTGCTACTACAGCTATAATTTTGCGAAAGCGCTTGCTGAGTAAGTTCATCAACAAAGCCACAAATACCATAGTCATTACAATCAGCGTAATAACTGACAGAATCTGCCGCCGCAAGCCATACTGCATCACCATAGCCAAAGCTGTTATAAGTACTAAAAACCGCTTTTAAGCCAGTATCAACAGTAGCTTGAATAGCAGTGTCGGAATACTGCTTAAGGCGCGCAAGCTCACTGGCTGCATTAACAATTAAATATTGTGCGTCAGAGTCAATCATCCACTGCTTTTGGGTAAATGCATTCAGCTTAGTAACTAAATCAGTATCGCTAGCTACAGCTGTAACAAATGCATCATTCCACTGGCCGCGATAAAGCAAAGTAAAAATACCATTCACCGCACTGCGTATATTCCATTTTGCAGCATAGCTTTCGTTAAAACGCGTTAGCCACTGTTTCACCACATACAAGTAACGATGTTGCTGTTCAGCGCTGTCCATCGTAATGATCACTTCAGAAAGCGTTTTACCATGGCCGTCATTATCGTCATAAAAATGGCTGTTGTTTACAAAAGCATCTATCGCATCAATTACGGCAGGCGTAACCCAAGAGCTAAAGCTCACGTTGTCGTTGTAAAATTCCGCATAAAAACCAGCTCGTAAATATAGGAACAATGCCTCGAGTTCAATGTCACCACCGCCAGCATAAGTCTGTGAGAGTGACTTTGCATGATTAGCAACCGCATACATATTATCAGAACTAAATACTAGGCTCTGAGTTGATGCTGATGCACTAAATAGTTCATTAACACAGCCACTACCTTGATTTTTAAGCTCAGTAATAATGCTCGTTGAACTAGCATTAGCCAGTGCATTTAAATCGCAGCTGACTGTTGCAGCTTGGCTACGCATCATTAACATACTAAATTTTTGGGGTTGTGATTGCAGCTGTGCTATTGGTGCTTTTTCATTATGGCCGTGTTCAACGCCATGATGATGCACACGTTCAACAATCGCAGCTTGTGGCTTGAATACGCGCTGATGGGTCGTATTAGCAAGCGCCATAGAGCTTGCTCCTAATAACGGTAACGCCAAAATCAATCTATTCATTTTCATAATTTACCTTTGATAAATTTTATTATTTCAATCCAGAACGGGTTATCGAGGACGCAATTTGCAACATATAATCGCCATTACATACAATATACTTTGCCTAAAACTAAAAAATTTTTAATTCATTAGTTGTAGCAAAATAGAAAACAACAGTACTTTATCATCAAAAAGGGTACATATGTAAAGATATAAATGATAAGGCGACTTTGTGAAAAATCACCCAAACAGTAACGTGTGAGTTAGTAAGCTAGCAGATATAAAAAAGCCAGTACTTTATTATTAATAACAACCACTTTCTAGTTCATTCTTGTTCCTAATACCTAATTACGTAACTTGCTATACACGCTACAATATAATTAACACTTTGATTTAGCGTGAAATATGGTAATTTATTAGTGAATCGCGTTCACTATCATGAGAAGTCGTATGACCCAAAAAAAACATTGGACATTAAAAAGCATCGCCAAAGAATTAGGCGTTTCTAACGCCACCGTTTCAAATGCATTTAATCGTCCAGATCAACTATCAAAAAGTCGTCGCGAGTCTATTTTATTGGCGTGTAAAGAGCTTGGCTATTTTGGACCCAATAAAGCAGCGCAATCATTACGCCGTGGTAAATTTAATATTGTTGCGCTGGTATTACCTGACAGTATTGAGTATATGGTGTCGGATCCTGTGGCCAGTAGTTTTATGCGTGGTGTGGCTTCTATCCTTGAAAAAAACAATATTAACTTATTATTATTTTCGGGAAATAGTCAAAACCTTAACAGCGTATTAGATTTTGTTGATGGCTTTATTTGTTATGGTCGTCCGCGCAATCAATCACTTGTAGATCAATTAAAAATTGTACCCAAACATGTGGTTACCGTTGATTTTGATATTGATCGTAATGCCTCTGTAAACATAGATAACGAACAAGCTAGTTATGAAGTGGCTAAACACGTATTAAAAAGCAGTGCTGATCAGGTCGCTATATTGGGACTGCGGTTATTAGATGAAAATGTATTGTGTCGTGTATATGAGCACCATGAATGCGAAGCCGGTCAATCAATTGCACATCAAAGATTACGAGGTTATCAAAAAGCATTAAGCGAAGTTAACATTACCTTAGGTGACGATAGAACTTGGAATATTCCAGAAAGTAGCGAACGTTATGCGAGCATCGCAGCAAAAGAGGCGCTCAACTGCATACCTAGACCCAATGTATTACTTTGTATGAGTGATCTTATTGCCCTCGCGGCAATTCGCGAAGCAGTTAAAATAGGTATAAAAATACCCCAAGAATTGCGAATTGTTGGATTTGATGGCATTGATGAAGCGCAGCGCTCTATGCCAACATTAACAACTATTCATCAAAATAGTGAAGAAAAAGGAGCGTTAGCAGCTAATTTATTTATTAGCAAAGAAGAGCAAAAAGCACTTATCAACTACCAATTACAGTTAGGTCATAGTGGCTGATAAGTGACTGATTGTAAGGTTTAACTTAGTTTAACAAATCATTTAGTGAGGTGAGTATTTGCTCATTCCCAGTGCGTTCAATTATTAACGCTTCGCGACGTGCAAAATTAACTTTTAGGACAATTTCACTGTCGTTTAATAGCCACTTTAAAGCACAACTATTGTCATCACCTTCAACACTAAACTCACCTGCAAAGGCACTGTGAGTATTACGTATCTCAATTAATTTTAGTAATCCCTGTACAACAGGCTTTGCAAGAGACTGCGCAATGATATCAGCATCTAAATATGGACGATTAATATCACGACCTACATTGGATTTTGCTAGTAACGCCATATCATTTTCAGCTGCGAATAAGCCACCGTAGTAAACTTGTGGTACACCGGGTGCAAAAAATTGAATCGCGCGCGCAACTAAGTAGTCAAAATCATTTGCGCCTAACGCATTGTAATAGGTGCAATTTACTTGGTACAAGTCGACATTACTGGCAGCAGCCCCGGTTGCTTGGCGGCTTTGGTTATTGCTATTTGCATGAATAGTTTCAACTAGATTATCAATTTGCGCTGCATTTAATAATCCTGGCTTATCACCCATTGGACCCGCATCTATAATGCCAATGCCATCGTGGGTATCGAGTACCGTTAGGCAGTTACGTGGTGAAATATTTAACCACTTTACAAGTGCATCACTATTATTGGTAAATAAGCTGTGCAAAATCAATGGTGGTAATGCGAAGTCATAAACCATATTGACCCGCTTTGCGACGTCAACTTGAGTTTGATAATGGCTGTGAATTTCAGCAATTGTTTCCATACCCAATGCATTAGCTTGCGCCGATAACTTATCTAAATAATCAAACGTTTCATCTAGCATAAAGCAGTTTGTGCCAGCTTGCTTAATCGCGTAACCCGCCGCATCTAAACGAATAATATTAACGTTATTAGCAGAGAACTTTGTTAATACATTATTTAAATACGCAACGCCCGCAGCAACTTTAACATTAATGTCGATTTGATTATCGGTAAACGTGGTCCAAAAATCATACGTTTGACCATCGCCACATGGCATTGGAGTAAAACAACTGCCAGGGCGCGGGCGATAAATCGCTTTTTGCTCGGCGTCACTCATACCATTTGGAAAGACATCTTCTTTAGTTAAAAATAAATCCCAAAACGGTGATGCTTTACCTTTTGCTAGTACATCCTGAAACTGAAAGGATTGCGCCGATACGTGGTTCACAATCAAATCGGCCATCAGATCATAGTCTGCTCCTAACACTTGAATGTCTTGCCAAGTACCGATCCGTTCATCCACGGCACTATGATCAATAGGGTCAAAGCCTGCATCACTACCATCAATTGGATTGTAGAATGGCAATAGGTGGACACCTCCGAACACGCCGTGTAATGGACCATTTAAAAGTGCGGTCAATGCGTTGATATCTTGGCCAGTGATTCGATCAGCATATGTGATCAATTGAACTTTATTCTTCATCATTGTGTGATTACCATGTTGAAACTTAATCGATTAAGATATATCTTTAACTAGCAAGTAAGAATTTACAAGTAATTTTTAATAATTTTACATACAAAAATCGTGGCTCACGTAATACTACAATAAGTAACTAACTGACTTACTAAGTGTTAACTGAGCATTTAACGAGGAAAAAGTACATGACAAAATCACACACACACGTAAGCAGCGATCCGTTGCAACAAATACGCTGGCTTACATATATGATGTTTTTTATGTTTGCCATGACTTCTGATGCGGTGGGCATGATCATACCTGAACTTATTAAAGAGTTTGGTTTAAGCATGACCCAAGCAAGCGCGTTCCATTATGCACCTATGGCGCTAATTGCTTTTAGTGGATTGTTTTTAGGTTTTTTAGCAGACAGTTTAGGGCGTAAAACAACCATCATGCTAGGCCTTTTAATATTTTCGGCGAGCTGTTTCTTGTTTGCGTTTAGCACCAGCTTTACCTTCTTTTTATTGCTACTTTGCTGCATAGGCTTAGCCATTGGTTTATTTAAAACGGGTGCGCTTGCGTTACTTGGTGATATTTCACATAGTAACGAAGATCACACTAAAACGATGAATAAGGTAGAAGGCTTTTTTGGCATAGGCGCCATTGTAGGGCCAGCTCTAGTAGGCGTCTTACTGGTGCAAAATGTAAGCTGGACTTACCTGTACATTATTGCAGGTGTAATGTGTTTAATTCTCGCTTTACTAGCGTGGCGTGCAGACTACCCAGCCGTTGTAAAAACCACAGCGAAGCCCACCTCGCTTGCCACCACTATGAAAATGATCAAAAATCCGTATGCGCTAGGTTTTTCTCTGGCAATTGCCCTTTACGTGGCCACGGAGGTTGCTATTTATGTATGGATGCCTACGCTGTTAAAAGATTACACTGGCTCTTGGCCACTACTTGCAACCTATGCATTGACAATATTTTTTGTACTGCGTGCCGCAGGGCGATTTATTGCCGTATGGTTACTAAACCGCTATAGCTGGCAAGGTGTTATGGCCTATTTAAGCTTAGGCATTGCGCTGTGTTATGTCGGTACATTATTCGGTGGCGTTGATTGGGCTGTGGGTTTATTGCCGCTTTCGGGGTTATTTATGTCGATGGTTTATCCGACTTTAAACTCTAAAGGTATATCCTGCTTTGCAGTGCAACAGCACGGTGCTGTGGCGGGCGTGATATTATTTTTTACCGCACTTTCGGCGGCTTTAGCACCCTTGTTCATGGGTATGATCAGCGATTACTTTGGCCATGTGCGTTACGGTTTTTATTTAGCTACGGGCTTTGCTGTCATTTTATTTTTAGCTATGCTGTTTAATTATTTTAAAGATCCATCAGCAACGGCTTTACAGCAAGATAACCCTGTAACTGAGTAAACCTATATTCTAAGACAATAAAAAATACTTTATAAATCAATGAATGAATAAAAAAAGAGCAAATTAAGCACAAAATAATTTGCTTCTTGTAAAATATTTGTTATTTTTACTTAATCGATTAAGTAAAAATACAAATCCAATTGGGTTCAACACAACGAGGCGTAACCATGACAACACACAACACACCTTTATATTTAATCAGTGCATTAGCACTTGCCGTAAGCCAAGGCGTACATGCGCAACAACAAGATCAAAATTCTCAAGTACAAGCTAACAAAGGTCTTGAAACAATCGTTGTAACTGGTGTACCACGTCGTACAACGATTATGGCATCAAGCGTATCAGTCAGTAGCTTGTCGCTTGAACAAGTTGAAGTGTCTACACCTCGCTCAACCGCTGAGGCGTTTAGAATCATTCCGGGTATTCGCGCAGAATCGACCGGTGGTGAAGGTAACGCAAACATTGCTGTGCGTGGTTTACCTGTGGCATCTGGCGGTGCGAAATTTTTACAATTACAAGAAGACGGTTTACCTGTACTGCAATACGGTGATATCGCTTTTGGTAACGCTGATATTTTTATGCGCTTAGATAATACCGTACAAACAATCGAATCAATTCGTGGCGGCTCAGCATCGACGGCTGCAAGTAATGCACCTGGTGGCATTATTAACTTTATTTCTAAAAATGGTGAAAACGAATCAGGCAGCGTATCAACTACTCTGGGCCTCGATTACGATAGCGTTCGTACAGACTTTGAATACGGTACTTACCTAAGCGATAGTGTACGTTTTCATGTCGGTGGCTTTGTTCGCCAAGGTGAAGGTCCACGCGAAACAGGTTACACATCAAATAAAGGCGGGCAAATTAAAGCCAACCTAACCAAAGATTTTGAAAACGGCTATGTTCGAATTTATTACAAGCATTTAGATGATAAAAGCGTAGGTTACTTACCGATGCCAATGTATGCAAATGGCGATTCTATCCCTGGGTTTGACGCACAATCGGATACACCACACTCGGCATTATTTACAAAAACAGTGCGTCTAAACGGCGAAAACCAAATTAGCAGTGGCGATATTCGCGACGGTATGAACCCTAACGTTGACTCAATTGGCTTTGAAGCAGTATTTGACTTAGATAATGATTGGCGTATCGAAAACCGTTTTCGTAAATCATCTGTAAGCGGTAACTTTAATTCACTTATTCCTGCTGAAGTAGGCAGTGCAACGTCGATTGCAGAAAGTATTGGCGGCGCAGGTGCAACACTCAGCAATGCAAATACTGGGGCTGCATTTAAAGACAATTTAGCAATGCGTATTCATACGTTTGACGTCACAATGAACGACTTTGACTCTATTGTGAACGACTTTAAATTGACTAAATCGCTCGATGACGACACCAGCATTACGTTTGGTTACTACGCATCAACGCAAAACATTGCCATGTCGTGGTTATGGAACTCTTATCTAATGGAGCTTAAGGGCGATAACGCAGCCTTATTAAATGTCACAGCTGCCGATGGTACTGAGTTTTCTGAAAATGGTTTATACGCATACGGAACACCTTTTTGGGGTAACTGTTGTCAGCGTGATTACGACACAGAATACGACACTCGCGCCCCGTACGTTGCATTTTCTACAAAACTTGGCGATGTAAGTATTGATGCAAGTGCCCGTTACGATAGTGGCGAAGCTCGCGGTAATTACGCAGGTGCAGTAACCTCTACAGTTGATATGAATCGTGATGGTGAAATATCCGTTCCTGAACAAAATGTTGCAGGCATTGATATTACTAATGCCAGCCCAGTTAACTACGACTGGAACTACACATCTTATTCAATTGGTGCTAACTATCAAATTGACCCAAGTCTGGCAACATTTGCTCGTATCAGTAAAGGCGGACGAGCGAATGCTGACCGACTTTTATTTGGTAAAGTACGTGCAGATGGCTCTGTTGCGAAAGAAGATGCTGTAGATGAAGTTAATCAATATGAGTTTGGGGTTAAAAAACGTTTTGATTCCTTCTCTGTATTTGCAACTGCTTTTTATGCAGAAACTGAAGAGCAAAATTTTGAAGCTACATCACAAACCTTTTTCGACCGTGAATACGAAGCCAAAGGGATTGAGATTGAATCAACTTACTTCATCGATGCGTGGGATTTTCGCGGTAACTTAACCTGGACCGATGCTGAAATCGTTAAAGATGCACTAACACCGGAAGTAGAAGGTAATACGCCTCGACGCCAAGCAGATTTAATTTACTCACTAATGGCGCGTTATAGCTACGAGAAAGGTGCAGCTGGTGTAAGCTTTATTGGTACTACCGATGCATACGCTCAAGACAACAACGACCTTAAATTTGATGGTTACACCCAAGTAAATGGCTTTGTAAGCTACGATTTATCTGAAAACCTTAGCATCGCGCTTAATGTAAATAACCTATTTGATACAGTCGGTATTACTGAAGCCGAAGAAGGTTCTATCCCAGATAATAATATTATTCGTGCCCGCACTATTAACGGCCGTACAACGTCACTAACACTTAAATACCTATTTAATTAACCGAGCTTTAGTATTTTTAAGCGCTGAATAATGTATTTTCAGCGCTTGATCTCCTAACATCTATTTACCTTGAAAGACTCTCCCACTACTTTTGACCTAGCCCTTGCTAGGTTTTTTAGGATTTACAATATGACCAAATTACTTAGCCTTGGCGAGCTGCTTATTGATATGCTGCCGCAAGATTCTCAAAACAGTGCTTATTTGCCCATTGCTGGCGGCGCTCCTGCCAATGTAGCGGTAGGTTATGCCAAACTGGGCGGCAAAGCGGCTTTTTGTGGCGGTATGGGCGATGACTATTTTGCTAAACAATTAAGTAAATCGCTTGCGCAATATAAGGTAAGTACAGAGTACTTATTTACAATTAAAGACTCTCAAACGGCCGTGGTTATTGTCAGTTTGGATGAAACCGGTGAACGCAGCTTTAATTTTTATCGCCACAATACCGCCGATTTACTGTTAACGAGTGAGCATTTAAACCATATCAAATGGGATGAATTGAGTACCCTACACTTTTGTTCCAACACGTTAACTAATTTAGCCATTGCGCGCACCACGATCAATGCTTTAAAGCTGGCTAAAAAGAACCATAAGCTAGTCAGCTTTGATGTGAATTTACGCTATAGCTTGTGGCAAAATAGCAATGACATTGAGCAAAATGTACACGCGTGTTACGCCTATTGCGATATTGTTAAGCTATCGCGTGATGAGCTAAACTTTTTAGCTGAGCAAACACAGCAAGCACCTGATGATTATTTACAATCTATTTTAGATACAGGTGTTAAATTGGTATTTTTAACCGATGGCCCTGCACCGGCAACGGTTTACCATAACGTATTTACATTTACTGAAGCTGCACCAATTATTACGGCGGTTGATACCACCAGTGCGGGCGATGCGTTTATTGCCGGGGTTTTGTATTATTTAAATCATAATGATGAAAATATATTGCTCACGGATAAACTCAACAATCAGCAAATAGTAAAACGCGCTTTAAATTTCGGCCTTCGCTGTGGCTCTAAAGCCTGCTTAGCCAAGGGGGCTTTTCCAGCATTACCTACACTTCAAGAGGTATAATACCAATCCGCAATAATACTTAATAATTTTACGGGGCTAAACGTGTCGCTATCTGCGTTAAAAAATTCTCATTTAGAACAACTAAATAGCAAATTTTTTGCCTAGCTATCAACACGTTTTTCCAGCCTCAAAATAGATCACTTAATTAAGCGAATTGGTATAAATACTTTAAAAATAAAGGCCGATTATGGCCTTTATTTAAGCATCTACTTCTTCATCATTACTTTTTAACCATTCTAAGGCCGCAGTGGCGTTCTAAAAATATTGAATTTCACCTGATACAAACCAACTGCCTAATTTAGCGATGGTTGATTGCCAGTCTTTGTTGCCGTATATGGCTATTTTTTTAAACTCTTTGTTGTGTTTTAAGCCAAGTTTTAAATCATCCCATGCGGCTCTAAGTTCCCAGCCATCAAGCTCAGTTCCATCTATGAGTACATTAACAATAGGATGTTTAACTTCGCCAAGCGCAGAGTCTATCATCGGCGTAATCACTTCATAATCTTTGTGAGTGAGTGTGCCTATGGCTTTTAAGGTTAAAAAAAACTCGCAACCAGAGCGCTCAATACCAATAGATAAGCCGTGTGTTAAATTTACCATAACCCGAACTCCGCAATAAAATGAGCATTGAGTATAGGTGATAGCTTAGTAACCAATAGTGAAGTAGATCAAAAAACAGGCACATATACTTTTATTGTGCCTATTTTAATTAAATGCTTAATTATGCATTTTTAAGCCGTGCTATTTGGTTTTCAACATCTGTTAAATGACCGATTTTAAGCCAAACTCTGGCTCCTTCACTGCCTGCTATTGCTTTAATTTCGCTGTTAGGCGGTACTCTTAACCAGCTGTGTTTTACTAATGTATCGCCCTGCTCTTCAAGCGAGCCTTCAAGAACTAAAAGCTCGCCCCCACCCAAGGCGTTTAACGATATTTCACTGTTAGGTGCAAATGCTAAAATACTCACCTCTTCAAAGGCGTCTTTATAAAGAGGAGCTACATTGACATCACTAAACTCAGGGTGAGGAACACCATGCATGGTATTTGTTTGCAAGCGAACATGCTCTCTGTCCTCTGGCTGAAACTGCCATAATTTTACAAATATAACGCACCCGTTTTCAGAGCTTGGTGTATGTTTTGACTCAGGCGGATTACGAATATAAGAACCCTTGGGGAAATCACCATGTTCATCTTGAAAAACACCTTCAAGCACAATAAATTCTTCACCGCCGGTATGTGTATGGGCAGAAAAATGGCTGTTTGGCGCATAACGTACAATGCTGGTTGCGCGTGCAACCTCATCGCCCACTCTATCAAGTGGACGCCTATCAACACCCGCCATCGGTGAGGCTATCCATTCTAACGATTCGCTATGCACAACAACACGTTCGCTAAAATCAGCTGCAATTTTCATAAGTAGCTCCACATTATAAATTGATAACTAAGCGGCAATGCTTGGACGTTGAGAGACCTTTTGTTGCCATGCAATTAAATGTGATAGCTCACTAGGAATAGCAATTTTCGCAAATCCTGCAAACACCAGACCGGCGTACAAAGTAATATCTGCAACACTAAAATTCTCACCGGCAACATAAGCAGAATTGGCTAACACTGTATTAAAATAAACAAAGCCTTGGCGAGCTTTTTCACCTTGCTTTTCTCCCCAAGCAACATTTTGATAGGTTTCAAGTGCTGGGCCTAAGCCATCCGTTGCATGATGAAAGTAACTGGCTACAGCATCAAGGACCATTGACTCCGCACGCTTTTGCATCATATTAATCACCGCGCGTTCTTTTGCCTCAACACCGGTTAATGAAGGGCCAGCAAAAGAACTATCAATGTATTCAGTAATCGCGGTGCATTCTGCTATATATGTCCCGTCATCTAGCTCTAAAACAGGCACGCCTGCTAAGGGGTTTTTAGCTAAAAAGGCTTCAGTACGATGCTCACCATTTAATAAATCAACAGCAACAAATTCTACTTTGTCAGTCGCATTTTTTTCAGCAAGTGCAATACGTACACGTAATGGATTAGGAAAGTTTTCTACGTCATAAATTTTCATAATTATCTCTTTATATTTTTAACCACAGTTTGAACTAATATTGGCAAGATTAAATCACCTACCTACTGATAGGTAATTTATATTAAGATCTCGATCTTTGCAAACTAAAAATAAAAGAGCTTGAAAATAACTACCTACTGGTTGATAATTTTTTGCAGCGATATGAAGGAAGTTTTAAAATGACAAAAAAAGCAGCCCTGTTAAAAGCAGCAGAAAATAAGGTTAGACTTGGTGGCTATAGCAATTTTAGCTTTAGAGAGTTGGCGAATGAAATTGGTATTAAAAGTGCGAGTGTGCATTATCATTTTCCGACCAAAGCTGATTTAGGTGCTGAACTCGCGCATCAATACACTGATGCCTTTATCGCTGTGCTTGGCGAACCGGAGGCACATAAAGCAAACGGTAAAAATCCAATCGATATTTACACGCAATTATTTAGAAATGCGTTAGTGATGGATAAAAAAATGTGTTTATGTGGCTTACTTGGCGCACAAAGTGACAGCCTTCCTGATAAAGTGCGCGATGAAGTAAAACGCTTTTTCATTAAAAATTTAGCCTGGTTAACTCAAGCACATAAAATAAATGGAGAGCTTAATCCTGAACGTGCTGCGATTAAAACAGTGAGTTTATTAGAGGGCGCAATGATGATCAGCAACACCCTTGATGATATTCGCTACTTTGAGCAAGCTACTTTTTAACGGCTAATAGTTTGCCTGAACGGTTAGTGATCAAAAAGTTGATAAAGCTATTAACTAAATTACAACTCGATTAAACATAAAAAAGCGAGCCTTCACAAGGCTCGCTTTTACATTATTAAGATTACGATTTATTAAACTGCACGCACTTTATGCTTTGAATGCACTATCGCTAGTACTATAAAGCCTATTACCGCCACTGCTGCACCAATCGGTTTACCTAAATCACTTGATAAGTTTAACCCTATTGCCGCAGTCATTATGTATGACAAGGTCACTGCTGTAGCGATGACTGCAGGTACACTGGCAATCCAGTGAAATGTTCCACGGTCAAATAAGTACTTAGTCGCAAGCCATAACACACTCGTAGAAAGCAGCATATTTGAGAATGCGAAGTAGCGCCAAATCACAGAGAAATCGAGTTTTGTCATAAAGTACGCGATTGCTAAAATTGGCACCGCAAGCAATAAACGATTACGCAAACTTTGCGGAATATTAAACGCATCAACCACGGTTAAGCGCAGTGAACGAAACGCCGTATCACCTGAGGTAATTGGGAATACTGCTACTGCAATAATCGCCATAATTCCACCAAACACACCTAAATAACTGTTTGCTATATGATTAACCACTAAACCTGGGCCGCCTAAATCAAGCATTGCTTTTAAACCTGCATAGCCTTCTGGGAACGCAGCAATACCAGCCAGTGCCCATACACAACCAACAATACCTTCACACATCATTGCGCCATAATAAACTGGACGAACGTATTTTTCGTTAGTTAAGCAACGTGCAATAATTGGTGCTTGCGTAGAGTGAAAGCCACTAATCGCACCACAGGTTATGGTAATAAACAATAACGGCCAAGTAGGTAATCCATCTGGATTTGGAGTTAAAAAGTCGTGGGCATGATCAGCTTCAAAATACGCTAAAAAATCACCAGCTACCGGTAAATGCGGCGCATTAATTAACAGTGATACAGCAATTGCAACTGTCATCACAATCATTAATAAACCAAAAACAGGGTAAAATTTAGTAATGATTTTATCAATTGGCAGTAAAGTAGCTAAAAAATAATAGGCCAAAATTGCCAAAACCCAAAAGGTATTATTGGCAAATATAGTATCTTTAAATACGTCTAAGTTACTTAATAATCCAGCGGGGCTCATTATGAATACCACGCCGACAAAAAATAGTAACATGGCCGTAAATATTAACATAAAGCCTTTAAATACAACGTTATAATATTTACCTGCAATTTCTGGTAAGCTTTTGCCATCCTCTTTGATACTCATAACACCTGAGTAAAAGTCGTGTACAGCTCCACCTAATACATTACCGAGTACGATCCAGACCAAAGCAATTGGTCCATATAGAGCACCTAGAATAGGGCCAAATATTGGGCCTACCCCTGCAATATTTAAAAACTGAATTAAAAACGCACGAACAGGATGAATTGCAACATAATCAACACCTTCGCTAAAGCGTTTTTGTGGTGTATCAATGGTGGCGTCCATACCAGCTTGTTTTTCTACAAAGGGACTGTAGAACTTGTAACCTAATATTAAAATAGTCAGGCAGATAAAAAAGATGATCATAAGCACGTTTCTCTTTTTGTAATATAGAGCGCGTTGTCAGTCGCCCCGAATTTCAAACTATGGGTAATCGTTGAACGTTAGCAGAGCCTGTTAAAATCCACAATACGACTATCTGATAATATTATTAGATGTTTGAAGTGCAGAGTTTAACTATCAGGAACAATATAGTAGGCAATAAAAAAGCCTTGCAGGGGAACAGCAAGGCTTGGGACTTCACGGGGAATTATTTAAATGTTAAGTGCACTTATTCAAATGTCACTGTTACGATATTTGAACATACATCTGCTGTAACACAAACTTGGTAATCATAGGCTGGCAAAGTTGCATTACGTAAGAAGTCACGGTGACGGCCGTTATCAGTCGTTGTTCCTACAAACTCACCATTGCGATATACATTAAGTGATTGAGCACCCACTTGCTCCCAGCTAAGATCAACACGCATAGTGTTTAAGCGGGTTTTATTCGCGCGGGTTAAACTCAACGCAATTGCAACATCACTCACAACCACGGTCTGTTCTGACGAATCAGTATTACCTTCACTATCGGTTACAGTTAATGTTACTTGGTAGTTACCTGATTGCGCATAAGCGTGAACTGGATTTGCATCTGTTGAAGTTGCACCATCACCAAAGTCCCAGCTCCATTGTGTAATATCGTTATTTGCATCGCTGCTTGAATCCGTAAACGAGACTGTTAAAGCTTGTGCATCATAGTCAAAATCAGCTTGTGGTGGCTGCGGGGTTACCTCACCAATTGCACTAAATGTAAGTGACCAATTATTCAGTGTGCCAGTATCTGCCGCATAGGTATCTTCAACATGTAATACCCAATCACCCGTTGCCACTTCGCCATTAAAATCAGCTAAAGAGTAGCTTTGTACTATATCCTCTGCGCTACCGCCTGACTGACTATGCAATGTAGAACTTGTTCCTCTAGGCGAGGTTAACGTAACGATTAAATCACCAATGTAAGTATGTGAAATATCAATACTCGCTTGAGTTGCAAAAACAGTCAGTGGATCATTTACGGTGATCACAGAATCAACACCGTCAACATTGTTATCGGGGATTGCTACTGCGGTATCATTCGTATAGGTAAAATCATTTAAGCCAACAGGATCAACTAATAAGCTTACTGACTTCTGCTTAGCCAACTCGCCAGAAGATGCATTTACGCTAAAGTCATAGCGCCCCCATTGTGTTGACTCTTGAGTTGGCACACTAAGTATCACCACATCACCAGGCGTTGCAGTGTTTGCTGATAAACTAGCACCAGCTAAATCGCCAATTAATTCAAGGTCTACAACCCCTTGCCACTGGGCAATTGAGCCAATTTCAAATGTATATGTTGCCGTTTCACCGGCAGTGATCTGCTGAGCTGTTGGTGTAACAGATAGTTTAAAGCTTGGTGTAGGGTCTGCCTGCTCAAGAGCTTGATTAGCGTTTAAGCGTTTGCCCGATACGGTCTTCCCTGCCAGTTGTGCATTATCATCGCCACTATCCATAAGCAGCTGTTTAAGCTCACTTGTTGATAAGTCAGGATTGAGTGATAGTACCAAAGCAGCGACACCCGCAACATGCGGTGTGGCCATTGATGTACCAGAGTAAGTGGCATAACCATTACCCGGTACGGTTGATAAAATAGCGCTCCCTGGTGCGCCTAAATCAACACTGGTTAAACCCCACTGTGAAAAGTCTGACATATTATCGTTACGATCAGTGCTGGCCACTGACAACACGCTTTCATGCTCATAATTGGATGGATAATGTGGATTTTGATCATTATCAACGGCGTCATTACCTGCAGCGGCAACAAATAAAATGTCAGCTTGTTCGCTGGCGGTTATCGCATCAGCAAGCGCTTGGCTAAAGCCACCACCGCCCCAACTATTATTTAGTACGCGAACATTTACACCCGCATTTTTCAGACTCACCATATAGTCAATACACTTAATAGCGTCGGATGTAGAGCCACTGCCTGATGCATCTAAGAACTTACAACCAACAATCGCCGCTTCATGATTAACACCCACAACACCATTATTGTTATTACCTGCAGCGCCGATTGTCCCTGAGACATGCGTACCGTGACCTTGGTCATCCATTGGGTCGCCAACATTTGTAATGGCATTAATACCATGCACGTCATCAATGTAGCCATTACCATCATTATCGATGCCATCGCCTGCGATTTCATTCGGATTTATCCACATATTTGCCGTTAAATCACTATGACTGTGATCTACACCAGTATCGATAACGCCCACAACGACATCTTTACCACCTGTTGTAATTGACCATGCTTCGAGTGCATCTATATCCGCATCGGCCGTTCCACCAGATTGGCCTTCATTGTGTAATCCCCACAACTTTGAAAAATCAGGGTCATTAGGAGCCGTAGCAATGCTCACGCGATAATCTGGCTCAACATATTCAACCGCTGCATGTGTTTGCAGTAATTTAATTGCTTGCTTGGTGCTCATGCCAGTTACTTCAAACTTAGCTAGACGACCAGATAAAATCGACGAATAGTTATCATCAACACCATCTTTATTTAAATCACTTACTTTAGCTTTTACTAAACTGCGGGCTTGACTTCGCATTGCCACAGAAGTGCCTTTTTTATACATAACAAGCAATGAGTCTTGAGAAGCTCGTGCTGAAGGCTCTGCAGCAATGGTTGTTACTTGTGCTGCAGCTAAACATGGCAAAATAGCCAAGCTTAAAATAGATAATTTAGTTTTCATATTTTGTATCCATAGTTAGAAATATTAACTTAGCTTTGTTACTAAGTTTCGCTAACTTCACTACTTTTGAAATATCACTGGCAAGCACCATAAATGACAGAGAAAACCTAAACCAGACAAGAAAAATTCAATAAATTACTAAAAAACCAGTCTTTAACACTGTTTTTAACGGTCAATTTATTAACAACACAATCGTTTTTATGAGTAATTAGCGCTCAGTAGATGCCTTACTCGCCTCATCTTTTATTACCAGATTATTCAACATTCCAAGCTGATTACGGTGGAAAACAAGTAAGCAATTGAAAAGAAAGTAGATTAAAAATCATAAAAAGAGATGATTTCGAATATTACGTTTACACAATAAAGTTAACCGTCAATTGGTAGCAGTGCGTAAGTAAAAAAGCATTAATTGCATAAAACACAACACTGCATATCAATATAATTCTTCACTCACTTTTGTATGAGTGAGCTTTTTGCTCTTGATATCACAAAACTTAAATCGGCAAGGCATGCCGAACAAACTATGCAGAACATTAAGGTATCCACAACCCATTAATGACTGCTCTAATAATTATAAGTTAAGGAAAAATCATGAAGTTAAATAAATCTTTATTGACATGTGCAATCGCAGTTGCATTAAGTTCAAGCTTTGTTGCACACGCAAATATCGACGATAAAAACCAATCAACCTCTGTATTAGCAAGTCAAATGTCAACTACTGCGGTAGGCAATGTCCTCACTATTGAACAAACATCATTGCAAGGTATGGGTAACGATGTAATGGTCACGCAACAAGGTGATGGCCTTGAAGCAAACGTAACAAGTTTAGGCGATAACAACAGCATTAATGTTGATCAAAAACAAATTCAAAACTTGTCTTTAACGTACGTAATAGGCGATAACAACACCCTAAGTCACAGCCAAGATGGTGAAGTTAATGGCGCTCTATCAGACATAACAGGCGATGGTAACTCAGTCAATGTTGCGCAGTTTGGCACGGGCTTTTTTGGTATTAATAACGAAGCGATTAACGTAGTTCAAGGTGATGCTAACGACATTGCAGTTACTCAGCAAGATGGCGGCCATTGGTTTTATAATTTGGATTTGCAAGGTAATAGCAACAAAATTAGCGCATCTCAAGCAGGCCTTTTAAATGAAGCAACGCTGGCAACTATTAGTGGTGACGAAAACACCATTGAAGTTACTCAAAACGGCTTGTTTAACGCTTTTACACTTACTGAACTCGTTGGTAATACGAATGAAGTAGTAATAGCACAAGAAGGTAATTTCAACGGCGTTACGGTTACTTCTGTTCGCGGCGATGAAAATAGCTTAGACATCGAACAAGCGGGTGATTCAAATACTGCGACTTTTGCAAGTGTTGAAGGAAACGAAAACACCCTATCAATCGATCAAGAAGGTAATACCAATACCTTCACATCTGAGTTATTTGCCGGTAATGACAATCAAGTTTCGGTTGATCAACAACAAGATAATAATCAAGTTGGGGCTGATGTATTAGGTGATAACAATGAACTCACTGTTATGCAAAATGGCTCAATGAACGAGACCTACTTGGGCACAATTGGCGCTGACAATGAATTCTCAAGCGTTCAAATTGGTAACGAAAACAGCGCTCACATCGCTAATTTTAATGGTCAAGGCAACGACGTTGATTTAGCTCAAGCCGGTGACATGAATACCGCTTTAATTCAATCTTCGTACCCTGACACATCGCTTAATTCAAACGATAATGACATTAATATCAGTCAATTAGGCAGCACAAATGAAGCAACATTAACCTTTGCAAGTGTGCTAAATAGTAATAACAATAGCGTTGATTTTAGCCAAAGTGGCGATCTGAATGCGATTGATTTAGTTATGGAAGGCAGCAACCATTCTATTGATATTTCGCAGCAAGGCGATATGAATATGGTAGCAGGTATCGATACGGGTGCATTTATCGTTGGTGGTGACAACATCAACTTCACAGTCACACAAGTAGGCAATGGCAACTTAGTTGAAGGTGCTATTACCGCTTCTAACACTTCAGTCGTGATCACCCAAGTGGGCGATTACAACACAGCAACTGTGACCCAAGAATAAGGATATTGGGGGGCACGTCCCCCCATATTAAACATGACATTAGTTAGAACGCTTATTACCGCGCTAAGCCTGCTTTTTTTAACTACCTTTAGCCACTTATCTCAAGGCGCTGACGAATTAGAAATAGATGGCCTAGTGCTCGATCGCAGCATTAGTCGCTTTGGTCACCAGTTTTATTTTGAATTTTCAAACCTTTGGCGCGACCTACCCTCAACCGCTGGTTTTAATATAGAAATAAAAGAGACCGTACTTCCTCGGGCTGGCACAAAACTGACCTTAGTAATGAATAATCAAATTGTATATGTAACCTATTTAGGGCGTCGCTTGGAGCCTATTGATGAGCGTGTAGAACACGCTTTATACAGTGTTATGGATGCGATGGCGCGCTCTAATTTACATAAAGCTTCGCCCGATATGGCAAAAAATGGATGGTAAAATGGCCCCCGACTCAAGAAAATATATAACAACAACTATAATGATATTACTCCCCTTATCGGTATCTGCAACAGAGCTTGTGTATACCCCCATTAATCCAAGTTTCGGAGGTAGTCCACTCAATGCCAGTATGCTATTAAATAAAGCGCAAGCGCAAAATAAACATAAAGCACCAATAATTGAACAAAGCTACGCTGAGAAATTTCAAGATTCTCTAGAACGTACCTACTTAAACCGCATGGTAAGAGAGATCACTGATATTGCCTTTGGTGAAGATATAGATGAAAGTATTTTTAACCAAGATTCAATTTTTTTAAGTGGTGATTACGAAATTCAAGTGATCACCAGTACCGTAGATTCAATTACAGTGCGAATAACCAACACCACTGACAACAGTGTCGTGGTCATTGAAGTACCGAGGTTTAGTTAAATGAAAGCGCTATTTATTGCAGTACTTACCCTGGCATTATCCGCATGCAGTAGCATGGGCAATTTGATCCCACCTTCGCAACAGTTGGCCGCAAGTTTAACCCCCACTGAAACCTTTAAAGCACTTCAACAGTTACCAACACCTGCTGGCAGTATCGCCGTATCGGTATATTCTTTTCGTGATCAAACGGGCCAATATAAACCGCAAGGCAATGTTAGTTCATTTTCAACCGCCGTCACTCAAGGGGCTAATTCCATCTTAATACAAGCGCTACACGAATCTGATTGGTTTATTCCGGTTGAACGTGAAGGTTTGCAAAATATTCTGACTGAAAGAAAAATTATTCGTGCCGCCCAAGCCGAACAGCCAAATGCTGTTGAATTACCACCACTGACCACCGCTAAAATCATTTTAGAAGGCGGTATAATTAGCTACGACACCAATGTAAAAACCGGTGGTTTTGGCATGGAATATTTTGGCATCGGCGCGTCAGAACTCTACCGCGAAGATGCTATCTCTATTTACTTACGTGCCGTAGACGTGCGTACTGGGCAAGTATTATTGTCCGTAGCCACCAGCAAAAAAGTGCTCAGCCAAGAAATGCGCGCAGGGTTTTTCCGTTATGTTAGTTATAAACGTTTAGCCGAAGCCGAAGCGGGTTTTAGTGATAACGAACCGATGAGTATTTGCGTAACCCAAGCAATTGAAAAAGCCCTCAGTGATCTAGTCATCAAAGGCATTGATAAAGGCATATGGGCAACAAAGCGTAGTTGATAATTAACGTCTATCAACGCTGGCATAACGATTCTGATTTCTGGTTAGCTTATTCTATAGCTAACCATGAGATACAAAAATAGCAATAACAGGTGTTATATCTGTGTACCAGCACCGATATAGCACCAATCAAAAACCAACGTAATGTATGAAGAGTATTAGGGCTGCAATTACCGATTGAGTATTATATAAACAAAGGTTATGCGTACTCTCTGATCTGTTTGGCAAAAGCAGCGAGCTCACTGTCGTCGGCTCTTTCACAATAGTGAGAATATAAATTTCAAAAACATACCTGTTCTCCCCTCCCTCTAGCGCAGAGTCTAAAATAAGAGCAACTTTTTAGTGGCTACAATCAGCTTTGCAAGTACTTCATCAGATTGCGCAAAAGCATAACGACTAAGGTGCTGCTTAGGAATAACCACAGTTGCTCCTTTTGTATTTGGATAGATAGTCAGAAATACTAAATGCTTTCATCCTCCCAAACAGGGTCACAAGGTGCTTTACCTGAAACAATATCACAAAATATGCAGTTACTGATGCTCCATCCTACTGGTTATAATTGGGTGCATATTATGGTTGATCTGTTAGTCATGCAACGGTAATCGTACCGCCATATATCGCTGTGCCCAATTAGATAGCTCAATACGATTTCGTGAATTTGTTTTTTTAAATGCGCTATAAAGGTGTGTTTTTACGGTGTGATCACTGATATTTAACCGCTCTGCGATACTATGGTTATTCGCACCTTGCGCAAGTAAATAAACCACTGATTTTTCTCGTTTAGTCAGGCTTTTTAACACTTGATGTTCACTACCAGCATCACTGCTAGGTTGATGATCATAATGACTTACCATCGCGAGCACTTCATTAAATGTAGAAGAAATAATCTTGCGACTGAACCAGAGCTCATCATTAATGATCCGCATTAATCCGGTAAATACGTCCTCAGGAAGGTCATTGTTATAAAAGACTCCCTTAAAATTATTAAGTAACAAGTTTTTTTCACAAATAGCGTCAGAATGCGCATTAAACACAATCACAGGTTTCACTTTGGCTAAGGCTAATAAGTCTGCTGGTATTAAGTTTTGCCAATTGCAGCCGCTGCTATCAATTAAGAAAAGATCAAACTCATTGCGGTTGTCATTATGGGGTAGACTGTCGTCCATTTTTACTTTACTAAAAAATGCATCTAACGTTTTAATTAAGTATGGATAACACTGCGAACGGACAGGCATTTTAAAAACGGTTTTGATAAATACTGAGGTTGGTTGAATCATTGCATCTCGTCCTTGAAACATTTTGTTTACAATACCTAAAACAACTCCAATGTTCAACCTATTTCACTCAAATCTATTGATTTATAAAGAGAATAAAAAATTTAGACGTCTAGATGCTTGACTATCAAGCACCTTTTAACTAATCCATTTTAGCTATAAAAATTATTTAAATCAAAACTTTATTATTAACTTATGGTTTGATTAAATAATAAAATCGTGAGGTTATAAACCAAAGCCTTGCTGCACTTTGTACTCGCCAGCTCTAGCCTATTTAAAGCCCAATAAAAACTGTACTTTTTTAGAGTAGACAGTGGTCAGTATTAAAAGTACTTTCTAGCACCAGTGAGCATTTGTGGCTATCCCATTGCAGGGAAGTCTCATTGAGGGAAGTAATCTTCCTAGTTTTAAAAAGTCACTCATAAGCTTATTATTACAAAGCCAGCGACGACTAAAATCTCAACCATAATCACACGCGGTTCTAATATTTCTATAGTAACTAGCTCGTTGGTGCTCAGGATGTAATTAGGCATACTTTAAATCTTCACGCAATGATTCTGGCCTCTGTGATCCTTTGCTTAGCTGGAAGCTTCGTTGATACGAATGTAAAAATGCTACGTTACTAATTCTGTTAATTTCGCTCTTGTGAGTAGTTTAACGCGAAAGTAAGAGCCACATGCCAACGGCCCTACAACAAGACGTTTCAGTATCTGTTTATTAAATGTCGGTAGCCAAGGAGTAGATATTTACTTTATTTGCTTCAAACTTGGTGGTAATGTAAATGGAATGTGACTATCTGCAGTGCACCATCGTTTTTACGGTGTTGCTAATGATGAAAATGTTCAACAAAAAGATTTAGACTTTAACGCATTGTTTTAAACTATTTCTAAAGGCACTGCAGGTAATTGGAACACCGTATCAAATGATTTTAACAGCGATATAATTTTATCTTTGCTGTTGATTTGATGAGTACAAGTTTATGCATTGTTTATAATGAAGCGAAAAACACCACATTGAGTTGCAAAATGACAACCATAACTGACGAGTTTTATAATAAATTAAATAAAGTGGCAAAAAAATAGGATACATCAAGCCAAATTTCACACTAAAAAAATAACTATTAACTATCGAGGGAATGATGAGAAAAAACCTAATTATTTATTCTGCAATACTTATGCTGTGTGCGTGTGGGGGGTCGACTCCCACATCAGAAGCAGCCATCCCTGCTGGAAATGGCACTAGTGAGCCAATAAAATCAACGGATAATTTACCAATCCCCAATAACAGAGAATTAAGTAATTATAATATTCTAATTATTGGTAATAGCCATGTAGCCGGTATTGAATCTTTACTAACAGAAATATTTTCTCATGGTGACGCCAATAAAACGGTAAATATTGACACTCGCAATGGAGCATTTCTCGACACGATCGTTAATAACGAAAGCATTATTGAAACAATACAAAATAAACAATGGACCCATGTTATTTTACAAGGGCAAAAATACTCTCAAAGCCAGTCGGAATTTTATCCTATCGATGCCACTGTAACTTGGATACAACGAGCAAAAGCGATAGGTGCCACGCCAATTCTTTTTCCTGAACATCCACTGGCAGGAAAGCCACAAGATGCAATTTACGTACACGGTATTCATGTAGATATTGCTAAAGAGCAACATAGTTGTGTGGCCCCTGTAGGGTTAGCATGGAATCAAGCCTTCGAAATATCGCCTGAGTTAACCATTCATCAGGCTGACGGGAATCATGCAACAATGTTAGGTAAGTTGCTTTCCTCATTGGTGTTGTATGAAACCATAACAGGGAAGTCAGCCGATTTATTAACCTTTAGCGATACCTTACCAGGAGATGCAATAACACAAGCATTATTTGGCCAGGTAGCATCACAAGCGATTATTGACAATATCCCCTGTAATTTTTAAAACCTTAGCTACATCATGCTTTTATACTATTGAAAAGTATGAATATAGCTGGCCGTAACCATGTATATACTCATGAAAAGCTTTTATTTCACGCTAAAAAGAGAGCAGCAACATCGCTAAATATCTTTGCTTAATTGGCTGATAACAATCACTCTTAGCTGTTTTGTAGGAGTGTATTAGCAGACGATTACTCTCTCCTTTAAACCGCTATTCCATGTTCAGTATAAGGAACAAACTTATAATGACACCTATCTTCAATGCTAATAACAAAGATGGGGGTTATATTGCATCTGATTTATCAAAAGAATGAAAATTTAGATGTCTGATGCATAACGACTAAACAATTTTAAAGCCAATCCTTAGCTATTACGTTATTTTATTAAGTGATAAAATCGAGAAGTAACTCCATTGGTCCAGCCAAAGCCTTGCTGCACTTTGTACTCGCCACCTCCAGCTCTATTTTCAGGCTCATAAACATTGTATTTTTCGAGTAGACAGTGGTCGGTTTTAAAACTGTTTTCTATCATCTGTAACCAATTGCTCATGATGGTGTTTGCATCTGCAACAAAGCCATACTGGTGAAATCCGTGTACAGCAAACCACTGCAGTGGTGCCCAGCCATTAGGGCTATCCCATTGCTGGGAAGTCTCATTGAGGGTTGTTACTAATCCGCCTGGTTTTAAAAAGTCACTCATAAGCTTATTTTTAACCAACACCGCCTGCTCTTCGCTAGCACAATTGACAAACAATGGGACGGTGGCGGCAAGCGACAGCACTGTAGATTGTTGCTGGCTTTGATAATTAAAATCAACAAAAAACCCCATATCAGTACTGAATAAATACTGATTAATTGCCGCACGTCTTTGAGCTGCTTGTTGCTCAAAATACTGTTGCTTATTTGTATTGTTTAATACCGCAAAGTAATGACCCAGCTGTTTTTCAAGGTAATAAAGTAAACTATTGAGGTCCACAGGAATAATATCCGTGGTTTGAATACTGGTAAGCTTATTATTACCCAGCCAGCGACTACTAAAATCCCAACCAGACTCGCACGCAGCTCTAATATTTCTATAGTAATTAGCTCTTTGCTGTTCAGGAAGTAATGAGGCATCATGCAAATCTTCACGCAGTGATTCTGGCCGTGGTGTTGCTTGATCATCCCAGTAACGGTTAAGTAATGCACCATTTGCCATTTTTACTACACGCTTATGGCTTGATATTTGCTCACTCAGTAGCTCTGCCCCCTGCATCCAAAATGTATATTCTTGCTCAAGGGCAATAACGCAATCAGTTAACCATGCAAAGTCACTATTTTTACAGTATTTTGCTTGCCAAATTAAATCAACTATCAGCGCTAGAATAGGAGGCTGCGAGCGAGAACTATAGTAACTGCGGTTGCCATTGGGAATACAACCATTACGATTTTGCAGATCAATAAAATTAGCAAGCATGGCTTCGATACTGTCTATATCGCCAATATCTTGCAAACCTAACGCAGTAAAATAACTATCCCAATAATATATTTCTTGAAAGCGCCCACCCGGTACTATGTAGCTGTGTTTAAGTGGTAATAAAGAGCTGGCTTTAGCTGTGTCTGCATTGCGATGCAAATACGGCCATAAATTGGCAATATAGCTTTGCACACTATCGCTGTTGCTTTGCTGAGTTGGGAGCTCCGTTGATTCAAACGTAAAATGCTGTGCTACAAATTCTGTTAACTGTGGTGTAGTAAGTGGTTTAACGCGTAAGTAAAGGTCGCATGCTAACTGCCAACTATCATTAGCAATCGCATCAGCAAAAGTTTTACTGTCACTAAATATAGCCGCCAGTTGCACATCTAAAAATAATTGGCTATTTACAAAGTTCATATCGTTCCTTTTTCTGGCACTGCGCCTAAGTTTACTGTCATTTTTTTAAATAAAGTTACACTGATCAACAACAAGCTAATTGGGATCAAGGTAAGATAAAAGGCATGTTGGCCACTAAATTTATCAAAGATGAAGCCGGTAATTACTGAACCAGTGGTGCCGCCTAATGCTGAAAAAACCACGATAAGTCCGGTCATAGCTGCCTGCTGGTGAGCGGCTAACGCACTGAGCATCACAGAGTTAAGTAATGGGTAAAGAGGAGCCATAAAAAAGCCAATGAGCGGCAGCATGTATGCTGCAAAAGGCACATCAAATACACTCGTTACTTGGCTGCCATCAATTTCATGAGTCAGCGGTAAAACTAGTAGCACCAGCACGCCCATAGCAACCAAGCAACTTAACAACAAACTATACCAGCCAATAACGCGTAATATCTGCCCCGCCACTAGTCTACCTAGCGCCAGTGCTGCGGCAAACACACTGGCCAGTTGAATACTAATATCAACTGGCAGCTTAAGTACTTGATTATTAAAAGTAGGTAACCAAGTCCCTACCCCTTGCTCAATCAACACATACAAAAATGCACTGATAATAAATATAACCACTAGAGGTTTATAAGTGAGTGTTAGCATGTCAATAAAAGCAGCTAATTGACTGGTACGTAATGTTGCTTTTTGCGGAACTTTTATTGGCGCTATAAGCACTGTAATAAAAGCCATACCCGCTAACAAAGCCAGCAAATAATACACGTTCAACCATGCTATATTTTGCGCATTACTACTATCAATAAACCATGAGAACACCCAATAGCCAGATAACACCCCAAGCATAAAAATACCTTCAATGGTGTTAAGCAATGATGAGTGCTGATTGGCGTTATCAGTGACTTGGCCAATAACCGAGTAAACGGATACTTTCATAATCGCAAAGCTGCAACCAATCACAGCAAACAATACTTTGAACGCATAAAACTGTGCAATTGAGGGCATTAACAAGCACATTAAGGCAACCAACCCCAACGCTACAAGCATGGCCAGTTTATAGCCAAGTCGTGGAATAAATGATGCAACAATAAAAGAAACTATTGCTATGGTAAGGTCTTTATAGCCTTCTAAAACAGAAGCTTGCGTTTTTGTTATGTCAAAACTATTGATGGCTTGTAAAATTACGGTGCCAACACTATTGAGTAAAATAGCGAACACGAAATAGCTACACGCCAACGCTATGGTTATTCTTATTGGGTTCATGCACGTTAACCTGATGTTGATTTCTTTTAGCATAGTGTAGCGCAAAATAAAATGCAAACGTTTGCATTTTAAATTTCAACGTTGAATTAACTCACCCTACAGATTATCGTTTGCTAGATTGACGATTAATTAATTCTATTTCAACAACTTGTGATTCAGCTGACTGACCCTGTAACTGCGCTAATAATTTTTCAACCAGTAATACTGAGGCTCGCTGAGTGTTTTGTTTAATACTCGAAAGTGATGGGTGACTCACATCTGCCATGGCAATATCATCAAAACCAACTAACGCAACATCGTTAGGAATACTGATATAGCGCTCTTTTAACGCTTTCATAGCGCCTAGTGCCACCATATCGCTGCACGCCATAATGCCGTCGAAACATAAACCTTTCGCGACTAGTAATTGGTTGATCCCATGGTATGCTGCGCTACTAGTAATATCGATAGACACTACGTTTGCTATAGCGTTAGCCGTATTTAGAGCAGCTAAATAACCACGGTAACGTTCGCCAATTTCAGCATGTCCTGGGTCTCCCAAAAATACAATATTTTTAGCGCCACCTGCTAATAAGTGTTCAGTCGCAAGACGACCCCCAACAAAGTTATCACTGCCTACAATGGGATAATTACTGGGAGTTTTTGGGTCACCCCAAACAACTAAGGGCACGCCTGCATTAGCGGCGGCTTCAATGTTTGCCGGATCTTTGCCTTGCCCAACCACAATAATGCCATCAGCCCGACGGCTATTGATAAAATAATTAGCCCAGTCATCACCGGCCATAAATGAGTTTGAGAGCAGAAGTTCTAGCCCTTGTTTATTCAACGCGAGGTTTATCTCTCCGACTACCTTAAGCAAAAAAGGGTCGTTAATTGATTGCTCCGTGCCACTGTCGAAATTTATGATCACTGCTACAACATTGGTTTTTTGTGAGCGAAGGCGGCTCGCAGCCGTATTTAAACTGAAGTTATGTTGCTTTGCTAACTGCTTTAATTTATCTCTAGTTTCTTTTTTTATCAATGGGTTATCATTTAACGCACGAGAAACAGTCGAGGTTGATACTCCAGCAAGCTTGGCTAGATCCGCTAACTTTAGTTGTTTGTTATTCATTGCTAAGTACGAAGCCTTCCTTAAATCGTGAAGTTGCAATATACCATCATTATTAAAATTAGGCTGCGCCAAGGCCTAAATTTAGTCATAAACATAACCGTGTATAAAAATAATACAGAAAGTTAAAAAAATAATTGCAAACGTTTGCATAAAGTTCTAAGGTTTAAAAGAACACAGCATTAACATTTCATTAAATTAGTTAGTGCTTTGTTATTTATAGTTTTTTAAATAACGAACAAAAAATGGGAATACCAACATGACAACAACACACACACCAAGCAAACTTGCTTGCGCTATTATTTTAGCGCTATCCAGTCAAACCGTGCTTGCAGATCAACCAGCAACAAGCGCGCAAACAACCACAGATAAAAAAGTTGAACGCATTGTAGTTTCTGGTACACCTGCAGGTATGGGCGTTCGTAAAATTGATGCCAGCTATGCTGTGACAAATATTGATGCTGAGCAAATAATTAAACTATCACCAAAAAGTACTGCGGACTTATTTAAAGCAGTTCCCGGTGTGTGGGTTGAAAGCTCGGGTGGTGAATCTGGCGCTAATGTATTTGTTCGTGGTTTTCCTGGTGGTGGTGATGCGCCATTTTTAACCCTAAGCCTTGAAGGTTCTCCTATTTACCCAGCACCAACATTATCGTTTTTAGAAAACTCATCATTATTTAGAATCGACGAAACCATTGAAACCATGGAAGCATTACGTGGTGGTCCAAACCCAGTGGTTTCTAACGGCCAACCGGGCTTAACCACTAACTTTAGATTAAAGCGTGGCAGCGAAGATACTCAAGGCTTATTTAAATACACCACCTCAGATTACGACTTACAGCGTGTTGATGCTGTTTTAAGTGGCGAAATCAGCGACGACTTATATTTTATGGTAGGCGGCTATGTAAAAAGCTCACCAGGTATTCGTGATGCAGGCTTTACCTCTGAGAAAGGCAGCCAGTTTACGGTTAATATCACCAAAGAACTCGATAACGGTGAAATGAATTTCTACACTCGCCAAACAGACGATCATGGCGCATGGTACTTACCAACACCACTCAATGTTAATGGCATTGATGCTGAATATACCCAACTTGGCACACTAAACCGCCAAGCGACCATTTATACCGGGCCAAATAATGACGCGCACCAAGTTGATATTGGCGATGGCCGCGGTTGGAATGGCCATGTATCTGGCGGTAGTATTAAACTTGAATTTGACAATGGCTGGAGTTTTTCAGACCGCTTTAATATCACCAAAGGCGATGCCAATACACTTGGTTTAGTGCCCGCAGGCTCCGCAACAACACTAGGTGAAGTGGCTGATAATGGTCAGTCTGCAACAGGCGCCGCGACAGGCACAACTTATGACAGTGATACACCCGTACAACAAGTGGGTCGTTGGGTGGTACTCAAAGAAATTAGTTCATTTACTAATGATTTAGCATTTTCAAAGCAATTTGAAGACCTCTCTGTTGCTGTCGGCTATTACACTGCAAGCACCTCTGCCAATGACTGGTGGAGCTTAGGCAATACAGCCTATCATGTTCTTGAAGCGGGTGGTGAAATGCTCAATGATATTACTTGTAATGAAAGCGCCGAAGGCTGTGACTTTAACTACGACATTAATTCATCAGGTGATGCACGCACTAATGCTTTTTATACCACGGCACAGTACAAGCTAAGCCAAGATCTCACTCTTGACGGTGGACTACGTTATGAAAGCCATGATGTACAGTACAGTGTTGATGAAGGCCTTGACGGTATTATCAATAAAACCGTTGATTACGATGAAAGTAAAACCTCATGGACAACCGGTTTAAACTATTCAATTAATGATGACATGGGCGTATTTGCTCGCGTTAACCGTGGTTATAAAATGCCATATTTTGATGACTTTAGAGATAATTTTGGCGCATACCAAGGGGGTGAAAAACTAATTAAAGAAGTCACTCAAGCTGAACTTGGCTATAAACTGATCACTCAAAGCACTGACTTTTTTGCCACTTTATTTACCAACGAAGTCAAAGGCGATACCTTTGTAAGTCGCCCGGGTGTGCCAGCTGAAATCTTAACCAACGAAGCGTATGGTGTTGAACTTGATTACAACTTTAATCATGAATCTGGCTTTTCTGTTAATTTAAATACCACATTACAACAAACCGAAATCACTGAAAGTCCAGAAAATAAAGGCAATGAAGCACAGCGCCAGCCTAAATGGCAAGTACGTGTAACACCAAGCTATGACTTTGAAGTAGACGGCATGTACGCCACACTCTATGGTACTTTGTCAGCAGTAGATGACCGCTTTGGTAATAATGAAAACACCGTGACACTTGATGGCTACGAAAAAGTTGACTTAGGTTTTATCCTTGAGCCAATGGAAGGGATTAAACTGCAATTAGCAATTGATAACTTAACTGACGAGCAAGGTATCACTGAAGGCGACCCACGTAATGCTGACGCGCCCAATGGCCGTTACATTATGCCTCGTACAACACGCTTAAGCGTAAGCTACGAATTCTAACCCTCATCTCTCTGGATCAATACCCAAAGCCGTGGTGGTTAATACACTGCGGCTTTTTTAAATCACGTTTTGAACAAAAAGCTGCTCTTGCGACTCGCTCTCTTGGCGCTTTAAATAACTAAATATTATTAAAAAAGTCATAGCAATGCTTGCCGCAATAAGCGAGCCTAGCGTGGCAAAACGAAAACTAAACCACTGTGCAATTAAACCGGTACTGGCAGTGCCAAGCATGACCCCTACTTTAATGGCATTGCCATAAAAAGCAGAGGTAAAACCAATTCGTGATGGTAGCTGCTCTTGTAAAATAGTCAGGCCGATACCCGCAAAGATCCCATAAAAAATAGCATTTACACCTTGCAGTACAAAGAATTGCCATACTTGATCGGCAAAAAATACGCCAATATAGAACAAAATAGCGCAACTAAAAGCAAAACCTAACAAGGCTGTTTTAGTGATGCGTTTACTGAGCTTTGCGCTATACAACATCACAGGGATCTCGATTAATGCCACCATGCCCATAAATATTCCAGGTATATTATTAGCAAAGCCCAGTTCATTTATTGTATAAAGCGGTAAGGCACTGGCGTACATAATATTGCCAATTGAACCAAAGGTTATAGCAGCCCCTAAGGCCCAAAATGATTGATTGATCGGCTGATTTGGCTCAGCTTTTTTAGCTCTGTCGTTAGCATTAACACTGGGCAAAAACTTCATTGCAAAAATTAATGCCAACAACGCAAACGTAGCTGCGGTATAAAATGAGCGACTAAAGGCAACTCCTGATGCAAGTAAATAGCCAAGCGGCGGGCCTGCGACCCATGCAAATGAAATAGCCGCTCTAAGGCGAGTATTAAACTGGGTGATATCAATATGATCTTGCTCATCCGCCCACTGGCGAGCAATAGTCATAACTTGCGGTATCGCGGCATTGCCCATTGAAAGCAAGAGTACTCCGGCAGCAAATACCTGCCAAAAAGACGTTGCGTTAGCGAATATGATTAACGCCATCCCCATGCCAGAGACCGCAATCATAAACATCTTTTTAGCACTCACGCCCTTATCGGCCAATCCACCTAACCATTGGCTAAAGAGAATGCCCATCAAAGTGACACCTGTAGTGTACACACCCAAATATATAGGTGGGCTTTGTAAGCCTTCAACAATAAACAAACTCATTAGTGGATTAACAAATGCGCCTATTAAGCCCGTTAATAAGCTTAACAAGATAAATACCACACCATACTGTTTGAATATCGACTTCAAAAAACACCATACAGACACTAAAAATAAGCCGCGCATTATACGCGGCTTTAAGTAATATTAAACTACAAAGCGGGTTGTTTAATAATCAAGACTATTTAAACTACGCACATTTTACCAGCTACTAAACAAAGCATAAAAATCAAGCCACGGTTTGCAAATTGTGGCGTTTAGTTCACTTAAACGTCTAAAAACAGCGAATTGATAAATGCAATATGCTGCTCCTCAACCTGCTGTTTCAATGTCCGAATAAAATCCATTGCTGTCGCAGGCCGATTTGGATAAGCATACTCTTGCCATACTGACTTAAGTGCACTAGTTATCGCTTTATCGCCTACTTTAGCCCTTAGTTTTGCAAATACGATGGTGGCTTTTGAGTATTGATCATAATTTTTTGTTGAATCAATCAACGCCATTTTAGCGGTAATATCCATGCGCGACGCCTGCTCATAACGCTTTGTTTCATAATCAACTAATGCGTTCATAGCGGTTTTACCGTAGCGTTTTTCTAACACGACTAATTCGATATATTTAGCCATCGATTCCATTAAAAAGGCACTATCTGCAGGCACACTATTACCTATATCATGGCCAAACCACTGATGCGCGGTTTCATGCACTGCACGGCGATAACGCTGATCAAAGCCAGCACCAACGCTTGGACGAGCCCTAAACCCAACTTTATCCTCAATTAATATAATTTGTGGTAAAGCATACCCAGTGCCACCAAATGGGGGAGCTGCAATTAAGCTTAATTGCTTGGCTTTATACGCAACAATATTATTTTTAAACCAATCAAGTGTGTCCATCATTGCTTGAAAGTTAACGGCAATTGCATCTGAACGCTCAATCGGCTCTTGTTTTTTTGCAAATACTTGTAAAGTAACACCATCATGTTTTTTAGTTTCAGCATTAAAAGGCACTGACAGCCAAGCTGGTAAGTTATTAATTGCAGACACTGTTTTAAACTTAAATATTTCACGACCCTGTTCACGTTGATGCGTAATTTGCTTGCCCTGTGTCACAACTTGGTACCCCGTTGCCGTTGATACTGTGCTCGACATCGTTATACGCTCATAGTGTGCTGGTCTATTTTGCCCTTTAGTAAGTAACGCTGAAGCTAAAGGGCGAGGCTTTTGTTGCAAACCATATTGAGCTCGTAAGCTTGGATCTGTTAACTCATAGTTGATTTGATAGCCAATGGTTGGCAGCACCGGAACTGCTCGAATATAACTAAATTCAGGCGTAATTATTTGATGTCCACCAGCAGGCCACAATTTCGCTTGATGTACTTCAAATTGTGTTGTTAATTGTCGTGTTTCATGTGGTTTTATTGCAACGTCAAACTCATATACAGCCTGATTTAAGTCAGGATAAAAAGCGATTTGGGTCGCACCTTTAATCTTCACCTTCGCCCACTTATAAAACCCAGCTCTGCCGACTAAAATTTGCTTAATGGCCATTGGATGAGAGTTTTTTAAGGTGTAAGCCAGATCAAACTTTGCTAACTGTTGATGCGGGTAAAAATCAATTTTTGCATCAATATGACTAACCTGAGGTTGCAACTTATGCTGCCAGCCTGCAAAGGTTTTTTCATAATCCGCTTTAAAGGCCTCACGTTTATGTGAATTGGTAAGGGGCTTTTCATCAACTAAACGTAGGTGTAATTGCACAAATAAACCAACACAGAGCAACACAGGCATTATTAGCCATGCATCTTTTCGTACAACCGCACGCCTATCAAGCCCTGCACCGCGGTGACTAAATACACACGTTAGCAATATAAAACTTACACAGGCAAACAACCACACCTGTATATAAGGCCAATAACTGCTAATACTGGCCCGATAATCCCAAAATTCACTCGGTGGCTGCAATGGCGTCCAAGCTAGGCTCCAAAATGTGTGTGTGAATCCTAAATAAGTCATAACTGGTGTAAATTTGAGTATTAGCATTACAAAAACAACCAGCCCTGAAATCAGTATTGAACGACACAAATTAAACACACACACCGTTACCCATGCAATCATCATTAGGGGCAGTGCCGTTAAACACAGAACATATACATGATCGTACGCGTCATATTGGCTATGAATAAACCATTGTGACAAAGAAGCACCAACAAAGCTCATCGTTGAAAAAATAATAACCAGGGTAGCCAATACCAATAATTGGCTATATAAAATAGTGGCCGTTTTGATCGGCGTAGCAGCAATTAGCTCAGCCATGTTAAAGCGCCGTGCATAGCAACTGATTTGCCAGCTCCAAAGCACCATCAGCAAACACCCAAACAGTATTTGCATATCAAAAGCATAGTGACTAATTGCATCGATGCTGGTTGCGCTGATTACACTCAATGGCTCAGCATAAGCAGAAGAAGAGGCTACATTATTAAACACCATGGCTGGCCAAGCTAATAAAATTAACAGTGTTATTGGATGCTTTAAAACATTGAAAAGCGCTACTTTATAGCATGCGATAAATATCGGCAGTTCATGGTTTTTTGCAGCCACAGGTTGGTACGAAGCACTTGCTACTATAACGGATTGTAGATTACTCACTGCATTTTTTACCCGCTTATTGAACGAGTTAAACACATTACTCGCTGCCGCCGTACTAAAGTAGATAGCGGTTGTGAGTAACAGTATCAGCACCCGATTAATGGCTATAACCCAGCCCTGAGGCTCAACAAAGCTACCTATAATTGCAGTGTATGCGAAAGGATCTAACCATATAAACAGTTGATAACTAGTTTCACTGATAATACTACTTCCCGCCAATATGGGATTACCCGTGACACTTGCAAGCAGTAAGTAGCCAATCCATAAAACTGCAAATACAAAATAGTTCACCAGAGGGCTGCTGAATTTTTGACAAAACCAGAATGCAATTACACCAAGCAAACAACTATTAGGAAGCAGCACAAAAAGACTATTAACAGCCAGTTGATTAATGATTTGCCAGTCAAACCCTTTGCTGTGTACTTGCATAACCATCATTACTAGCATACTGATAAGCACAATCACAAACACACACAACACCAACGTTCCCACACGTAGCAATGCGCTTTGTTTAAACGTGATAGGTGTCACTGCCACCAGCTCTTGCATATTGTGTATTTGATCACGTAAAAAAAATGTCGGTGCAAGCGCACCTGTAAGTAAAGCTAGTTGTATCATTTGCAGTGCAACTAGATGTAATTTAAATTGATTTATAGCGTCGCTGCCTTCGACGGCTAAACCTGATGACAATGTAAACGCAAATAAAGGGGCAGTTACAAAGCAAAGCCAAAGCAAAGGCTGGCGAAGTACATAATGTAGTTCGTTGATCAGTAGCATGTGTTACTACCTCGCAATTTCAACTCATAAAAATAGCTATCTTGCAGTGTCACTTCGCCAGGTCTTGCACGCTCAGCGGGAGCCGTTGTGGCATAAACTCGAAATGAAGGCTTGCCGTATCGATAACTTTGGCTTAATACAAAGCTCTCTTGCGGTAACACACTAGGAAGGCTCTCCAGTAGCCATACACAACCATGCAATGGCTTAATGAGTGCTGCCACTTCACCACTTTGAATTAACCGACCTTGGTTGATCATCGCGACAAAATGACACTGATTTTCTATGTCTTCTACTATGTGGGTAGATAACAACACCAAGCGCTGTTTACTAATCGTCACCAATAAATTATTGAGACTTTCGCGCTCAGCAGGGTCAAGCCCTGCGGTTGGTTCATCTAGAATAATCAGCTTAGGGGAGCCTAGCAACGCTTGAGCAATACCAAAGCGTTGTTTCATCCCACCAGAAAAGTGGCTCACCTTTTTGTTTGCAAACTGAGATAAATTTAATAGCGCCAAGAGCTCACTTATTTGCTGCTGTCGGTCTTTTCTATCAAGGCCCTTTAAAATTGCGATATGCTCTAGCAAAGCAATACAACTCATATTTGGATAAACACCAAACTGTTGCGGTAAATAGCCAAGCTGCTTGCGCATCTCATCAGGGTGTTGCAACACATCTAAACCGTCAAAGTTCACCTGACCAGTATCAACGCTTTGCAAACACGCAAGCGTGCGCATTAAGCTTGATTTACCCGCCCCATTTGGCCCAAGTAATCCCACCATACCGGTTGGTAAAGTAATAGATATATCACTTAATGCTTGGGTACCATCTGCGTATTTTTTATTAATATTTGTAAGTGTTAGCATCGTTATGTTCCTTAATTGATTAATAATCACATTAAGAAAGCACCGCACAATAAGCTACATAGCAATGATCAACACATTGAATTAAAGGATGAAAGCAAATATTTTGCAGTTGTCATTAAAAAACGACCTTTGATCATTATTTTGCTGAACTAAGTGAAGTAATTCATTTAAACTTAATAACATATATCATTAAGCACGATGAACATGGAGTGTAGTATGCAGGCAGCTATTTCAGCGCGGTGGCAACGATTAAACTTACATTATGTGGTTGTTTTACTACCCGTTATTGCTGCAATAATGCTAGAAGCACACATTCGCTATCTATCATTAAAGCAAGACTCAGCCGAGCTCTACACGCTAATTAATGGGCAACTATTTTTAGAGTGCTTGCCTTTTTTAGCTGCTCACGCTTTAGCATTTAAATTGCCACTTAAACGCTCAGTTGTAGTGTGGCTATTAGGCTTTGTTGCGTATCCTTCTCTTGTCTACCTGTTAAATATAATGTCTTCTGCGTTTGCTAATTGGCAATACCTCGACGCACAATGCTGGATACTCTCTGCATTCGCGAGTCTTATTTGGCTAATGTTAAAGCGAGTTAGTAGCGCACAAAACTCATTAACTTCAAAGTGGTTTAACTCATTAACATCTCTCGATAATATGGTTATTTTAGTATTAGTATCGTGGTCTTTAATTATGGCTGGCGTACTTAATACGCATACAAACCCGATGCTAAATCAACCTTTAGACCTGATCCTTGATATAAGCAAAGTATTTACCCAATTTAATCAATTCCTAACTTACTTTTGGCAGCTAAGCGTATACACAGCTATCATTTTTTGTTTGTACTTATTTAACCGATACATATTGATCCGCCAAATATTAACAAACCATGGTGTGTTTACTTTTCTCGCTGCATGTTTAATTTTTATTGCTTTGCTTACACCCACCCTCACTGCGGGTGTGCTTTTACTGCCCATCAATGATCTGCCTACAGAGGTTGCAAATTTAACACCAAGTGGAACTCGAAGCCTTTTTAGTAAGTATAACTACCAGTTTATGTTTTTCTTTCTTAGCGTTAGCACGCCAATTATTTTAGCCTTTGAACGCCAACAGCAGCATAATAAATTAAATGTGATTGCCAAGCAGCAAACTGAAACAGAACTGACGTTACTACAACAACAAATTAACCCGCACTTTTTATTCAACACACTAAATAACTTATATGCATTAACACTCACTAAATCAGATAATGCACCGCAGTTGGTGATGCAACTTGCCAATTTACTTCGATACACGGTCTACGAAGGTCAAAAACAACAGGTTTTCTTAACCCAAGAAATTAATTATCTTAAAGACTTTATCGAATTACAGCAGATCAGAAGTGGTGACAAGTGCCAAATTAACCTTGTTTGGCCAAGCAGCCCTGGTAAATTAAAAATAGCCCCTCTGCTACTCATTATCATATTAGAAAATGCCATTAAACATGGTGTAGAGCCAACATCACAGCAAACAGAAATAACCTTTGAACTCACAGTCAGTAGCAATACACTAACGCTGTATTGCGCAAACACCATCCACCAACAAAAACAACAAAATGATTCTGGCATGGGACTGAACAATTTAAAGCGAAGACTGGAACTTCTGTACCCAAATAGCTATTCTCTGATTACAAATAGTCAACATAATATTTGGCACACTACACTCACTTTGGAGCTTTCATCATGTTAAACGCATTGATAATCGATGATGAGCCACTCGCACACCTCGTAATTCAGCACCACTTAGCAGCTCACCCTACAATTAATATTGTTGGCCAATACTATAGCGCAAAAGATGCTTTATATGACTTGGCAAAGTTAGACGTCGATTTAGTCTTTTTAGACATCAATATGCCAGAGTTATCGGGGTTAGAGTTACTCAAAGCGCTCGCTAAACCACCGCAAGTAATTATAGTCAGTGCTTATCAAGAGTATGCCTTTGAAGGCTTTGAACTCAATGTAACTGATTATTTGCTAAAGCCCGTATCGGCAGAGAGGCTTGAGCAAGCACTCAACAAAGTTATAATTCGTGAGAATCAGTTTTCAACACAGCCGCAATCAAGCATCATTCTTAAAGTTGACCGTGAAAAACGTAAGATCAACTTAGATAGTATTGAATACATTGAGGCGTATGGTAATTATGTAAAAGTTCACCTCGCTGACCAAGTGATACTTGCAACAAGCACACTTAAGCGGCTCTCAGTACAACTTGATGGCTCATTCTTGCAAACTCATAAATCATTTTTAATCAATAAAAATAAGGTTGTTGCAGTTAGTAATGACTATATTGAGCTAATCTCAGGTACGATTGTAAAAGTTGGCAAGTCATATAAAGAAGTATCACGTTCTTTGCTCTAAAATATACTGATATAAATTATCTGCGAGCTTTTTATGTTCACAAGATGGCCAGTGCACCCCCTCATACTGACAAGGCTTAATAAACAAGAAGGCATCAATAAATTCACACGTGTGACGATCAGCGGCGGCTTTGAACTCAATGGATAGTTGTTCAGCTTTTTTACCTGCACCTGCGTAAATGCTTTTATAACTTCCCACTTCATGAACCTTGGGCGGGCTTATAATGATTATCTTTGGTATTGTTTTACAGTGATAAAAGGCTTTAATGGCTAAAATTAACTCCTCAAGCGCTTTGCCAATATCGATAGCAGACAGTGCAAAACGCGCTTTTAAATCATTGGTGCCAAGCTGAATAATAACAATGTCAACGGTGTGCACTTCAAGGTAAGGTTTTAAATATTTAATCCCTGACTTATCACCATCAAAAGGCGGATTGTTCACTAAGGTTCTATTCGGCTGCCCTGCCTCGATAACCTCATGACCATCACCTAATTGTTGTAGTATACCTGGCCAGCGCTCACATGCAGCCAACCGCTTACCATCAACGGGTGATATGCCAAAGGTGTTCGAATCACCAAAACACAAAATATTCATTTTAAAATGGATTCAGCGTGTAGCCTTGTTGCTGTAACTGCGCATGAGCGGTCATTGCAGAAAGCGCCATTTTCACCCCAGGAATAAGCTGCTCTGGTGCTACCTTCATATGCATTGCCGACTGCCCGCATACATACACAACCGTATTATTAGCAAGTAGCTGGGTGATCAAAGACTGGTTTTTATTATCAACATCAAAGCGGCTTTTGTAAACGCTGTTTTCAAGCACATCAACACTCGCGCTACCGTGTACGACTAAGGCCAGTTGGATGTTTTCCGGCTTTACCCCATGGGCAACATGCATATTAATAAAGCGCGCTAACGAATTAATAGGGTTATTTTGCTCGCCATGTTTTGCACCATCCCCCACATCAAAGGCAATTTTAAACTGCGCTTGGCTTAAGTCTGATACTTGAGCTGGTACACTGTAAAAATAACCAAAGTCATTGATAACAGGAGTTGGCTCAGCAGCGATCGTTGTTAAGCTAGTTGCAAGAAGGCCAAAGCCTAAAAGTGAAGTTTTCATAAATCATCCTTTTTTGTTTAGCCTACCCGTATTTAACCAGCCTGTACATGTGAATGAGCTTTAAAAGTCATTCCTAAATAATTAAAGGTTTGTTTAAACATGTCTATAAAGGCGTCTGGCGCAGAGGCAGATGAGGCATTAGACAATAGTGAAAACTGTTTTTGACGTAAAGTTCTAAGCTTCGGTTTTAACGCCTCGTCATCCATGTAATCTGTGATCCTATCCATAAATGCTTTCATTTGTGGCGTGGTGTTATACCAGTACACAGGCGATGCGAACACCCAATGTTCGTAGCGAAGTAACACTTCAAACAAATTATAAAAATCATCATTGTGATACTGCTTATCGTAGCGATAAGGTGAAATAACATAATCATCTAAGCAAAAAACAATGCCGCTTTGTTGCTTACTATAGGCATTAACTTGCGCCGTAGTATTACCGTTTTTACGGCCACTTGAATAAATAATAGCGGTGTTATGCATTGGTTTTTCTTGCATTTTATTTCTCCTTTTTTATGGTTGCAAAGAGCGTAAAACCTCAAGTAAGATTGAGGTCAACCTTAAAAATTGATTTTTAATAAAAAATAAGAAAACTATGACCGATCAACAAAAAAAGCTTGTTGAAGCTAATTTAACTGTGGGCTTTGTAGCTAAACGCAGCGGCGTAAAAGTCTCCGCGCTACACTTTTACGAAACCAAAGGCTTGATCCGCAGCTGGCGGAACAACGGCAACCAACGCCGTTATAAGCCTGATGTACTGCGCCGTGTGGCGGTCATCAAAGCAGCGCAAGCAATGGGCATTACTCTTGAGGAAATCAAACAAACCCTCGCCACTTTACCTGATAAACGTACCCCCACTAAAGAAGATTGGTCAGCATTATCAAAAAACTGGCAAGCACAACTTGATGAACGTATTGCTTTTATGCAGCGCCTACGCGACAGAGTCGACGGCTGCATCGGCTGCGGTTGCCTGTCAATGACAAAGTGCCCGATTTACAATAAAGACGATTACTTAGGCGATACCCAAAGTGGCGCAGTACTTTTGAATAATCCTCAAAAATAATCCTGCCAAAAATAACAATACGCTCAATATTAAAAACACTTAAATTCAAATAATTGCACTAAAAAGCAAGCAAGTGTTAGATTCATAATAAGGCTACAAAAAACCAAAACAGTTACACTTGTTTACATATTTTTACATCTAAGTTAAATTAAAGTTAACAGAATGTTTACTTATTGCTAATTAAAGCTATCTTTTGGAGTGCGTTTCAAACAATAACTATCCAAAAAGGATTAAACAATGCGTAAATTAAGTACTCTAAATTTTGCTGTTTTAGTCAGTTTATCAGCGGTGCAAACTCATGCGGCAGAACTTATGTCCGTCGACACAAGCCGCGCGATTGAAGGTAAATATATCGTTGTATTTAAAACTCCCTCCGTTTTAAATGTTCAAAGTAGTGATGCAATAGCTGACTTTGCCAGTTCACAATCAGTGAGTTTAAGTAACCTATATAACATCGATGTGGCTCAGGAATTTGGCGGCATTTTAAACGGTGTTGTTGTCAATGCGTCAGATAAAACAATTCAACAAATGCTTAGTAATCCGAATATTGACTACATTGAACAAGATCAAATGATGTCGATTAACCCTTTGGCACAAACAAACGCAAATCAACCAAATGCAATCTGGGGCTTAGACCGCATAGATCAACAAGACCTCCCTCTCAATTCAAATTACTATTATGATTTTGATGGGTCTGGCGTAACTGCGTATGTCATTGATACAGGTGTACGTATAAGCCACAATGAATTCGGCAATCGCGCATCTCACGGTTATGACTTTATAGATAACGACTCAGATGCAACAGACTGTAATGGACATGGTACGCATGTTGCCGGCACGATTGGTGGTGGTACTTACGGGGTTGCTAAAAATGTCAACATCGTAGGTGTGCGCGTACTAGGTTGTAATGGTTCAGGCTCAAACTCAGGGGTTATTGCAGGTATTAACTGGGTTAAAAATAACGCGACGGGACCTTCAGTTGCAAATATGAGTTTAGGCGGTGGCGCCTCACAAGCAACTGATGACGCAGTAAACAATGCCGTAGCAGCAGGAATAAGTTTTGTAGTAGCTGCGGGTAATGACAACAGTAATGCCTGCAATTATTCACCAGCTCGTGCAGCGAACGCCATAACTGTTGGCTCAACGACTAGCAGCGATAGTCGTTCAAGTTTTTCAAACTATGGTAACTGTTTAGATATCTACGCACCTGGTTCAAGTATTAAATCAGCATGGTATAACTCAAATACATCAACAAATACTATCAGTGGCACCTCAATGGCCTCGCCTCATGTTGCTGGTGCCGTTGCACTATACCTTGATGAAACGCCCTCTTTGAGCCCATCACAAATCGATACTATGCTCAGCCAACGTAGTACTAAAAACAAAGTGTCTGATGCGAAATCTGGCTCACCGAATGAGTTACTTTATACATTAGAAGGTGGCATTATTGTCCCCCCAGAAGAAAATGAACTGACCAATGGACAAAGCGTTAACGTATCAGGCGCTCAAGGTACAAACACTTTTTATAAGCTCGTTGTTCCTGCGGGTTCTGAATCGCTATCATTTGATACCAATGGTGGTTCAGGCGATGTTGATATGTATGTACAGGTAGGGCAAAAACCTTCAACTAGTAGCTACAACTGTAGACCATATAAAAATGGCAACACAGAAAACTGCACGTTCACTAACCCACAAGCTGGCGATTGGTGGGTAATGCTCAATGGCTACAGCCAATACAGTGGTGTAAGTTTAACTGGCACAATTGGCGGTGGCACTAGCTGTGGCAGCAATTGCTTAACAAATGGCGTGCCAATTACAGGGCTTTCTGGGGCACGAAATCAAGAACTTGTCTACACCATTGAAGTACCAGCAAATGCTTCGTTGAATATTAGTATGTCTGGAGGTACGGGCGACGCCGATTTATATGTTCGTAAAGGCGCACAAGCTACAACTAGTGTGTATGACTGCCGTCCATATGCAAATGGTAATAATGAAAGCTGTAACCTAGGCTCAGGACAAGGCGGTAAATATTACATTACACTAAGAGGGTACAATGCATTTTCTGGCGTAAGCATTGTTGCATCTTACTAATTAACTGACTCTAAAAAACTCAATAATACCAATAGTGTTAAGTTGCTGACCATTTATAACGACAGATAAATACAGTGATAACAAGGCAGAAATTTTGACATGTTGTTGCTCTACATAAAAAATGATTAACGCAGTTAGCGTTTTATTTAGCCCGCCAGAATGGTTAAATATTTAAGTCGATTGGTATAATAATATGGCCTATTTTTATAGGCCGTATTATTTATTGATACTCTCTAAAGTGCTCACATTTTTAATAAAACGGCTATAAATAGAGAATAAATAGTTCAGCTGCAAAATAATAAAAGTATTTAACTGCACGCATTAAAGCGTTCAATCCATACTTAATTTTGCCGCTGTAATAATGTTGAGTACCCGCCAACTAAACACTTTTCCATCGCGAGATAGGGGTTTGCTTGGCTTTGAAAACCAAATTGTTGATAAAGTGAATGAGCGTCTTTTGTTGCCAGTGTAAAACGGCGTAATGATTGCAATTCAGGGTGACTCATTACATGATCCATCAGCTTTTTACCCAGCCCTTGACCTCTAAATGGCTCTAACACAAATACATCCAGTAAGTTTGCAAAAGTGGCTTGGTCAGTCACCACTCGTGCAAATGCCAATAGCTGTTTATTTTCAATTAATGCAAAGCACAGCGAGTGTGCGAACGCTTTTTCTAACCGTTCGCGACTAATGCCTTGATTCCAATAACTTCGCTCAGATAAAAACTCAAACGCTTGGGTAAATTGTTGTGGTGACAATTGGTGAGTAAATTTCATTTTATTTCCCTACTGAATGCTTGCATTGGAAAGAAAAACTAAAGGAATTGATGCCGCAAGAAACAGTGACATAACCCAATTAAAACGTTTAAAGGTATTTGGCTTATTTAGAAATTGGCGCATGTATTTGCCAAAATTTACCCAAAACAAGCCTGAGCAAGCCGCGACAAGGTTAAAAATAATCACGCCCAAAATTGCAGAAGGCCAATAGGCACCTCCCGGTAAAGTCAGTGCAGTACAAAGTGTCATTAACACTGCATATGACTTAGGATTGATCAACTGAAAAAGCATGCCTTGAAAAAAATTTAAAGGCCTTGCTTGAGCATTATCACCTTTTAATTGAGAGCTACTAGCTATCTTGTATGCCAAATATAAAATATAACCACTGGCACAAAGCTGTAGAAAAAAATGCAGCTTTGGCTGTATTAAAAACAATTTCCCTAATCCTAGTAGCATTGCCAAATGCATTATCGTCATGCCTACTCGAATACCCAATAAGTGCGGTAGGGTTTTGATCACGCCAAAATGTGTGCCTGAGTGAGTAAGCAAAATATTATTAGGCCCAGGCGTAATTGACGCCGCAAAACAAAATAAAATGAGAGCCGGAGCAAGCTCAAAAACAGTAGCTGTATTCATAATAATTAATTGTATTGATACAATATTGTAGTTGTTTAATAACTATTAATTGTCATACTTATGTAAAATCATCAATATTTTTATTGTTATGAATACAATTTACAAACCGGATCACACTCTATTTAGTAGTTTGTGCAAAACACAGCCAAAATATCGCGCATTAGCCGCTTTGATTGAGCATGCTATCGACAACAAAATGCTGGGTTTTGAGCAAAAATTACCAGCCCAACGACTACTCGCTGACAGCCTAAGTGTTACACATGGTACGGTAACTCGTGCATATGCTTTACTTGAGCAACGAGGGTTGGTTACTGCAAAACTAGGGGCTGGTACCTTTGTAAGTAAAGTTATTGAGTTAAGACATTTTGAGGGCGACACAGACTTTGCTTCAAGCATGCAACCGATGATGGGGCAACAACATGTTATGACCAACGCCCTGCAATCGCTGTCAAAGGATCAAAGTGCATTAACAGATGTGATGATTTATAAACTCAATGGACTTACCTCACATCAATATTTTTTCAAACAATGGCTAGCGGATAAGGGCTTTGATTGCTTAAACCATCCGTTGATATTTACCCAAGGTGCTCAGCAAGGAATATTCACTACGTTAGCAACCTTGTGTGAAAGTGGCGATACTGTCATTGCAGAGTCAATGTGTTACCCCGGTTTTTACCATGCGTGTCATTCGCTTAAACTTTCATTAGCACAAGTAAACGTGCATAGCGACGGGATTGATCTTGCGCAAATTGAAGCATTGTGTAAGTCGCGTACAATCAAAGCGGTTTACATCACGCCAAACTGTCAAAATCCAACCAATATTTGCTATAGCAGTAACAATTTAAATGCCCTACTGGCGCTGAGTCGCCGATATAATTTTTTCATTATTGAAGATGACGTAAATTACTGTTTGCCAGAGTATTGGCGATTACCATTGTGGCAACAAGCACCGGATCGGGTTTTTTATATTTCAAGCTTTTCAAAATATTTTGCAGGCGGACTACGAGCCGGTTACTTATTACCTCCACGACTTTGGGAGCAACCAATTTTAAAACAAATTCATAGTGAGTGTTGGGCGGTTTCCTCAATGAATTTTGAGTTAATAATGCGCGCCATTAAGAGTAACGAATTTACTTATAATCAAACTAAGCTAGCAGATGAGATACGCTATCGTATTGAACAAATAAAAAAGCTGCTTCAAACTTATGAGATAGATGCTCAGTTTGCCAGTTTAAATGTATATATTCGCTTATCCCAGTCGCAGAATATGTTTGAGTTTTGCAGCGTATTAAAAGCGCATAAGGTAATTGTAAGGACGCTAGATTCCTTTATCCCAGAAGTTCCAGCCCTAAAAGTAGATAATCCAAATGGTGTTCGCCTCACCCTAGGCGGCCCAGCAACCCGGGCTGAGTTTGACTTAGGCATCACCCGCGTTGAAGCCGCTTTAAAGCAGTTTAATCAAACATTTGAGGTAGTTATTTAAATTTTATTATTCAATAAAATCGGACAATAATTAACCCTTTAGGTGAACTATACTCATACTTTTTTGAGGAAACGAAATTAAGATGACACCCATCTTAACTATTCAGAGTGAGTATCGTTTTTATTCTTCAATTTTTATTCTTCAATTTGCGCGGCGTAAAGCCCCGCCTACGCAAATTTAAACAGCTGTATTATATCGCCTGTTGGCGGGAGTTTACCTCGCGCATGGTTTATTTTTATTCTACTTCATCACCAAAAACGCTTATATTTAAAGGGGCTGTCTTCTTAACAGTTTATTATGTCGCCATATTAGCCAGCAACGTGACGGTAAACCTAGGCAGCATATACCGCCTAGGTTTGAATTCCTTTTCTGATTGTTAAAGAGTTATGGTCAGTTAACCGATTTGATATTCTGTGTTTTTATGGAAAGTAGAAAGCTGTAGTTTTTTAATGTTTACTTCCACGGCTTACAAATCAACTATTAAAAACAAGTAAAACTTTTGCCAAAGCGTTTTACCAAATTTAATTTCACTTTCAGGTTTTATATTCTCTGCGTATTTCCAAGGGAGCTTGAAGATTTCAGGTGGATTAAGTTTTTTGATTGGTTTACCCATTAAAAGGTTATCGAGTTGCTCTTCGTCATTAAACTCTTTTAAAACCTCGTCATGTGCTTTAGACATTTCTTTTAAAAAAGACTTATCAACACGATACCAAAAATATTTTGGTCGACCATTGGCCTTATCGAATTCAGCGGTGGTTTTATCAAACTCTCGATAATATTCAAATTGCGGAATATCAGCTAAGGGCTGAGTAACATCCATAAAATTTTTTAATAATTCCCAATGAATTAGTGCTGGAGTAATTCGATTTGCGAACGTTATCTCATATCTCATACTATATTTATAGTGTAACAACGAAAAGCCACGATAAGGATAACCACTTTTAGGATTATTCTGTACTTTATAATGGGCATTGAATTCTTCAAATGGTGCAACTTCAAAATCTTTCGCATTTGAACTCGGAACTTCAACTGTTCCATTTAAGCGATTAAAATTGACGGTAAAATTATATTTGGAACGAAAAAATGGTAGCACTATCAAACTCATTACTTTTGAGATAATCCAAATAACCACTAGAACCAATAAAAAATCAAGAGCGACACTGGTTGCACCTAAAGCAAATGCCACTGAAGGGATAAAAATAACAAACAACAAATTAATAAAGTGCAGTATAACCCAAGAAGAAATAATGAAATCAGTGAAGTTAGCAGGAATAGTACTCAGGGCCAGTTTTAACTTTTTATCTATTTTGAAAAGTGCTCTGCAATCTTCGGCACTTCCATTTAAATTATCCTTGTAAAATAAGGTTTGAAAACTATCAAAGCAATGTCCAAACACTTTACCTCTTGGGTATATTGCCTGCTTACTTTGATAACGGCAATACATAGAGCCACGCTCATCAGTCGCTATTTCATCTCTAAATTTTGCATCTTGCTTACCTCTGTAAGCTGTGTCAGCATATTGCTCAAGCATATACTATTTCCTTAATTATCCATGCTTTATCTGGTTGTTCACCTTTATCCCAGTCATTACGCTCATCGATATCCACATAGGGCAAGGTCACATTTTTATCTAGGCGGTACTGCACTTTTACTTTCCAATCAACTTCAAAATGTTTCGGCCACATTGATAATATCGGAATAGTATATTTAAACCCGGTTATAGCTCCTGATTCAGTGTTCTCCTTTTGGATTATTTGCCAATTATTATGATCGTGACGAAACTCATTTTCAAAATGCAAAACTCCCTCATCTTCAATTTGGTAAACTTGAACGAATACCTCTGATTGACCTAATGCAAAATTTGGTGTGTCTATATCAATAGTCAATTGGCAATGGGTATCGGTGAGTTTATTTACACCTAATGTGACACTTGGGCTCATTAATGTGCCTACCAAAGCGGCATAACACTCTTTTGGTTGAGTGTGTCATTTTTTATAACTACCATTGCAGCGGTCATCAATATCTTTAGCAAAGGGGCCATTTTTAGTCCATGTTTCTAACTCATTATCGGTGACTAATATAGCAATAATTGCAATGAGCAAGCCGACTGCGATTATTGCCCACCCCAGTGGGGTAGTAAAAAAGCCGTATCTAAGTATATCAAACCAGCTGTATATATTTCCGTATTAGCAATCAACGTGGCAGTAAACCTAGGCAGCATATACCGCCTAGGTTTGAATTCCTTTTCTGATTGTTAACGTATCAAGGACCCTGAAACTTAAGCCGTTTCACGGAAAGCCGATAAAAAGTTGAACCAGTAAACGCTTTACTTTATATTTCCACGTTAATTGCTCCATGCGCTCAGTCTCTGCTTTCCAATGCTGCCAAGGTTTCGTTATTTCGTCATTTACTTTACCTTTTAGCCAATCAAATGGAAAAGCATCTACTAAAATTTCGTCCCTAATTTCAATTTGCTGTTCAATTGAAAAGTCTACCCAAAAGCCTGAAGGACGATTATTTTTTTTATCAAACTCTGCCGTAATTGGATCTAAATGGCGGTGCTGTTCATATACAGGCACATCGGGCAATGGCTTACTTAAATCCATAAAGCGCACATAACACTCCCATAATAAATAACAATGGACAGGGTTAGCTGAAAGCTCTACAACTGAACCAGTTACTATTGTTTTAGGGTACTTCTCTTGGTCTATATGGCTAATTTCTGGAAAGTAATTCATTACACCCGGCGCGCCCATTTTCGAGGTTAGCCTGCAAACAATCTCTTCCCAGTTAAAGCAACAGTTACCTAAGTCATCTCGTTGTTCACAACCTGGTATATCAAAAGTAAACCCGACTGTTTGGTTTTGCCTATCAAGATACATCACCCTATCAGGTATATACCTAGCAGTTATTGGTAGTAAATTTAAGAAGAATAAGTTCCAGCAAAAGGTAAGGACTACCAGCCACCAAGGAAATGGCTCTTCAGAATACGTTGCGACAACACAGGCTATTAGTAACAATAAGCTTAATACAGCCCCTATAGCCATTGGACCGAATAATATGGCTTTTATAGGGTTATTACCACAAGGGACAAGCTTGTATTTTTCGCGCTGATTTTCATATAACTTGTTCGTATCAAGCCAATCATATAAAAAACACAGGCCTTTAAATTCGTGATATATATTTTTTATACTACGATATTCAAAAAAACGATTAAACCTCGTTTTCTTTGGCATTATTCCAACACCAAGGTAATTATTTTTTTGCATCAGGTTCCTTTGCTTTAATAAACCTAGGCAGCATATACCGCCTAGGTTTGAATTCCATTTTTAATTTTTATCAGAATCCTAGTCGCATGCTATACATAAAATCATCTTTTAAGGTATTCCCATAAACAACTGCAGTGCTAAGCGCTTTGCTTTGTATTTCCATGTTAGTTTTTCGATACGCTCAGGCTCACCTTTAAAATGCAGCCAAGGTTTGGTTATTTCTTCGTTCGGTGTCGCTCTGAGCCAATTAAAATGCGCAGCCTCTTTATTAAATTTCTGCCAAATTTCGACTTGTTGAGCAAGCGAAAAATCGCTCCAAAAATTATTGGGTCTGTCATTTTGCTTATCAAATTCAGCTGTGAGTTCATCAAGGTGGCGGCAGTTTTCATACTCAGGCACATCAGGCAGTGGTTGGTTGTTATCCATAAACCGCACTACTCGTTCCCAATATAAATAGCAGTTCATCGGGTTATTTGAGTTATCAGGCACTTGAACAACAATTTTAGTGGCGGGGTATTTATCCTCATCAACATGACTAATATAAGGCACAAACCCCATTACGCCCGGGCGTGTTGCCACTATATCAAGGTGGCATACAATATCAGCCCATTTAAAACAGCAATTACCCAGCTCATCACGCTCTTCACAACCGGGTATCTTATAGGTAAAGCCGACTAACTGTTTTTTTCTGTCAAAATATATTTGCTTTTTAGGGATGTAACTATCTGTTATTGGTAATAAGTTAAGAAAAAACAAGTTCCAAGAAAAAGTGAGTATAGGTATCCACCATTGAAATGGCTCATTGGAATAGGTGGCCACAAAGCAACAGATCAACAAGATTAAACTCAAAGTAAATCCGATTATTATGGGACCAAATAAAATAACCCTAGCGGAATTATTTCCACACATTTCTATTTTATATCGCTCTGGGTGTTTTTGAATTACTTTTTGCTTTTTTGTATATAAATCATATAAATAGCATAAGCCTTTAAATTTTTTCTTGAGGCTATTTAATCTTTCTGGGTAAAAAAAGCGATTAAATCGCGTTTTTTTACCCATGATATCAACGGCTAGGTAGTCATTATTTTGCATTTAATATCCTTATTTTTTAATCAACCTTGGCACTTTAAAGTGCCTCGTTTGAATTCCTTTTCTGATTGTTAACGTATCATGGACCCTGAAACTTAAGCCGTTTCACGGAAAGCCGATAAAAAGCTGAAGCGCAAGGTGCTTAGCTTTATATTTCCACGTTAATTGCTCTATGCGCTCAGGCTCTGCTTTCCAATGCTGCCAAGGTTTGATTATTTCTTCCTGCTCTCTACCTTTAAGCCAATCGAAAGGAAATGCTTCACTCAGAATTTCCTCTTCAATTTCTAATTGCTGCGAAAACGAAAATGAGGACCAAAACTCATCAGGCCGATTATTCCTCTTATCAAATTCAGCTGTAATGGGGTCTAAATGGCGGTGTCGTTCATATACAGGCACATCGGGCAATGGCTTACTTAAATCCATAAAGCGCACATAACACTCCCATAATAAATAACAATGGACAGGGTTAGCTGAAAGCTCTACAACTGAACCGGTAACAGTTGTTTTAGGGTACTTCTCTTGGTCTATATGACTAATTTCTGGAAAGTAATTCATCACACCCGGCGCGCCCATTTTCGAGGTTAACCTGCAAACAATCTCTTCCCATTTAAAGCAACTGTTACCTAAGTCATCTCGTTGTTCACAACCTGGTATATCAAAAGTAAACCCGACCGTTTGGTTTTGCCTGTCAAGGTACATCATCTTATCAGGTATATATCTAGCCGTTATTGGTAGTAAATTTAAGAAGAATAAGTTCCAGCAAAAGGTAACAAGTGGTATCCACCACTGAAAATTTTCACCTTCATCATAAAATGGAAGTGATAAGATACTAATTAATGTAAGAAAGCTTAATACAGCACCAATAGCCATTGGACCAAATAATATGGCTTTTATAGGGTTATTGCCACAAGGCGCTATTTTATATTGCTCTTTTTTATTCGCGTAAATGCGCCTATCTTGATTTAGCCAACGTCGGAAAAAGCATAATCCTCTAAATTCGCTTCCTTCATTTATTATTCGGTACGCTTCAAAAAAACGATTAAACTTCGTTTTCTTTGGCATTATTCCAACACCAAGGTAATTATTTTTTTGCATCAGGTTCCTTTGCTTTAATAAACCTAGGCAGCATACACCGCCTAGGTTTGAATTCCTTTTCTGATTGTTAAAGAGCAGTAACTTTTAAACACCGGCTATTAATTGAAATGCCAACGTTTTAGCTAGGCGTTTCCAGTATGGGGTGTTGTCTGGTTTGTTTAAACTTTCGTCTATCGGCCACTTTTCCCAGGGGTTGGTGATTTCTTTATTTGCCCAGCGTTTTGGGTTGGTGATGGCGCCATCAAAGTTAAAGCGGTAAATATCATTATCGAGCTTTTCTTCTATTTGCTTCATTTGCTTGTAGCTCATTAAACGCCAGTACTTTTCAGGGCGGTTATGAAGTTTAAAAAGAATAGATCCCAGCAAACAACAAATACAATAAACCAAACGGGTAATGGTTCCGGGGTAGCAGTAAATTGGGTGTAGAGACATATAAGAAAAATGCAAGCAACCACGATACTCCCTGTTACTCCTAAAAGAATAGGCCCTAATGTTAACCCTAGCGTCCAATCCCCCGCATTATGAAAACCCAAGTAGCGGCCTTCATTATCCAAGCTTTGAGGCTGTACTTTTTTATTATCCTCTTTTTCTAATAAAAATCGGACAATCATTAACCCTTTAGGTGAACTATACTCATACTTTTTTGAGGAAATATAGTGTTTAAAGTTCTGCGAATTTTCTATCACTCTTGCATTTAGTTTTGCAAATCTATATGAAATTGACATGAATATCCTTTTGCCTACCCAAGCAGTTATTTACTGCTTGGGTTAAATTCCTTTAATTTTATTATGTTATTTAACTATAGATCTACCATCAAAAATGAAGTGAATTTTTGCCACAACGTTTTACCGAACTTAATGTCACACTCGGCTTTTATGTTATCTGCGTATTTCCATGGAAACTTAAATATATCCGGCGGTGTTAGCTTTTTAATAGGTTTACCCATCAAAAGGTTATCAAGCTGCTCTTCATCATTAAAATCTTTTAGAAGCTCATCATCAGCTTGATTCATTTGCTTTAAAAATGATTTATCAACACGATACCAAAAATACTTAGGGCGGCCATTCGCTTTATCAAATTCAGCGGTAGTTTTATCAAACTCACGGTAATATTCAAATTGTGGAATATCTGCTAAGGGTTGAGTAACATCCATAAAATTTTGTAATAATTCCCAATGTACAAATGCAGAGCTAATTAAATTAGCACCTGTCCACGCATAAAAAACGTCTTTTTTAAAATGTAATAGTGTAAATCCCCTAAATGGAAAGCCGCTTTGAGGGTTGTTCTGGACTTTATAGTGAGCATTAAACTCTTCAAATGGAAGTTTATTAATTACTTCGGTACTGTCATTTTGAGATAGCCAGACAAGGCCCGTAGTTCTCTCAAAATTCATTCTTGAATGCATAACTATTTTTCTTATTAACTTCCAGATAGTTAAGTTAAATAATTTAGATCCTCCCCATATAAATAAAAGTACAATTAATACATCTTTTGCCTCTTCTGGATCTCCAAATAGAAATAAAAAAAGAGGTAAACAAAATATAAAAAGTAGAAGAGTTAAATGCGCACAAAACCAAAAAAATAATAGTACGTCAATTACTTTTTTTCCTAATGTAGATAGACTTAAAATATGCGGATCACTGCCAAGAACATTTCTATAATGTTCAGCTTTACCTGATAAATTATATTTATAATCGGAGTTTTGAGAACTGTCAAAACAGTGTCCAAAAACATTTCCTCTTGGGTATATTGCTTGCTTACTTTGATAACGGCAATACATAGAGTCACGCTCATCAGTCGCTATTTCATCTCTAAATTTTGCATCTTGCTTACCTCTGTAAGCGGTCTCTGCATACTGCTCAAGCATATTCTATTTCCTTAATTATCCATGCTTTATCTGGTTGCTCACCTTTATCCCATTCATTACGCTCATCTATATCAACATAAGGTAAAGTAGTATTCTTATCTAAGCGATACTGTACTTTTACTTGCCAATCAACTTCAAAATGTTTCGGCCACATTGATAATATTGGAATAGTATATTTAAACCCGGTTATAGCTCCTGATTCAGTTTTCTCATTTTGGATTATTTGCCAATTATTATGATCGTGACGAAACTCATTTTCAAAATGCAAAACTCCCTCATCTTCAATTTGATAAACTTGAACGAACACCTCTGATTGCCCTAAGGCAAAATTTGGTGTGTCTATATCAATGGTTAATTGGCAATGGGTACTAGTTAGTTTTTTAACTTCTAACGTGATATTTGGGCTCATTAATGTGCCTACTAATGCGGCATAACACTCTTTTGGTTGAGTGTGCCATTTTTGATAACTACCAGTACAACGGTCATCTTCATCTTTCGCAAAGGGGCCATTTTTAGTCCACGTTTCTAATTCGTTATCCGTTACCAAAATAGCAATTATCGCAATAAGCAAACCTATAACAATAATCGCCCAGCCCAAAGGTGTAGTAAACAAAGCGACACCAAGATAATAAAATCCAGCAATAGCCACTACACCACTTAAAATATGAAAAAAAGCAGCATCCATATCATTTTTTTGTATTGATTTATAAACATCAAAAATAACTAAAATAGTTGAAATGGCCAATCCGACACCAGCTAAAATTCTTGATACAGTTGTTTTTAGGCCAAAAGCACTTACTCGGCTTTTAGCAAATTTAGACACATAACTTGCTTTTAAAGAAGCAGCTTCAACTGATAGTGTTGCTAAGCTGTAGACAATATTTATCGATTCGACGACCAGCTTAGCATCTACTTTGTCCCCTGCCTTAAACTTTTTAATCATCTCGTTAGCATTAAATATTTCAAACGTTAACATCACCATCGGCAAGTTGTGTTCTAAAACTCTCACACCTTTTAGCTTAACAGTATCAACGGCACCTAGCTTAAAGTCAGGGTTATCATACGCGCTTGCATACCGATGCGTTTTGGGTACTACTACTAATTCACCTTCGATCGAATCATATCTACCGATTAAATCGTGATAATCTGTCCAATTTTTTGGGTTAAAATAGCCTTTGTTACTGCCAAATGCTTTCGGGTCTTCAGAGGCGATTACATTTTCTTTACTATCATAAATCGTTACAGCATTTGGCGGCGGATTTTTCACGCTTTCACGTAACATTGCACGCCTTTGCTGCCTATTGTTTTGCGTGCGCTTATAATTGGTTATGCCTATTACTGATGGGTTATCACCTAATACAGCGCCTGCTTGTTTAACATGAATATCTGCAAAGTCACTAATTCCAAGCGCTTTGTTATATGAGACCATCAAATTTCTGATTTTTACAGTATGTGGTTTTAAAACGCCGTTTTGATATTGACTTGCAACACGCCCCCACGCACCGGTTAAATACCCCACCGCATCTTTTGCTTTACCAAAAAACTCTTTTAAACCTTTATTAGCTAATAAGCTGTCTTGCTCTTGCTTTTCTTCGATCAACTTTTTATGAATGCGCTTAAACTCTTCAAATCTAAATTTAGCTTCGCCATTATTTTTTTCTTCCGGCAACTTGTTTAATACAACACTCCCAGGCTGGTTTATATCGAAGTGCCCTTCTGGGATCATAAAGCAGTCAGATAACCAATTGCCTTGCTCAAACGTTGCTTTTAAAAAGCTTTCTATTGCGCTTGTGGCTTTATTTATATTTTTTTTACGCTCGTTTTCAGCAGGTAACTTTTCTTTCCAAGGTCTAAATACACCAGTTGAAACATCGTCGATACTCAACATATTTAATACATTAGTAATAAAATTAAAGCCAAATAAATAATCTACATTTTCAAGGGCTACCCAATCATTCATTACTGGAGCTAAACCAATATAATCACTTTGCTTAGAAGTTAAAGATGAGTCGTTATTTAAGTCTTGTAAAAAATCAACAAACTCTTTTTGTGCTATTGGTAACTCCTTTAAATATTTCTCTAATTTGTCATTTGACAAGTATTGCTCTAGATATTCTTTGTCTAGATGCTTTGCTCCACTACGTAAAAACTTTGCACCAGAACTTAAGTCTGCATATCCCTCTTTTTTGGTTTTTATAGGAGTCATCGAAGTTCGATGTGGGAATATATAATGATCGCGCATCACTTTTTCATGCAAATCATCATTTAGCATCGCTTGATAAGCCAACACACCTGAATCATAATGTTTCTTATCTGTTAGCTTTTTATTCTCAAGCTGTAGCTGTAAAAAAATCATTTGGCACTTATTTAACAGAGAAAGCGCTATGCCACCTGGGTCATGTATTGTAATTTGCCCTTCACGCTCTGCTACTGCTAAATCAATTTGTTGACAGCGAGCGTTTCGTAATGAATCAGCTAATCCCTGGTCTTCAACATGTGTAGGTGAAGTGGCGTTAGCACTTTTTTGTCTTGGATCATCTTTGTACAGTCCGCCGAGGCTCACAATATACTGCCATGACCATTGGGCGATGGAAAAAGCAACTTGTACCGTGGGGTCACTAAGTGAACCTGGCTCACAGTTTAAACCATTTGTTTTCTTAGGCAGCAAGATTGTTTGGGTAACTAAACCCGAATATGAACGCTCGTTTTTGCCAAATTCAGTTGCCAAATCAACTTCAGATAAACAACCATTGTCAACAGCTGCAATTTCACGCCATAAATAACCATTAACGAATATATAGTAAAAGCCGTTTAAGTTACTAACAGGTCGTTCGTCTTCTCCTAACACTTGAAATTGCGCAGGTTTAGCTTTGTTTTTATCAAGGGACGCCTCGGTAAAAACGGTTGGTTTTACCGAAATAAATTGCGCTTTATTGTCATCACTTGGCGGATTATCTAAAGTATAAGGTTGTGTATAGCCGAAAGGTATATATGAACTCCCACATTCACCCTTTATCTCCGAATCTAATTTAATTAATCCCATATTAAGCACCTGCTGTAAAATTAATTGACGCGTTTTTGCCACTGATATTTTGCTTATCTGCGATTGGCACTTTTTGCTCACTTGCACCTTGAGTCGCTTTTATTGCACCAAGCGATGCATCGTTACTATCAACACCTTTGACTAAAATACTCGCTCCATGTGTTGTTTCTACATCACTCAAACTATCCCTCACTTGCACACTCAATCCCCTTGGTGCGGGGCCGCCGGATTGCATAAGTGGCGCAGGTGGGGTGTTTTTAGAATTAGAGATCATCGGGTCACCTTGGCGTACAGCGGGTTTACCTTCAATTAATACATTAAACGAGCCCATGATAAACTCTGCTTCACCGTCGTTTTTCTTACTCGCGACGCCTTTTTTATCACCAGGGGAGTCACCTGAGCTTTGTGAAAAAGTGCTATTTATATTAGCGGCGCCATTGCCATTGACTTTTACTGAGCTGGCAACATCTGTAACGTCACTTGATTGCGCTTTATTTGCGTATGGAATTGGTACAACGCTAGTCCCAATTGTGGTTAAGCAGACATCCACCGTCATAAGTTTACCGCCACTATCTTGATGTACAGCGGTGCGACCATTTATCAGCACATTTTGCCCCGATACAGCTTGTACTTGTGGTGCTTGTGAAGCTGTATCTTTAATAAGCTGCTCTTGGTTACCGGCTTGCCAACCTAAATGCGTTGATACTAAATCTAAGAATGCTTGCGCGTTACTAACGGGTTTATTTACATCCATATTGGTTTGCGGTTCGTTCCATGGCAGCCTTGGTTCGTTTTTTTGGCTATCCCATTGTGGCGGTGGAATAATGTAATCGGGTATAAAAATACTCACCATTTCACCGAGGGTTTTCTCGCGGTATTTTGGCCTGGCTATCTCAGCTAAAAAGGCGGCGTCACCACTGGCTTTATCTTCAAAAATAGCGATACCGTTAGCTTTACCTAGCGCACCATTACTGCGGGCGCTATTGTTAAGCCCTAGCAATGTTGAGTTGTTATGTCGCCATGTTACTGAGCCACCGGTGCGCACATCAGCGCTCAGCGCATCAATATCATATTGTACGCTGCCTGTTTGTTTGCCTGCTGCGGCGTTAATATAAGGCATTATTTTTCACTCCTTGAAATTTTGACTAGCTGCTCATTAGGTGCATTAAAAATAGCAAATACCTGCTCAAGTGAGCGCGTAAGCGGGTTGCATAAATAGCTTTGTGCTAGTGTAAGTGCCGCTAATGAGTTTGCATTACCTTGATGGCCTATCGTCGTTGCTAACTCTGCACACTCAATGAGCGGCTGGCCTTTTTTGTACAATTTTTGTGTGTAAGCAAACCATTTTTTTTGCCAAGTAAGTGATTGTTCGCCCGCAAATAAATAACGGTCTTGGCTGGTGCAATTGGCCTGTGCTAATTGAGCCGTCATTTGGCCGTCATATAATTGCGCGGTAAGCTTGCCTTGCGGGTGTATTAACAGTGCATATCCACCTTCGCCATATATAACGCCCGGTGGGCCGTTTAATACTTGCACGGTGCAGCGTTTAGCTTGTTCACTCACATATTGATAGCTATTACATGAATCCACAGCGATTACTAAGGTATCGTTGTTTATGGTAGTTAAGTCACATGTTGGCATCTGTGAATAGGCGGGTATTTGTTCTGCAATACACTCTTGGAGTAGCTCAGCGAGTGTTTCATCGCTTATCAGTGGCTGTTTAATTTCATCAACGGGCAGTAAAAATACAATTTGGCTAATGCGGTTTGTTTGCCTTAACGTGGCTATATCAACTTGCTCAAGTAGGTGCGAGAGCATTAATAAACAGCGCGTGACTCTATCGAGTTGCACAAGTTCGTCTATTTCAACAAAAATATACGGCGCATCTAAACTAATATCACATCGAATTAATGCTTTACTTGGTTTAGAAAAAAGCATTTTATTAGCCACTGCAGTATACAAGCTGCTTGATGTACAGCCGGCAGCATTAATATGATAAAGACTGTCAAAAGTAAGTTGTTTCATATTAATTTTCTTTACCGCTATTTTGTTCTGAGGCAACGAGTATTTGACTATTTGCGCCTACTTTTTCAAGACTAATGTGACCGCGCCAAAGCAGAGAAAAGCACTGGGCGTCGGAATCAATTACTAAGGTGTCGCAGCGCATGGTTAGCCGCTCGCGGGCTAGTGTATTTACCACTTCCACAATAGGTTTTTGGTACGGCAGTTCTATACGTTGTTGTTGTCCGTATTGTTGTAATGGATAAAGCCCTGTTAACTGAAACGCCCAGCCTTTGCCAAACTCGGCTGCAACTTGCTGATCAATGGGCGCTGTGTTGTATAAATCTTTTGGCTGTATTGTTTTAAACGGGTAGTCTCCCGCCATAAGTGCTGTTTCGTCTATTTCTGGTAAGCGTTCAACTCGTGGCGACCAATGGCTTGGTATGGCCGAAAAGCTTGCGACCGGTGTGCTGTGGCTAGGTTTTCTAAGTAATGAGTTAGCGTATTCAACACTGGGTAACTGCTGGCCAACCGCGTGCTTATTTTTAAGTTTAAAACCACGGCCGATTGGGTTTTCTAAGAACGTGTTGCTCTCGTTATTTAGCTCTTTGCCACCAAAAGCCTGCATATAATTGACTGCCACTGGGGTAATAATATCTGGATCTGTAGCGACTGGTCCAAGCAACGAGCGTCGCCAATAACGCGCTCCGGTTACACGTAAACGCTTTTTAAACAAAGGTTGCGAAGGCGAATCAAGGCCCAGCTCAACCTCAATAACGCGCGCGTCTTTTCCTTTTGGCGGATAAGCAGTGCAATTACCATATACTTCAAAGCCATACTTAAAAGCCACCTGCTCGTTTACTTCACAAATCGGTGAGCTGTTAGGATCGCCTTGGTAATCATCAGCAATAACAATCTCAGGTCCGGGTTCAATGGCTGTAACGTTGCCTTGCTCATCAAACTCAAAGCTTTGTTTAACCACCACTACTTGACCTTCAGTACTGTCTTCTAACCAGCCGCTAAACGTGCTGGCTTGCCAAGGAGAAAGATTATGAAGCATGAACGTTCTCCACTTTTTCACTTAACAGTAATTGCCACTGCGATGCACTTTGCTGGACATGAAATAAACCACATGCACTTGTTAAATCAAAATGTGGGGCAATAACACGTTGTACTAAAGAGCCTGCTAATTTAGCGAGTTTTTGTGCGCTATTGGCTTTGGTAAAACTAATGCCCATTAAAAGTTGCTCACCTGCTTGCATTGCAAACGCTTGCCTTACGTGCTCGGCATCATCAAGGTTAATGCCGCTTTGCGGTTTTACTGCATTGTTATCACTGACGACTGACATTTTTTCAGCTTTGGCAAGCGGCCTATCTGTTAATGTGAGCCACGCTGCATAAGCACTTGGTTGTGTTACTGCGATGGTCATTAAATCCATTACCAATGGCAGCGCTTGTTTATAAACAAAATGACTTAATACAAACGAGCAGTGCTCTGGATTTGCTTTGCAAAATAATGCACAGGGTTCGTACCAACGCGTGTCATTAAGTAAACCCGCTAAAGCGAGTAATTGTGCTTTTTGCTGTTCATCTGCGGTTTTTGCAAACACTTTAAATAGCTTATCGCTTACATCGTCATGCCCTGCACAATAACTATTTACTAACGCAGCAAAGGCAATCTCAAAATCTTTGTGTAATACCGCTGCGAGTAATTCACTGGTTGTAAGAGGTTGTGAAAATAATAAGGTTTTAACCACGTTTTGGGGTTTTTCTTTACCCTCAAGTACACTGGTGCGTAGCGCTTTTAAATCGTTAAGCTGCCAATGCTTTAAATTATGTTGAAGTAATTCACACTGCGCTAATTGCTCACTGCCTCTTAAGCTATGAAAGTAGGCAGTAAAGTCATCAATAGCAGTAATGAATAAATCAGCCGCTATTAAACGATATACTTCACTATGTTCGCTATTTTGCTGCGCAAGTTCACACAAAGCCTGCCATGTTAACTCGCTTACTTGGGTTAAGTTTTGCGCTGAAAAATAATCCGTTGGCGCTTCGCCTGCCAACTCACTTAGGGTATATAAATGATTGAGCATTTGCGTGTCGTTCACGCTAAAACGTGCCAACGAAAACGCCCCTTGCTGCAACAGCTTTTGCCGGTGCTTTAACAAGGTGGTGAGGCGCTGATTATGAAGTTTTACTTTATATACAGGTGCGAACATAGTGCTAATTAAGCCTAATTGGCCAGCCAGCCAAGGTAAGGTCTTGCTCGCTGTTTGCTGTAATATCTTGCCCTTCAAGCACGATAGTGCCGTCTGCATATACCTCAACACTACCCTTGGCCGTTTGTAGGCTAACACTTTGCTGGGCTTCAATAACGATATGCCCTTGCGAATTATTAATTTGCGCGGCAGGTGCTTGATCCGCTTGCGCTAAGAGCGCCGTTACAATAAAGCCTTGTGCGCTATGTACAAGTAATACATTAGCCCCTACTTCTGCGATGCTGACATGTGCGCCTTGCGCAATAACTTGATGTTCAACATTATTAATTAATACCGCTTTTACACGGCCAAAACTGTCGACACGACTCACACACGCTAAATGTTGATCGTGATTGAATATACTTTGGATCTGAGCGCTCATAATAAACTCCTTTTCAACTAGTTATTACTAATTGCACTGCCTTTCACGGCGATATTACTGGCCGATAAAGTAATACTTGTCGCATCAATGGTTAAGTTACCACCGGCATCAATTTCAATACTCGCACCGCCTTGACTCAATTGCAGTGATCCTTGACCATCCGCTTTAATGGTAATATTTGCGCCACTACTAATTTCTATATCGCCATTGGGGGCTTGCAGTTCTAAATTGCCGTCAACCGAATATGCGCTAACATCTTGTTCACCTTGTAATTTAAGCTCTTGATCCGCTTTAAGCTCTAAGCTGCCATCGGTTGCTTCAATACGTGTGTTTGAGGTGGCTTTGAGGGTTAAATCTGCCGCCGATGTTACTGTGATATCCCCTTCGCGGGTTTGCATTTGCAAGTTATTCTCTACCCGCGTAGTAAAGTCATTGGCAACCGTAAAGGTGGCGTCGTTTTCAGCAACAAATTGCAGATTTTCTTTCGCTGATATTTTTACATCGCCATCTACAGACTTAAGCGTTGCTTGATGGGCGCCATTGGTGGCATCGAGTAATAGTTGGTTTTTATTATTTTTATTAGCAAGGCTAATTTTTTCTTCGCCTTTTTTATCATCCATTATTAAACTGTGGCCAGCTTTAGTAACGAGCTTATTCTCGGTCGGATTTTGGCTGGTAACTGGGTTAGGTGCATTTTGGTTGTATAACGCACCTAAAATAATGGGTCTGTCTAAATCACCATTTTCGCCACAAACTAATACCTCAGTACCTTGTGTAAGCGGAAAGTGCATGCCATGACCACTGCCACCATAAGGTTGCATTAAGCGTGTTGGGCGGCTTTGTTGGCCTTCACCATCTTGATTAAATGGCAGTTTTACTACGTAATTACCATCATCATCAATTTCTTGCTCTACTAGTGCGTTAAAAGTTGCAAATACACGTCTTTCTGGAAGTAACTGTGCTTTAAACTGTTGATCCGATGGGACCAAGTACGCCTGATTTTTATAAGTTAAGCCTTTTACGTTAGCGCCATATTCCACACCTGCTTGCTGGCTACCCTTATGATCAACACGCACAACCAAATATTGGCCATTATGATCTGGATGATCATAAATAGTTAAAATCATTCCTGGTCTAAGCGCCCTGCAATCACTGTCGATAATCAATTGCTCTCGTTGACAATCAAACGCTTGCTGACGCGTTTTAGCAAGCGTATTGCCCTCGCCAGAAGTTGCATAGTTATTACCATAATGACTGTCTTCACCAAATCCTGGTTGCGAAGCGCTATTTTGCGCCGATACCTGTAAATTACCTGGTGCGCGGTAGTTATAATCGTTTAACGCAATACTTTGCGGCTGAAGTTGGGCTTGGCGACTAATTGCGAAGATTGTTTCGCTAGTACGTACTTGCCCAGATGGTGGCACATAACTTAAGTTTACTTCATCAAACAGAGCCGCAATATCTTTGCTGCTATTGCATACTTTAAAAGTGCAATCCGCGTCAGTTTGCTCAACAAAACTATAAACAAAGCCATGTTTACGCATTAAACGCGTAACAAATTCATAATCAGTTTCGTTATATTGCACTGTCATATCTAGGCTAGGGCCGCTGGCTTGCATGCTAAATTTTTGCATTGGGAAGCCCGCTTTATTAAACACACTTTTAATAATGGCAGCGGGATCCATCGCCGTAAAAACACGATTGGAATGTTGATGCTTAAGTAAAGTTAAATAAGAACTCAACACTAACGTGTAATGATAACCTTGGTGACTTTTACCATGGGCTACAAAACGACTTAGTAAACCTGAGATAGTCCGATCTGTCATAGACCACACCAAACTCAAACTGGCATCTTTACCTAGCAACGTTTGCGCAGTTAAATGTTCCTGACTCAATACTTGAATATTAAATTCATAGTCTTCACATAAGCTATCATTAATTGATGTGAAGTCAGTTACCTGCACCATGCCATCAGGTAAGCCTTGTATACTTACGCTAAAATGACTGGTATTCGCTTTATGTTCACTAAAGATGTCCATGAGTCCCATTTTCAATCCTTTTTTATCTATTAAATTAGGCGTTATCGGCAAATATTGCGGTGATTTCGTCTTGCTCATCAACCGTTAACGTTAAAATATCTGGCATATCTTCTTGCGCCATATATTCCAAAATAGATTTAGCAATTCCCGGTAAAATTTGTCGTTCAATCACTGCATTTACCATCCGAGCACCGCTGTCTGAAAGCTGGCATTGCTGAGTTAACTTACTCAATACACTTGCATCAACACGCAGTTGCATTTTATGATTTGTAGCAAGACGCTTAGCAATCGCTTCTAGTTTTAAACTAACAATTGCTTGCAGTGCATCTTGATCAAGCGCTAAATAAGGCACTACTTGCATGCGTGCAAGTAAAGCTGGTGCGAAGAATTGTAGTAACTGTGGCTTAATTAATTCACTTAACGCACCAATTGACGGCACTTGCCATGGGCTACCATCTTCATTAATCGGTGCATCCGTTGGATTGAGTGCGTCATTAATGGCTTGCTGCTGCTCAGTCGGTTGTTCTACATCATCGTCTTGCTCTGGACTCAAATCGATCACTGTTGGTGGTGTGCATGCATCAATTAGCTCTGCTGAACCTAAGTTAGACGTCATGATGATCACGGTGTTTTTGAAGTCAATTTCACGGCCTTCACCATCACGCATATTGCCGCGTTCAAATACTTGATAAAACATGTTAAGCACATCTTTATGCGCTTTTTCTACTTCATCAAGCAAAATTACTGAGTATGGGCGCTGTCTTACCGCCTCAGTTAATACACCGCCTTCACCGTAACCTACATAACCAGGAGGTGAACCTTTAAGCTGCGATACTGTATGCGACTCTTGATATTCACTCATATTGATAGTGGTTAAGAACTTCTCGCCACCAAACAATTGCTTAGCTAAACAGCGGGCTGTTTCAGTTTTACCAACACCGGAGGGTCCGGCAAGTAAAAAGACCCCTAACGGTCCTTGTTCATTACTGATCCCCGCTTTGCTGACACGTAATGCTTGCGCAATTTTTGCCATACCCGCTTGCTGCCCGATCACTTCTTGACCAATTGCCGTTTCTAAATTAATGAGGTTACTGATCTGATCTTTAACCATGGCACCAACAGGTACACCGGTCCACTGAGAAATTATTTGTGCCACTGCATCAGCGTCTACTTCGCTAAATAAGCCATTATCTTGACTGTTTTGCTCTTTTAAAGTTTGGCGCAAGCTAAGTAGTGCAGCACTGTCTTGTTCGCTTGCATTGGTTGCTTGTTTAAATTCGTTGATCTGGCTTAAAGTAGCAATTTGTGACTCGCGGGCACTGGTTAATGCAGCAAGTTTAGCTTGTGCAGTATTTAACTCTTGCTGTAAGTACAATAACTTATCCATATCGACAGCTAAACCTTGCTCGCTTTCACTGGCAATACTGGCAATCCGAGTTTGTAAATAATTTATATGCTCTCGCTCAGATTCAATTGCAGCTGGATCAGTTGCAAACGACATTCTGACGCGAGCTGCTGCTGTATCAAGTACGTCAATTGCTTTATCTGGTAACTGACGACCTGTGATATAACGAGCTGACAATACAACAGCCGCTTCAATGGCATCATCGGTAATTTGGATATTATGATGTTGCTGATATTTATCTTTTAAACCCGCTAGCATAAGTTGCGCAGCTTGCTCCGTTGGCTCATCGACTTTGATCAGTTGAAAACGACGCTCTAATGCGGCATCACGCTCAAAGTACTTTTTATACTCACTCCAGGTGGTTGCTGCCACTGTGCGTAATTCACCTCTGGCAAGAGCGGGTTTTAATAAATTAGCCGCATCGCTCATACCGGCATCGCCACCCGCACCAATTAAGGTGTGTGCTTCATCAATAAACATAATGATCGGCGTGGTTGAGTTTTTAACTTCGTCAATTACTGTTTTTAAACGGCGCTCAAACTCGCCTTTAACACCTGCGCCAGCTTGTAATAAGCCCATGTCTAAGACTAATAAACGCACACCTTTTAATTCATCAGGTACTTGACCATCAATAATACGCTGTGCAAAACCTTCTACTACGGCGGTTTTACCGACTCCCGGATCACCCACTAAAATCGGGTTGTTTTTACGACGACGACATAACACATCCACCATCATGCGTATCTCGTCGTTTCGCCCGAGTACAGGATCAATTTTTCCTTGCTTAGCTTTTTCGGTTAAATCTTCACAATATTCATCAAGCGCGCCGCCACCTTCACTTTGGCCATTATTTTGCGTTTGCTGAGCTGTTTTTGCCTGTGGGTTTAAACGCTCGCTTGAGTTTTGACAAATTTTATCGAGGTTTTCGGCTAAAAAGCGTGAGTCAATTTTATCTAGCAACGCTGGTAATTGAAGCACAGGGCTATAAGGTAATAGCTCCGTGAGTGCATCAAGCAATGCAGCACCGTTGATCCAATTACTTTTATGCTGCACATTAGCGCTCAACCATGCGCGTTCTAACCATTCATATAAACGACGAGAAAACACCGGCTTACTTTGGTTACCCGCAGGTTGACGATTTAAAAAGTCAAGCAACTCATGCCATACCGCATCTTGATTAATATTAAAAAAGTGAAATATTTGTTCTAAATCGCCACTACTGCCCTCTTCCATCAACTTAATTAGTAAGTGTTCAGGCAGCACTTCAAAATGACTACGACTGCTAGCAAACCCTGCAGCAGACTCAAGCGCGGTCGCGGTATGGCCATTTAGCTTGTCGATAAGTTGTTTAATGCCTTTTGCATCCATTGTTTTGTCCTTAAATCTGGTTTCTTACTAATGTTGATATTGAAGATGGGTATAGCTGTGTACGGTTGTGTTTGCCGCAGCACTACCTAAATAACTGTTGTGTCCAAGTATTAACGGTGACACACCGATTGCCTGTTGCTCTACAGCTTCGTTAGCCACTTTGATTTGGCATAACCACTGCACATTATTTGGTAAGTGAGTGCTTAATAACGCCGCCATTTTTTTACCTTGCTCATGCAAAGGGTTCAAACTAATGGCAGTTTCACTGTCTACAGGGCCGATGGCAATTGTTAAAATACTGCCACTTACTAATACTTTGCTACCTAATACCGCAGAACCACCGAGTACCATCTGAGCATCATCACCAAATGTACTTGGGGCATCAATTGTTTGCCAATTAGCGCGGGTATCGTCAACATGCAGCTCTTTCACTGCAAGTGTATGTTTCAGTAATTGAGTTAAGCCTGCTGCACTGGTTTGTTTTAAGCTAGCAATGCCGCATTGTACTTTTTGATCTGTTTTTGTAGATAAAATGGCTTCTATTAAATGATCAAATTGATCTGCACCACGTCCTGCAACATTGATTTGTGACTTTTTCCACGCCTGAAAAAGTTGGCAATATAAAATATGATTAAACATATCTAAAAATTGCCGAACCCTGTCACCACTTTCGTCATCACTTGCTGCTTGCTCTAACAGGTAATGCGGCATTGGCGCATCAACACCATACAAACCCAAGAATGACGTTGATAAACTGAGTCGCCCGCGTCCTTGGTTATCTAAGCTACACGCACGTACATCAGTTGCTGGAAAGCCAAGCTCTTTATAGGGCTTAAACATCACCCGCTCACTAATGCCTTTGTCAAGTTCGTGAGGCGTTGCCCAATGCTTTTCAATTAAGCTCATCGCTTTAAATAAATTAAACTGCCAAGGCTTAGCAATTAATTGCTCAATCGGTTTGGGCAATTTAGCCCAAACGGGATGCTTTATGGCTGGTTCATGCACACTCATAATTGATAACTCTTGCCCGGCTCAATATCCCAACACCAGGTTTTATAGCTAGGAATAGCATTAACGCGAGTCTGCACACTTTCATTAATTGGTGCGTACATTAAAAAGAATTGGTGCAACATATTACAAAAATGATAAAGATCGGCATCGCACACAAACTTACTTTCATCGATATCAATTAATACATCTACGCCTTTAATAAAAATTCCACGCTTTATTTGGCTGATCGGAGTAGCCGTTATTTTTTGAATGCTCTCAATACGCAAGCGATTCTCAGCCTTTTGCGACCAATCAAATAGCACTAATAAACGTTTAAGCTCGGTTACTTGAGTTATTTGGGAAAACTTAACATTAAGTAAGCTGATCAGCTGCCAATGTTTTGGTTGATCTGGGCACGGTAAATAATTAGTAGGCCTAATAACATTCTCAACCTCGGCAATACTTGGCATATCGCGCCCGCCAATATTTAAATCACCTTCTTGCAGTAGTTGCCGAGGCCAGCCTGCATTAAAAGCAGTTAAATCAACAGATAGTGTTTCTTTTTCATCATTTAAATTGAAAGGCAACTGTAAGTAATGAGTTGGTGCAGCTGCACCCACATCTTTAGTTAATACGGTAAATAGCTTTTTCTCATCTTCAAATACACTTTGATAACGAGGTGTATAATCATAGGTTTTACCACTGAGCGAGTTGCGCCCCATTACCGAATCGACGGTGTAACTGAAAATATGATCGGTACGATTTTGATCTGCTGTGATCATATAGTCGGTACGATTGGGTTCGATTCTGATTGGCTCTGCCGCTTGGGAAAATAAATTAATTGCAGGCACGCAGTTTATCAGTAGGTTTTCACGGGATAATTGGTGTCCGGGTGGTAATTTACTTGAGCCACGAAAAACTATTTCAAAGCGGTCTATATGATCTGCAAACTCAACGTCTTGCAAACCTGTAAAAGTTAAAAAGTAAAAACGATCTTTGGCATTAAAGTAATCTAGTAATAATGCATAGCCTGGATGGCTTTGCTCAGCACTCGGTAAAAGAGCCCCATCAATATTTAAATAACTGGCACTGCAACCTTTTACTTTAAGCTTTTTATTATGCTCAAAATGCGCAGGGCCAAAATCAAGTTCAGCATGTTTCTCTGCCGTTTGCAGCAGCTTAAATAAAGAGCTACATAACGGGGTATCGCCGCGTAAATAAAACTGCAAGTTTGATAAGTCATAATTTTTACGCTCACCTTGGCATACAAAACGTAAACCAATGCGCAGCTCTGCACCTAAATGTGATTCTTGATAGCGCACATGCTCAACATCGAATGGTGCTACTGTTAGATTATGCGTGGTGGTAAAAGTAATATTTTTATGATCAACAACAGCGGTATCTGCTTTTAATGTGAGACCCTTTTCAATCATGTGGGTCTTTTGCATTGCCAGCTTAGGGCTAAATTTAACTACCGTACTTGAAGGGTAATAACTAAGCAGAATAGGACATAATTGACGCAGCACTTGCTCTGACACTTCTGGTACTGATTCATCCAAGCGTTTTTGTGTGTGCGCAGTTAAATACGCCATACCTTCGAGTAAACGCTCGATATGCGGGTCGCGATCTTTTAAGGCATCAATATTTAACATGCCCGCATGCTCAGGATAATGTTGTGCAAACTGTTTACCGGCCTGCGTTAATAAACGCATTTGAGCATCAAAATATTGCTGCATTAAAATATCCTTTTCATTGAAATATTAATCACCATTTTTAGCGTGCTGCATTACATCAGCCTTACCGCCTGATTCAAACCGCGTGTTTAACTTAATACATTGGCCACTGGTTAGAAATGCTTGAATATCCAGTCGGATCACGCAATTTTCTTCACGTATTTCCATTGGAATAACATTGGCATAACGCACTCTTGGCTCATATTTCTCAATCAATTTTTTAACCTCAAACGCCAAAGTATGTTGCGAATAAGGCAAACCTTCGTAAATATCTTCAACATCGGGCAAACCATAATCAGCCAAATGCTTTAACACCCCACGGCGAGCATTAAGCAGCTCATTAAGATGGTTACAGACACTATTTTGCTCATCAGTCTGAAAACCTTGATGTCCATTACGAATGACAGGTTGAGTTAAAAAATCGAATAAAGCCATGAACTTACCTCTGATAAAAGGATATGCTTGCGCATACCCTTTAAAAATTCCGACTTATCGACCTTCAGTCCAAGAGTCAGAGAACTCGATGTTGCCATCAAGGTATGTCCAAGTAATGCGCTTATAACGTAAACATACTGTTTCAAGGTGCGGATAACGCTCCTTGTCTAAGTCTTTTACGTTGTGCATTGTTGGTGAGATTGACGTAATTTTTACATCTTCCAACTTGTGGCAGAAATACTCACGCTCAGTCCCTGTGTCATCGATACGGTACCATTTAAGCTCAAGTTGCTTAAGTGTTTGACCGTTCGAGCACGCTTTGTACAGATACGGTGTAGCTGCATCTACCGCTTTAGTAATTACAAACGGTTCATGCTTACGTGTACCTGTAAGTTCACCCGTGTCGTTATCTGTAGGAATGCGAAGTTCATGATCAAAGTGTAGGATCTCAATTGAACCTTCACGCTCTGCAACAGTTACAGAACCTTTGATGTCATTACCTTGGTCATCCTTTAACCACATATACGCTGGAATTGCCATTTCATTATTCTCCTTTTAGAATGAAGTGTTTCCTGTTAGTTGGCATTGGCATAAACAACCATGTTTATGCCCCCCCAAAAAGCCCTCTGCTTCATGCCACTGGGGAACATGTCCCAAGTTGGATGCAACCAACTTGGGGCAATCTTTTTCATAACGTTTTTTACACCAACCAGCTACTCACCAAATTGACGTATTTACACTTTAAAAGCCTGCGTTAAATGCGTTTCATCGGCGGCTTGGCAGTTCATTTTTCGCCAGGCATCTGCCCTACTAGTGCTAAGCGCACATCAATACCTTCCACTTGGAAATGTGGCACTATGTACGTACTAACACGGTAATAACCTGGGTTACCCGGAATTTCAGCAACAGTCACTTTGGCATCTTTTAATGGATGCGTTGCAATTAACGACTCATCAGGGTTATTCATTTTAGTAACTAACGCACCTAACCAATCGTTAAGCTGCTGCTCTAATTCATGGCGAGGTTTACTCGAACCTATGTTTTCACGCTGCAACACTTTTAAGTAATGCGCAATGCGCGATACTAAGAAGATATACGGTAAACGCGAGTTAATACGTGCGTTTGAGGTTGCTTCTGGCGTTTCAAGCACTTGTGGCTTTTGCGCACTATTAGCTGAGAAGAAACACGCAAAGTCTGAATTTTTATAATAACTAAGTGGAATAAACCCTTGGTTAGCAAATTCAAGCTCTTTAGTCTCTGAGATCAATACTTCTGTTGGGATCTTAGTTTCTGAGCCTTTACCTGCTTCGAATGAATGAAGTGGTAAATTCTCAACTTTACCGCCCGACTGTGGGCCACGAATGTTAACTGCCCAACCATTATCATGGAAACTGCGAATAATATTGGCGGCAAAAGCAAACGTTGCGTTACCCCATAAATAGCGCTCATGGTGTTCACTGTTTACATCTTCTTGGTAGTTAAAGTTACGCAGTGGATTAGTTTCACCATACGGTAAGCGCAATAAGAAACGTGGGAACGCTAGGCCGATATAGCGTGAATCTTCTGATTCACGGAAGTTTTTCCAACGTAAAAATTCAGCACGCTCCATGTACGAACCAATATCTTGAATTTTAGATACTTCATCAAGTGAGTCTTTCAAGAAAAACTTAGGTCCTACGCTGCCCATAAATGGGCAGTGCGCCGCAGCTGATACGCGTGAAATTTCTTGTAGTAATGAAACATCTGGCGCTGAACAATCAAACTCAAAGTTCGATACCATAGTCGATACCGGTTCGCCACCTGGGGTGTCGTAATCTGAGGTATAAACATGCTTGTACAATGCTGATTGCGTGGTATCAGGTGCTTCTTCAAAGTCATCACGCAGGGTTTCTTTATCAACGTCGAGCATTTCGATTTTGATGTTGGCATTGTTTGGCGTGCGATTAATTAAATAACGCAATGAACGCCAAGCTGATTCCATTTTTTGGAAGTTTGGATTATGTAAAATCTGGTCTAACTGCTGTGAGATAATCGTATCAACTTTCGCAATATAGTCATCTAACAACAACTTATCGATACGCGTAACTTCTTGGCCGCTGCTGCCAGCCATATCTAAAAATACATTGATTGCCGCTGTTAAACGCTCATTCGCACGGGTTTCAGCAAGGTTGCTGGCATCACGAAAAGTGTCTAATTTGATCTCATCTGCAACTGGGGCAATATCGACCAAGTTACAAAGGCTTTCGTAGGTTGATACCGGAGCTTGCTCAATTGAATGAGCTGCAACGTTTAATTGTTCTTGCATTGACATGGTAACGTCCTTATTCAGTAACTGGGTGTTTTTCGTCTTCAGAAGCAAGCGGGGCAATTTCATCCAGCTTAGCTTTTAACTCATCAAGTTCTGGCTGGTTTTGTAATACCCGCTCTAGTTCTTTACGTAATGATGAGTTATCCAAAAGATTCGATTTCAAGTCACGCAGTAAGTTACGCATTGCCATCATTTTATTTAACTCAGGTACCTGTGAAGCAACTGATTCTGGATCAAACGATTTAAACGAATCAAACTGTAAATTCACGTTGATCTCGCCATCGCCTTTGATCTTATTAGCAACTTGATAGTTTGCCTTTGGTGCCATATCTTTTAACACTTGCTCAATATTATTTTTATTGATTGTTACGCGTTCACGCTCAGCAAGGTCTTGGGTATTTAAACCATTAGAGTAATCACCAATTACCAGCATTTTTAGTGGCAATTCGCTTTTTTGCGATGCGCCATCCGTATCAAGCTCTAAAGAGATATTGATCCGAGCTCTTGGGATCTCTTTTTGAAATGTATCTGTCATGTTTCTTCCTTTGCAGTTTGTATCAATTCCAATTAACCTCGACCCATTAGTCAGGCTCTTGTAACTAAATCCAAGCTATTGCTTGAGCCGGATTGGTTACCATCATTCGCTGACTAATTTGCTTAGCAGCTAAACTCATTTCATCACTTTCTGCCAACGACAGATTGGCGTAACATTGCTTGGCAAAACGCCATACTTCCATGCAAAAATGTTGTTGCCACTTCGCTAATTGAAAAGTTTCAATTTGCTCAAGTAATTCGGTTAAAATTGCCAAAGCGTGTTCATAATGCTCCGCTTTAAGTAACAACTTGGCTTTTAATAATTGGCTTTGTGATTGGTCAAACCCGGTAGGGGTACTTAATTGCTCAACCTTGCTAAGCGCAGCACTGAGTTGTCCTTGCACTACTTCATCAGCCAATAAGCTATAATGTTCATCAAAAATATTGCCTTGCGAATTATTGCTTGCTGGCGTTTGTGCATTGCTAATTTCAAGTAACGTTTCTTTATTGGCTGGGCTGCATAACCCTGTGCCATCGTCGTACTGTAAATGAGTTAAAAGCGGAAACTGACTAGTTAAATTAATCAATTGCTGCTCAAGCCAGTGACTTAGCTTGCCTTTATTTAATTGTTTTAACGCACTTAATACCAACATTTGTAAGTTGAGATTAAATTGCATCGCACCTTCCATAAATAAGCCTTCAGCAAGCATGAGTGCCTGCTCTGGTTGTTCACTGGCAAGTGCATTTTCAATCGGTGCAAAAGCCGCAGCTCTTGGTGCTGGTAAGCGTGTTTTACCATTTTCATTAGCCGGTATTTTCAACCCAGACCAACGTGCAGCACGTGATAATTTAATCACCCGCTCGATGTTATTTTGTTCTTTATCAAAATTCAGTAATTCACGAATAGCTGATAAATAAGCCGTGTCACTGCTGAGATCACCAACCGTAATACTTGCAACTTGACTTACAGAGCTGTGCACTGATGATGTTGAATGTATTGCCGGTGTACCGTCGCTTGGTGCTTGTTCAGTATCGTCTTTACTAACAACTGACGGCTCGACTGCCTTTGCAACTGGGTTGCGTTTCATTTGCTCGTCAGTCCACTCGTTTAAAGTAGATAAAGGACCTGATTCACTATCTAATAATGGTACTGAGTGTTGGTTGTAATCGGTTAATACCGCATCTAGTTCGGCCCATTGTTCTGCGGTTGCCGAATGACTTTGCGAAATCCCTTTTAGACGTTCTTGTTGCTGTAAAAACCAGGTATTTACAGCACTGCGCATGCGCTCTTTAAGTGGGTGTACGTCGTTGCTAAAATCAGCCAATATCTTATTAAACAATTTGATTGAACTAATTAACCCCTGCACCCCAAATTCACTGGTTGCAGCTAAGCATAAGTAACTAACAATACGTAAATCTTTACTCTTATTCTGTAATAAGTCAGTTGCTTGAATAAACATCACTTTAAAATCAACCTCACCAACACCCGATGAAGATGCTTTGAGACTTTTAAATGTTTCTTCGTATTTTAAATCTTCGCCACACGGTAAACCTTGCAATGGTGCAGCAAGTTCATCCAGCCATAGTTGCCAGCTATTGTGAGTATGTGGTTGCTTTAAACTCATGCTTTACACCATCGTCTTAGTGCATCGTATACACTTACGTTATCCATATCGGCAAAATTAATACTGTAGTCACTTGGTACTTTGCTCAGTGGTAAATTCGTCAAATCAATAATTTGTGTTGATTTGTCTTCATTTAACCAAATCGAGCTAAAATAGGATGCCGATACAGGACGACAAAACACCGTTAAACTAGGCGCATGATCTTCACACCCTAGTTGATAAAAGAACCACGGTTGCCAGTTGTGATCAGCAACCACAGATGCTATTAAATGCAGCCAAAACCCAGCGGCCAAGGCGCTCTCATGACTAAACTGTGGCATTGGTAAACGAATACCAAATTGACTGCGTAGACAGCCTCTATTTGCAATCGACTTCAATACTGCAGATAGTTCTTCAATTAATACAGCACGCTTATGCACATCATTCATCTGGAGATGCTGCCACAACACACTCATCGGTATCATGCGCAGTTTATCTAGCTCTTGATTTAAATTTGGTTGTTGCTTCAACGCATCAGCAACCTTGTTATAAGCATGAGCTTGTTCCGCCATCGCATCAATTGATGGCGCTTCTTTAATGCGATCATTCACACCAATTAAGTGCTCAATCACATGACTAGCATATAAAAACAAAAATGCTGGATGGCGTTTATAAGTGTCTAATCCGCTATGTATAAAAGAGCTAAAAGGGTAAAAACGGCCACTACTATCTTTACTTGGTTGTAAAATACCAAGCAAACTACTGTCTTCACTGTTCCCAGATACAAAAAACAACGATTTAACACCATTAAGTACAGCAACATTATTCGCCTTTCGACCACGATTAAGGTGAGCAAATCCTTCTTGTAACCAATGATCAAATGCCACTGATTCACGCGATGAAATATTTAACTTCACAAAATCGGGTCGTACTGGTGTTTTCCCCATATAACCGTAAGAAAACTGTTTTACTAGTAACGGCGATTTCTTTTTAGAAAATAAATTAAACATAACCGCCCCTACTGTACCGAATTATTATTCGACTGCGCATATTGCGGCGATTTCGAAAACAACGAGTTCGGTAAAGCAAACGAAGTCAGCATATATTTTGAGAAAATACCGCTATTACGCCCTGATTTTAAGGAAAACTGTACTGTTAATTGCTGTTCTGACTTATCGGTTAGTTCCCATGTAGCTAAGAACTCAGTGCCTTTTATCCATTTTACATTAGCATTATTAAGCACTTTAAGTAGCGCCCACGGACCATCTTGCTCAATCGAAATTCGATTGCCTTTATTATCTAAACCATAAAGAATCGCTTTTTCTGCAGCACCACGACCAGGCCAAGAAAAGTTACGCCACTCCTCCGGCTCATTACGATAGCGATAACCTTGCTCTGAAAAGCCTAAATAAGTTTCACGAATGCCTCTTTGTGGTACTGGCATCATCTGAAAATTAAAGCCCGCAGAATCTGCGCCACTAGTAAATAGTGAACGTGTTACTTTATTTGCTTTTGTTAAACCATCGAGTAATTCTTTACTAAAGCCAATACCAACACCATTCCACTGTTTTTCTTCCCATACGCCACGACGTACTTTCATAAAAGGTTTCAGTTGAGTGTTAGTAAAGTTCCATAATATGCCCGACTCAGTGTTTAAAAACTCCGACACATCAGCAATCGCGGCATCAGGTCCATTTAGATTAAATGGGTACTTTCCTGCGATGCTGTTGCTGTACATTGTATAAACTTGGTTTTCCCACTCTTCATTTAACTGGCTTCGTGCTTTGGCCATAATTGTGGCTATACCCGCTTGTAAAGGCGCTTTGAAAAGAGTATCCAACGTTTCTTTTGTTTGTGGGTCTAAAGCACGTGTTTGGCTTTCAATGATGATCCATGAAGACTGCAAAGCATTGGTTTGATTATTACCTGAGAGTAAATCTTGGACAAAAATCATAGCTTGGCCATCATCTTCATTACTCGCCGCCATCGCTTTTATGTCTGAGTGGATGCTGCTTAATGAACTAATGTACTGGCCCATGTAATCAGAACTGCGCTTATTATCATCGTTTTGTGTAAAACGGCGTAAATCAGCAAAGCGAGATTCCAACTCTGGCGCTCTAACCGTACTCATTTGTGAAAAATCAGGGCTGTTAATAGCTTGTTTAGCTAGCTTTCCTTTTGCTGCTTTTTTCTGCGCAACGTCGGCAGCACCGGCAACTAAGGTCGCAATTTTGTCATTATTCGCGGTAACGGCTGAAGGTTCGTCAGCAACCATTATGTTATTGTTCACCAGCATCATTAAATCTATCAATGGGCCATCGTTTGATGAAAGGCGAGCAAAATCAATACTTGCATCGTTTAAGTCTCTAAACGCTGGGACTTGAATACTATTTAAGAATTCGAACCAAGTATTACCGTAATCCTTAAAGTAATAAGCACGCATTGCTTTGGCTAAGGACTCAGCTTGTGCTTCATCTACAGCATTTTGCCCTTCGTCATTACTGGTGCCCATAACCCAATCGCCTGAGAACACTAACCGTGAAATACGTTTAATTTCAGGATAGACATATTCTTGCCAACCAGCATTGGTATATACATAAGGAATTGCATAGCTACTTTTTAATACATCACGGTTATTAGCCGACATAAACTGATTAAGCTGTAATGCTTTTTTGCGCTCAGCAAAGCTTGTTATCACTTGCTTATACAGAGGCTCAGCCTCAGGTTGAGTATTTAAACTTTCGCGCGCAGTATAAATTGCGGTTTCATTTGCTTGCCAAAAATTAATATTCCCAGGATGCTCTAGATCAGTACCTAAATTAGCTAAGTACACATCTAACAACGCAGTTAATTGACTATAAATGGGTGTATCTTGTTGCGCTGTTAAATCAATATTAAAGTGATTACTAATAAAACTAAGTAGCTGCTGTTTAGCAAATTCATCATTTTTATGTTCGGGGTGTGTGCTTAGCATTAAATGTAATTTAAGTGCTTCGTAATAAGGTTGTCGAATACCTACGCGTGACTCCGGCTCATCAGAGTTCCAACGACTTTCATACTGTTTTAATTGTGCTAACACCTGTTTTTCAGCAGGAAGTGTGATCAATTGGTTTAACTGGTTAAATAATACATTCGCGACACTTTGAGTTGTTTCGTCACCTTCGTAAATACCAAAAATAAAATACCAAGGTAAGCTTTCTTCATAACTTACAAGCTCCTGATAATGCTCAAATAATGCAAGTGTTGCAGCTAGCTTTTGATCCGCCTTCGCCTTATTTACATTAACTTCAACCACCGCTTTCACGCGTGCTTCGCCTTGGTTAAGCAATAACTGATTACTGGTGTATGAGGTAATCAATAACGCTGTAATCGCCGCTATTGAGGCAAGCCCCGTGGTTACAGTTAAACCTTTTAACCAACGACCTACTAAGCGCTTTTTACGATTACCCCGAGTTAAATCTTGTAGTTTAAAAACAACATCATTAAAAACGCGATTAATAAAATAGCTTTGGGTGATTGTTTCTTGTTTTTGTTCAACCACAACCGCGCCAAATTGATCGCGTACACCGTTGGTGATTCGCTCAATTGGTGTGCCCTCTTGTGTACCTGAGGTAAAATACACGCCTGCAAACCAAGGAACTTCTTGGTACGGATTCGCTTTAAATAGCAAGTTTACAAATTCGGTTAGTTTTGTTGAGGCCGATTTAAACTGATTAGGAAAATCAAGGATCAACTGTTTACGATGCTCATTTCGTTCACGGGCCACTTTACTTAAACGTTGCTGGCACAAACGTTCGTATAATTCATCCATTCTGAGCTCGAACATTTCAGCCGGATCGGTTTTTTGATCTTCACTAATATCAAGTAAATATGCGCCCCACACTTGCTCGCGCTCTTTTTCAGATAAGTCATTAAAAAAAGGTTCAAAGCCACTAATTAAATCGGTTTTTGTGAAAGTGATATAAACAGGGAAAATAACACCTAGTTGCGTGATCAACTCTTCAATACGTTCACGGACTAACTTTACATGCTGGCGAATTTCTTCACTGTCAGAGGTTAAAACATCAGCTACACTAATTGCGACCATTACGCCATTGATAGGTAATTTTGGGCGGTACTTTTTCAGTAAATTTAAAAATGATAACCACTCTTTGTTTTCTGATTGCTCAGTTGTGTAACGTCCTGCGGTGTCAATTAAGATCGCTTGATCTGAAAACCACCAATCACAGTTACGTGTGCCACCAAAACCTTGAATATGCAGTTCGCTAGAGTTTGAATACGGAAAATGTAATCCAGAGTTAGCAAATAAAGTACTTTTACCGGTCGCTGATGGACCAATGATCATATACCAAGGTAGTGCATAAAGAGCGGTATTACCACGATAGCCAGCGCCTAAGTGCGATGCTTTTAATGAGCCTAACGCTTCTTGCATTTTTTCTTTTATTTCATCAAGCTCAGCACTTGAGCCCGCATTGTGATTTGCAAGTTCAGAAGCTAACTTATCGCCAGAACGCTTAGTCCATAACCAACGAGTAAAAATAAATAAAATGAATACCGCCGTAACTGCTCCCATAGCAATCAGCTTTTTATCAGTCGTGTCTAAGCCCACCATGCGCCCAGCAAACCAAACAATGCTCAGCACTGCAATTAGACCGATCAACTGTCCTGTGGCGCGAGATGACACTAAGCCCAGTAAAAAATGCACTAGGCCACTTTTATTTACTCTTCCTTGCATGGTATTGCCTTATCGTGTCTCGTTGGTTTTATTCAATTGAGTGAGTACTTCCACCTGATTACTTATGGTTTGCGTACTCTGTGTAGCCTGCTTGTTGATCACAAAATGAAAGCCTGCAAATAGGGAAGCGATTGAGCCTAAACAAATCGACAGAATAACCCAATAAGGGACATTACGACCGACTTTCATAGCAAACCCTTCAGCAGGTACGCCATTATCAGAAAGCAGTGCATTAGGCGTGCCTTTGACATCTTCAATTTGTGCACGAATGTCAACTATCAAAGCTTTAAGCTGTTCTATTCCTTTAACTTTATAGATACCTTCAAAACCCAATTGCAAACAAATATAGTACACTTCTAACGCCGCAAATTTATTTTCACCGCCAGTACGCAAAGTCGCTAAACGCTCAAAAAACTCTTCACCTGCACGGTTATTGCCAAAAAACTCTAACTGCAGCGGTCGTGACATCCAGTCCATACGAAAATGCGCTCCGGAGCTCATTACAAACTCATCGCACATTGCAGTAAGAGCAAATTTTACTTCTTGCATCACACTAGTCGTCACTTGTTGGGCATAACAATTACGCTCAAACTCATCAAAACTATTTAATAACTGATCACGAAAATCGTTCAGCTCAAGATCGGTTGATTGCTTGAGCTTTAATGGCGATAACGCATTTATAACCGGTGATATACAGGCGATTAAATCTTGTTGTTGTGATTGTTGTTGCATCATTTCACCTAACTTAATTGCGTGCGACAGTAACTATTTCGATTTGCGCAGCTTGCAAACCAAATGGAATAAATAAACTTAACGACTGCTCTTCGATTATTTGCTGCCAAATGTAACCATGTGATTCAAGACGGAAATATTCATATCCACTCTTTATTGCTAATTTATTTGGCGGCCGTTGGCAGTGAGTTAGCTGAACACCTGCAAGGGCTGATGAAATCATAATATCGAGTTTTTCAGTTGCGCCAACTTTAACTTGGTCGCTAAATGTTTCAATCCACTTAGTATCCTCAGCTTCAAAATAAACCGCGAGATAGAAGTCGTTATGCTCAAAAATTGCTGAGTCAATAGTCGCAACCTGATGAATAGCATTGGAAATTTTTTCAAGTTTAAGGCCAGCCATTTTCTTAGGCACAACACCTTCAAGTAGCTTAGTTAGCAACTCATCTAACTTACCAAATACATAGCTGAGTTGTTTATGCTGATAAGGAGGGACTTGGTTTACTAAATCACTGTGTTCAAACATCGATACAGAGCTGATCAAATCAACCAATTCACAGTACAAACGCTCTGGATGAACTAATGACAAACTTTTTAAATGATCCAACCGCTTTGCTGAAGGTGCCATCGCATTAAGTAATAAAAAGCTATTCATCTCGTTTGGACCAAAGTCAGTCACTGAACCAAAGTTTTTCCTGCGACTAAGCAACACATTGACTTTCGCATTCACTAAATTTGCGGTGCGATTTAATAGCTCAGTTAAATATACCGAAGCACTGATATTTAACAGTGGTGGTACAAAGTGTTTATTAACAACAAAAGAGCCGTCTTCTGCGCGGACTATTTTCAAACACGCTAAAGTATCAAAATAAGTTTTTACATCACTATCTGTTAGTAATATAAATTTAGGGTGCGCTATCAGCACTTCACGATTACGTGCAGCATCATGATCATCATTTAACTCAATATAGTCTGCATGATAGGCACTGAGCTGACCGGTTGTTGCATAACCTTCAATATTACTAACGATTTTATTGGCAGCAATCGCGATGTAAATAATCACTTCATCTAGGTTAGGATCTAATTCCAGCTTTAATTCGTCATGTTGTTGGCGATCAAAATCAAGTAATCGACCATTTTCAAGTAACAATTTGAAGCTAGTAATTTTTAATAGCCCACGTGATAACGCTGACTCATCAATTGCAAGATGCTGGATACCAAACACCAATGGAGAAATAAGTCGCTGTCTTACAATTTGATTTTGCTCATGATACTCATCAAATAACTGAAAATGGTGTTGTGCTAATAATACACCTTCAGCCCAGACGGGTTTTACGGGGGCTTTAGTACTCATTACTGTGCCTCATCCACGTCAGGCAACTGCACTTCATTATTTGTGATCAGCACATCTAATGCAGTCGATAATTTAACCGGACCATCACCTAGTTGATAATACGTTTTCCATTTGTCTCCTTGGCGATCTCTGAATAACGCAACAATTGCCACAAAACGAGCATTTTCAGCTTGTTCAAAAGCGATCGTTGTTTTTTCGGCAGGATTAATAGTGCGTTCTTCTAACGTGATCAATGAATTTGCTAATACTGATTTATCTGACTTCCAAAGTTCTTCAAACGTCGCTGTTTTAAAGCTCTGAATATCAGACAATTGATACACTCTGAGAACCACTGGAAGTGCTTCATCAAATTGATTTAAATTTAAATTATCTGTTGCTGTAATGTCTAACTCTACATTAGTGCTCATGCACGCAGTGAGTGACATTAACAGCACAGCTAATATTACTTTATTTATTGCAAAACGCATTTAATACCTCATTAGATATTTTAAAATTGATTATTCAGTTTTTACAAAGGATCTCTTCATAAACAGGGCAAATAACCCTGTTAAAACGCACTGACGCACAATCTGACCAGCGATTGTCATTTAAAATTCTAGAAAAAAAACCTGAACTTTTATTTTCTTGATTTTCAACAGCTAGAGACTTGATGACAACATGATCGATTGAAGATATTAATTTAGAATTTAAAACTATTAACTCTTGAATATAACTAGATATATTTTCATTAATTAAAATAATATTTCCATCGTTCTTTGGAGGATTATTCAAAAAGAAGAAAAACTGATCTATAACAGATTCAGAAAAAACACGATGTGCAGGAATACCTGTTTGATCAAGTAAAGAGGAGATGTTACAGGTTAGAGACCAAGCCAAGGAGTAAAGGCTATCAACCTGATTTATAAAATCTTTTTTTCTCATTTTATCATCCTTGATTTAACATAGTCAGCTTAAAGTTGCACTAACGCGGTAATTATTCAGTCCTTAGAATTAGCGCATGATACAAACATAATTGTTAAAATGTCAACCGAATTCAGTGCAAAAATACAACTATTTCTAACTTAAAGTTGTTCCCAATAAAAGCGACCACACCATATAATTTTAAAAATGAACACATTATGAACCTATTTGCATATAATCTAAATATCGTTGATTACAAATATTTCATTGATTATCGCTAGATTAATGTGTATTTTTACACGCATTATCGACCAAGGTAGCAAAAGGACAAGGAAATGTCTAAATCACGATTATTGTTAGATATTAATAATAAAACAATGAACGTAACTCAGGTAAAGGGAATTGAACGCTTAAATAAAAGCTTTGAGTTTGACCTGATTTTCGACACCCTCACAGATGAGCCTTTAAACGATTTATTATTACAATCGGCCTTAATTACATTTGTAAATAAAGACAATTACTATCGCCACCAAGCAGGCCTCATAACACAAAGCACCGATCTTGGGTTATTCAATAAAAAACGCCGCTATCATATCGTCATTAAAGATCGATTGAGTACGCTAAAAAACACCTCAGATAGCAAAGTATTTATCGGGGTTAATTTAAAAGATGTTTTACACTACCTAGCATCACAAGCCGGATACTCTCAAGGTCAAGTAGATTTCAGAGTTACCCAACCGTTTGCTGATATGCCTCAGTGCGTACAAGCAATGGAAAGTAACTGGCAGTTTTTTCATCGTTTACTGGCTTCCCATGGTTTATTTTATTGGTTTGAAAGCAAAGACTCGGCTGAAATACTGGTGATAAGCGACAGTAATTTAAATAGTCCCTACCTTGAGCGCGGCGTTTTAGAAGTTACCAGTAGCGCTGGAATGAATAACCAACACAGAGAGCAATTTGTTGGCTTTATGCATGCTCAACTTACTGAGTCTATTTATAACAATACTGCAAACAGTGCAGCCTATGGGCAATTTAATACCATTGCCAGCAATAGCCAATCATTCTTTGAACCCTGTGCGTTATCGCAATCCGCCGCAACTAATCAAGCACAAAATTTTAGTAATGCACTAGCGAGTTTAAATAAAGTTATTAGCTTAACTGGTAACGTATGTGATTTATTTGCGGGATGTTCGATTTCATTAAGTGATAACACCGGCATTGGTAGCAGTGGTGACTTGCTCTGTATCGCAGTCGAGCACTACAGCGAGCAACCAAGTGACGAAAGTAGCCATGAGGGTTTAACTAAATACAGTTGTACAGCGCAATTTATTGAGCGAGGCACCCCCTTTAAGCCACTCCCTATTCCCCATCAAGCAAAACCGATGGTATTCCCTGCGAAAGTAGAATCACTGACCGGCAATGCATTTATTGATGACAACGGGCAATATCGAGCCCGCGTTGATTTTGACAAAAATGCCAGACCAATAACGCAGTCAAGCCCTGCCTTGCAAAAGTTAGCTCTGTATGCATGCCAAAACCAAACTCAGGCCACTGGATGGCACTTTCCACTCGTCGGTGGTTCAGAGGTACTAATAGGCTGTATTAACAACGACCCTAATCACGCCTACATTATGGGCTTTGCACTAAATAGCGATCAACCAAGCGTAGTAACCGCCGCCAATCCAACGCATAACCGATTATTAACCGCAGCCCACAACGAACTACTATTTGATGATGACGACAATGAGCCAAAAGTTATTTTACAAACCCTTGCCAGTGAACATTACTTTGAGCTAAACGCCAAACAGTCTGGCCGCCAATTCATAGAATGGATAAGCCAACTAGGCACTATAAACTTGCACGCAGGAAAAGACCTCTGCCTAGAAACCGAGCAAAGCAATGTACAGTTCGTGATAAAGAACAATCAATTTATTGATGTTAAAAATGAACTCAAACAACAAACTAACAACGGCAATATAAATTACCAGAGTGCCGGCAACAATGCGTTCATAGGTAAAAAAATCGATGTTAAAGCTGACCAAGAGCTATCATTAATTTCGGGGCGTGCGGTTAAAATAAACGCGCAAAGTGATATTTTACTAAAGACTAATAACAGTGATTTAAAGCTCAACGTACCAAATGGCTCAACGTTTTTACAAACCAGTAAGTCAATTAACATCACAGGCTCTGGGCAAGGCGATTTAATCATTCATAACGCCGGCGGCGAAATTAAACTCGATAGCCAAGGCAACGCCACCATCATCGCTACCAATATACTCACGCTCGACAGTAACATAGTGACCTTTGATGGACCAATTGATTACGATATAGAAAGCCCGCAAACAGCCAGTAGCCCAAGTGCCTCAAGTCCTGCGAGTATTAGCCGTATTAATGATGTAACCATAAGTGATGCAGGCGTTGCGGCAACGACTGCTAGCGTAGTCGATTTAGAATACGTTTACCAAGACGGCAGCCCGGTAAAAAATGCGCCCTACACCATTACCTTTGATGATGGAACGCAAGCGACCGGGCAACTAGATGACAGTGGACAAGCACAACTCAGCAATATTCCCAGCGGTCAGTTCAGTGTTAAATACGGCGAAGACAGTCGCGATTTTCAGCCTGAAGATAACACCACACCAAACCCGTTGTATGGGCAAATAACCACCGCCGATGCTGTGCACATGATCAATAGCGGTAACACTGCAAAACTGGAAGAGGCTGGCAATTTAGCCAACCAAGCAGGCGATTGGTTATGGGGCACACTGCAAGGTGACTTTAATAGAAACCCGAGTACATCACAAATCGTTGTGGGTACAATTATCTCGATGATACCGGTGGTTGACCAAATCATGGATATTCGTGATATTTGTGCAAATACCGTGTTACTCACCGATGATGACAAAGCCAATGACAGCGACGGTTGGATAGCCTTTACCCTAACCGCCATTGGTTTGGTTCCATTATTAGGCTCTGCTGTAAAAGGCGTGGGTAAAGTCGTGATTAAAAACAGCGGCGAATCGATGGAAGCCGCTATTGCAGTGTTACGCAAGATGGGTAAAGGCGACCCAGTAAAATACCTGCGCGAAATAAACTGGCAAGACTTAGGCAAACAAGCCGCCAGTGAAGTCAAAGCAATTATTAAAAGCTTTAGAGATACCTTGCAAGATATTTCAACCAGCTGGAAATACGACCTCCTACTGCCAGACTCGGCCATTGACGGCATGCAAGCTATGGTCAAACAGCTTGATGAAGTCACCCCGCAAATAGACCAAGGGGTAAAAAACGCCGCAAACGAAATTGGCAATCGCGTAAACAAAGCCCTCGATGAATTTGAGCCACCGGCAAGCACGGGTGTAGTGGGCAAACCGAAGAAGACGGTAGCCAATGAATTAGAGCCGCCGAAAGGGAATGATTTAAAGGGGGCTAAGGTAGCCAATAGATCCATTGATGAATTATTAGTAAATGGTAAAGTTCCTTCTATAAGAAATAATAAATTTAATGAATGGTATAATAATTTGTCTTTAGAGGAAATGCGGTTACTTTGGGATGATAAAAGTATTCGCGAGAGTATTGAGTCTCGGATTAGAAAGCCCGGTGGCTACCACGAATGGTATATGGTCGCTAGAACACCAAAATTTAAAGAATGGGGCCTCCCTATGGAAGAAATAAAGCGGGTTAGAACAAAAATATCTGAGTTGAAATGGAAAGTACCTAACAGTAGCACCCTAGGTATGCATGGAAAAAAAGGGTCTGGAACCTTTCACAAAGAATTACTAGAAATAATTGACAATAGTCAATCTCTAGATCAATTTCATACACAGTTAGAAACTTTAATTACTAGATGGAAAATAGATCCTTCAGTATTACCTAAATAAAATAGTGAGAACTTATGGATAATTTAATTAAAGATTGGAAATGCTTTTGTCAAGGTACACAAGAATTTGATAAGTCCCATTTCACTTATATATTTCATGAGGAAGGAATAATTAATAACGTTAATCAGATAACACAATTTCTTCCTGAACAAGAGAAGCTAACTCAAGTAATAGAGAACGTTTTATCAATTAAAGACGTCAAAGGAAGAGCCAATATTAGCGATGAAGCAATCGTATCTCATGCCAAAGACTTTATATTAGAACAAGTTAATTTATTAAAAAATCTGGATGATGAACTCCGAAGTGCAACAGATAATTTTGAAATTAAATTTGTAACGCCTACTGAGTTCGAGTCTCACATAGATGACGATATTCCACATTATTGGCTTTTTGATGAGTTTGGAGATTTAATTAGAGACTCAAAAAGAAATGATAATGAAGTAACATTTGCGTTTTTTGAAGCCTTGTATGGAATTGACAATGACTATTATTTAAGTTGGTACATTGCTGCACCTTTACTTGAAATTAAAATAAATTTAAGTAGCTATTATGAACTGTGGAAAAACAACTGCCAGATTTTATTGTTAAAAGATAAATTGTTAATATTAAAGAATACATAAAGTATTAGAACAATGGGCAACAATATCGAAAGGCAGAACAATATGGATCTTGAACAAGAAAAAAATCAACTTGTCGAAGATCTAAGTGATATTTATAAAGCGCTCTTGAACAAGTTGATTCACAAGTATAAAGATATAAATTCAATAGCTATTCATTGTGATTCAGGCTTTAGTGCATTTGGCTTTTCTTGGAACTCTAATGATTATTTGGAAAAGAAAAAAGAAAAATTTCCTGAAAGCGATTGGCTAATAATCAAATACTCTGTATCTGAGTGGAATAATATTTTTTACGAATATGAGGCATTTAACGACATTAATGAAAGGATAGAAGAAATATTTGATGACCTTTATGATGAAGATCTAACAGATAAGCAGATAACTCAATTTTTTTGCGAGATAATCCATGGAGTACTATTGGAACTTACGAAGGTATTTTTTGATCATCGTGCTCCATTTATTTCATTACAATTTAACGATCCTAGTGATAAAGAGATTGACGTAATGCTAAAAATCAATCAACTATCAACAAATAAGCATAGGAATCTTGAATTTGAAAATTATTTAGAAAAAATAAAGTAATTTAAAAATCCCTCATGAATTAAGGAGCTCTCCCTAATTATGACATTTATAATGCTAAGGACAGCATATGCAACCAGATATTAAAAACGTTCCACAACACCTAGGTCAGTTCCTTTACGAGCAAATAAAAGAGCCGTGGCTTGAAGCCCAACTCATTTTAAATTGCGAAGATAAAGGTTTACTTGAATGCCAAGCTCACTTTAAAAAAGCCGATGACTCTAGTGAACAGCCAATTACCGTGACAGACGAGATAGACGATTTATTCAACACCCTTTTTGAGAATGCCACTAAACACCAACCAGAAAACTGGACGCGCGCCATTTTTACTATTACACGGCAAGGCCAGTTCAACCTGAACTTTGAGCGTGATAATAATGATGATGACGTTATCACTGCACAGCAAACTTATTAAACAATATTGATTTACCCGCTCTTTAACAACATGGATGTTGTTAGGCTAGGCGCTAATACAGCCGCTGATTAGTGCCCTGCCTTTCATTTTTGCACAAGTAAATTCGAGTCTACGCATTCGTAGCAGCGGGTTTACCCCGCGACATAATTCCCCCGCAGCCCACAACGAATTATTATTTGATGATAAAGCCAATGACAGCAACGAATCGATGGAAGCCGCTATTGCAGTCTTCCGGCCCTTTACCCAACGAAAGTAGGCAAAGGTGACCCTGTTCTGTATTTACGTAAAATAAACTGGCAAGACTTAGGCAAACAAGCCGCCAGTGAAGTCAAAGCAGTTATTAAAAGCTTTAGAGATACTCTTAATGACATTTCAACAAGCTGGAAATACGACCTCCTACTGCCAGACTCGGCCATTGACGGCATGCAAGCTATGGTCAAACAGCTTGATGAAGTCACCCCGCAAATAGACCAAGGCGTAAGAAACGCCGCAAATGAAATTGGCAATCGCGTAAATAAAGCCCTCGATGAATTTGAGCCACCGGCAAGCACGGGTGTAGTGGGCAAACCGAAGAAAACCGTTGCCAATGAGCTTGAGCCGCCGAAAGGGAATGATTTGAAGGGGACTAAAACGGTTAACAGAAACACCGCTATTGACCCTAATAGTTTGGATAAAATAAATGATCTTGCCAGAAAACCTAAATTAACTCCAGATGGGAAAGTTATCCCTATTGGTGGACAACCCTCTGATGCAATTACAATTAGAAATAAGAATAACCTGGATGAAAATGGGTACTTACATCGAAAAGGCAAGAAATTACAGTATGATTCGAATGGTTTCCCCATATTTGACAGTAAATTTGATACCCACATACCTGATCGTCATATAACTTCGGGTAAAGCTACTGAACATTTTAAAGCAGCAAATAAAAATCTTGCTATGCAATTAGAAAGAAACCCAAGTTTAGCCAAGACGCTAGGATTAAGTAATGAACAAGTAGTACATATTATGAAAAAACCACCATCGAAAGATCCAGCAAAGGGTTTAACATGGCATCATCATCAAGATACTGGCAGAATGCAGCTTATTGATAGAACAACACATGACACTTTTAGGCATACTGGTGGTATGTCTATTTGGGGAGGAGGGTATTAATTATGTTAAAATGTGAACCGTATTTGTGGGAAGAAAATAAGCCAACTTACAATCCCGATTACTTAAAGGAACTTGAATGCGAACTTCAGATTAAATTCCCGTCAGAGTTTTTAAACTTCATAGAATTACACTTTGGAGATAAGCCATTTTATTCATCTTTTAAAGTAGGGAAAGGGCAAAGCTCAATCGCACACTTCCTTCATTGCCAAGAGTTAATAGATGATAATTTTGACATTTATAGCATCTCCGAACAAAAAGAAGAAATAGATGAATTTTTATCGAATAAAATAGTGCCTATCGCTATAACTTTTGATTCAAATTTAATCGCTTTTGATTTTCGTCATAAACTGACTGAGCCCGAAGTTATATTTATTATCTCTTCACAACTCGAAGATGGTGATAAAGCAATAAGAAATATTAGCGTAAATTTCCATGCGTTTTTAGCTATCCTAGAAGAAAATGACGACGAATTATGACCTAACAAAGCTAAAGCTAAAGCTAGCTAATGATGCTTTCTTGGATTCAATAATTAAAACAACTCCATCAAAGTAATTTTTTATTGCTATAGGGGGTTAATTATAATGAATAATGTTGATAATATTTACGAGAATATTGCAGAATATCTAGTACAGCAAATCACTGCTGATTGGAAAGAGTGCAAGGTTGAGGTTGAGTTTTTTGGTGATGCTGCTGAGTTTGATGCAACATATACAAATTTTGAGGATAAAAGCTTTGATTTAGAATCAGGGTATTACTTATTTAAAGAGTTCCAAAGTCTCTCTACGATAATGTCAGATAACCCAGAAATTAAATGGAATAAGGCTACCTTTACACTTGAGCCATCAGGCGACTTCAATATTGATTTTGAATGGGATCAAGAGCTGGCTGATGAAATTGAAAGTTATGATCACTAATAGATTCAATTTATCTATGGCTAAGGACAGCACATGCAACCAGACATAAAAAACATCTCGCATCACCTAGGTCAGTACCTTTATCAGCAAATAAATGAGCCGTGGCTTGAAGCACAACTTATTTTAAATTGTGAAGATGAAAACGTACTTGAATGCAAAGCCCATTATCAAACTGCTGCTGATACAAGCGAACAGCCGATTACCGTGACAGACGAGATAGTCGATTTATTCAACACCCTATTTGTGAATGCCACTAAACACCAACCAGAAAACTGGACGCGCGCCATTTTCACGATTAATCGCCAAGGCCAATTTAATCTCAATTTTGAGCGTGAGAATACCGTTCATGACATCATCGTTACTTCGTAAATGCACTAGAAAGCCAATTTAAAATTTAAGGATGAATGAAATGAAAAAGCTCAATGTGGGTTCTACATTACTAAACAAAATATTTAAGTCAAAAAAATCTACCCTTGTATCTAAAATCCTCGAGTTGGGTAAAACGATAGAAGACCCTGAACGTATGTTTAGCTTCTCTGGAATGCGAGAGGATTTAAGTGAATTATTAGCTAGTTCGCAAACAAATGAAGAAAAGCTATACGCAAATTACTACTTATCAATGATTTACTCTAAGAGTTATGATTATGAATCTGAAATTATTAGTCACTCAACGATAGCTTTGGAATTAAATGCAACTTTAAAAAAGTTAAATCAAGAGCAAGTATTTTCTTTAAATCACCGTTTATACGAAGCATATAGTGAATTCAATGAACATCAAAATGCACTTGAATACTTACAAGCAGCAATCGCTAATGCTAACCACCGTACTCAAAACGAAGTGTCTAATTTAATTGCGTTAAAAGCGGCTTGCTTCCATGAGGTTGGGCGATATAAAGAAGCGTTGCAGCTTAATAAAGAAATTTTGAGTAATCCTGATTTAGAAGAAATAAAACATCTCATTTTAAATAATTTAGCAAACAATAGTTACGAACTTGGTTTGATGGAAGATGCTGAGCATTACCTAAAAGAAATGTCAAAAACAGACTGTGGTTACCCTGAAGATACTTTTATAAATAAGTTTAACAGCATATTCCAGCTAGCCGTGCTTAAATTTGAATTAGGCGAAATTGAAAAATCAACCAATCTATTTCAGCAACGACTGAAGCTTGCCATTGATTATGGTGACTGTGACTATATTGAAGAAGCCGAAATAGACATTCAGCAATTATATGAAAAACAGCTATCTCAGCAAAATTAAACTTGATTTGAAAAGGCTTTAGTAGCGCTAGCTTAGCATGCAAAAATGTTATGGGTTAAAGCCCTTTTATTAGATCTCTTTGACCTTTTTAAGTTTCTATGTAGGGGCAGACCAAAGTTACTATGAGTGATATAAAAAAGTTAATTAATTACCTGATAGAGAAAAACTCAGAAGAGCAAACTCACTTTGGCGAAGGTTTTTTTCTAACGCCTATCAGTTTGGATGAGGTAAAAGCTTTTAGTGCGTATTTCACCAAAGCCTTCAAGTTTCAACCTCCAAGTGAATTTTTAGATCTATTAAAAATATCAAATGGCTTTTCTGTAAATGGATTAAATCTCTATAGTGCTAAAGAACAAAATGAACCATATTACTTAGCTGGAATTATTGAAGCCAATCAAGAATTTCATACGGAAGAATCTTTACGTAATTTCGTCGCTTTTTGTGATGAAAGCAGCTCCAGGGTGGTTTATAACTTAAAGGTGAATCAATTTCAGATTGTAGACTCTTTCACGTGGGAAGAGCTAGAAAGTTTCCCGACTTTAACTTTGGCGATAAGCTCTTTACTTAAAACAGCAAATATTTTTGAATAAATCAAACAACGCTAAGGACAGCACATGCAACCAAATATTAAAAACATCCCGCATCACCTAGGTCAGTACCTTTATCAGCAAATAAATGAGCCGTGGCTTGAAGCACAACTTATTTTAAACTGCGAAGATGAAAACGTACTTGAATGTGAAGCTCACTTTCAAACAGCAGATGACTCAAGTGAGCACCCAATCGCTGTTTCTGACGCAATCATCGAGACATTCAAAACCCTATTTGAAAATGCCACTAAACACCAACCAGAAAACTGGACGCGCGCCATTTTCACGATTAATCGCCAAGGTCAATTCAATCTCAACTTTGAGCGTGATAATAATGATGATGACGTTATCACTGCATAAAATACACACTAATTTAAACGCGTAAATTACGCTAATACAAAAAACACTAAGGACACAAAACATGGATGTTAAGAAAAACACCCGCAGCAAGCTAAGCCTAACCGCCTTACTTTTTTCAAATAGATTTATCAAAAGCCCTATTATTCGTATCGCGATCATCTTCGCCATTATTATCGCGTGTTTACTAATGATCAAAGTGGCCATAATGGCCTTTTACATCACTGTATTTATGCTAGTCGCTTTTTTAATATTGGGTACGTGGCAACGATTTACTAAGCTTAAAAAGAGCAAAACCCTAAACTAATATTTATTATAGTCATAATGAAACTGTTTCTTTTATTGCTATAAACATAATAAAATAAGAAAAACTGGTATTTTTTGCAACTATGATTTGAACCTCATCCTTATACATACTAAAATGCCATTTGATTTATAGTTAAAGTAAATATAAAAGTCATGGAAGACTCTAGTAAATACATAATCCTTCCTATTGTTATTCCATGATTTTTCGTTGCTAAAAGTGATATAAACAAAGATGTTTATAATGAACAATTTAATGGAGTAATTATGAAAAAATTAAGTGCGCTGGTTGCTATAGTGATGCTATCAGGTTGTTCAAGTAACCCTAAAGTTGAACAACAGACGGCTTCTGCTGAGCAATCTGTTGTCACCACAGAAGAAGTAAACAGTGCAATCTCACTGACCGTTATTACTTCTCCTGATGATGCCCGTATTCGCATAATGAATATAAAGCCGAAATACCAAGCAGGTATTGAACTCGATGAAGGTAAATACGACATCGAAATTACTAAAGACGGTTACTTAACCTATAGAAAGTGGGTTACTGTTGATAAGAAAACGATCCTGACTATCGAGTTAGATCAAATTGAAGCAAGCCAATCTGCATTATGACACCACTGATGGCAAGTTTATTCTTGCCATCACCAATTTGTGTTGCCTGTGTTAAAAATTAAGTATAGTTTCCATAAAAAGTGATTGTCGTATTAAAAAAATCCCCGTATCCTGTTGCGCTTATTAAATGGACAGTAAAAATAAGGATATGAATTTTGGAGTCATCACAAAACCACTCTGACCAAGCAAATACACCTCCTCGAATACCTAACGTACTGAAAAAAGTTGATAATAAAGAGCTAAAAAGTACTAGCTTTTGGTTGAACCAAGTGTTTTTAGTACTTTCAACTATTTTTGGTGTTTACTTAGCTGCGCAAAGCGGTTTAGAGCAAGCACTAAAATTTGATTCATATAGTAAAATGGAGGATAACTATTATTTGCGTACTTCATTATATGATGAAGTAAATGATAATTTAGAGAATATAAAACGCTATTCGTTACTTTTAGCCAAAAGCCCACACACAAGTGAACTTGAATATAATAAACCCACGCTTGAAAAGTATATTTGGCAAACTATGCAGTACTCACCAACAACTCTTGAAACGCCGAGTATATTTCTAACACAAATTCGTCGTTTTTATAGTCGTGCTGAGTTTGTCATTGATGCGGCGTTAAAGCGTAAAATGTCTGCGCGCCAAGCGTCAATTGAACTAAATCAAATTGCCGATATTATTGAGCAACAAACATTACCTCAACTAAAAGCTAGTGCATTAAATTTACAACAAGAATTACAACAAAACGATATTATTATCGGCTCATTGAAGGAGGCTGATAATGCCAACTAAACGCTGCCCTCACTGCAAAGATCACCCTTTGGATGTTACTCATTATCAAGGTGAAGAGATAGATATCTGTCGCGAATGCGGTGGCTTATGGTTTGAAAAAAACGAAGTTAACCGGATGATTGCCGAAATCAACGAAGGTCCTATTGGTGAAAAATACGAGACTCATTTTGGTGAGTCATTAGGTATTTCTAAGCTAGACTGTCCCGATTGCAGTAAGAACCTTGAGCGCTTTCATTTACTCGAAGATTTTCATACCGAAATTGATGTTTGCCGTCATTGTGATGGCAGTTGGATTGAAAAAGGTCAATTAGAAAGCGTTGAAAACAGCCCCGAGCTCAAAGCAAGCCTAGACAAGCTAAACCAAAAAGTTAGTTGGAAAACTTATCTGTTTCAATTTTTAACGCAAATGCCCGTTGAATATAACCTAAAACCAAAACAAACGCCGTGGGTTACTCGCGGTTTAATTGCACTCAATGCCATTGTTTTTGCCTTGTATTTTTTCAATGCAGACGCATTCAGTGCCACCCTCGAATTATTTGCAATGAATCCAAGTAAGATCTCTCAAGGCGAACATTTATGGAGCGTGATTACCTGTGTTTTTTTACACGGCTCAGTAATGCACCTTATTGGTAATATGTACTTTTTATACATTATTGGTGATAACCTCGAAGACGTATTAGGTCATAAAAAGTTTTTAATATGGTATATGGTATGCGGTTTGGCAGCGTCTTTTGCTAGCTTTATCGTTGATCCCAGCTCGATTATTCCAAGTGTCGGGGCTAGCGGCGCAATTGCAGGGCTATTTGGTATGTACTTAATGTGGTTTAGGCACGCCAGCCTAACTTTTATGTTTATCATTTATCAAAAGAAATTATCTGCAGTGTGGTTTTTTGTAATTTGGTTAGGGATCAATATTTATGGCATGATTGCAGCACCTGATGGTATCGATTATGGCGCTCATATAGGTGGCTTTATCGCAGGGTTATTGATCGGCTTTGCTCTTAAAGCAAAAATCACTGCACAAAATCCTATAATTGAATTATTAAATCAACCTGAAGCACAGTTAAAACGCTAATTTAACGCTTAAACCTTCCCTATCTGTGCTGATGGGAAGGTTTTCATTTATTACGTATCACTCACTACTTTATGAATAATGGCTTGGCATTGAGCTACGTTCATAAATTTTGGTACTGGATAGTCCCAGTTAGCCTCTACAATTGCAGCATCAGCAAGCTTAGGTATATCAGCTACTTTTAGCTCTTTTAAATGACGAGGGATAGCTAGATCAATAAGTAACTGCTCTAAGGTGTTTAATAGTATTGCTGCTTTTTCTGCTGGTTTTTGGTGTGATTGTGTTAATTGGCAATGATCAGCAATAGCCGCCAGCTTTTTATCTATACTGGAACCATAAAATTTCAGCACATGCATCAATACCACACTATTTGCTAAACCGTGAGCTGTGCCGTATTGCGCGCCAAATTGATGCGCTATAGCATGCACATAACCTACAGATGTTCGGGTAAACGCTTGTCCTGCATAAAATGAAGCGAGTAACATATTTTCCCGCGCAACTAAGTCATTACCATTTTTATACGCTGTTAATAAATTTTGTAAAATAAGTTCGATTGCCCGCAATGACTTGTCATCACTAAAAGCAAGGCCATTAGTGCCTATGTATGCCTCAAGTGCATGCGTGAGTGCATCGATACCTGTAGCTGCGGTAATAAAATCAGGCACCGTTTGTGTTAGCTCAGCAATTAAAACTGCATCACTTGGTACAAGAGCAAAGTCAGTGGCGGCATATTTTGTTTGCATTTGCGGATCGTTTACCACCGCAGCAACGGTCGTTTCTGAGCCAGTACCTGCAGTTGTTGGAATAGCACATAATGGGGGAAGTTTTTTCAGTACTTTAAACAAGCCTTTTAACTGCTTAACTGATTTATTAGGTCTTACTGCACGTGCGCCAATTAATTTGGCACAGTCAAGTACTGAGCCGCCACCAACGGCGATAATACTATGACATGTGTATTGCTGATAAAGTGCTAAACCGCTTTCAACATTGCTAATCGTTGGATTAGCATCAACGTCACTAAACAGCTGCCAAGAGATTGCCTGCTCATCCAGCGAAGCTAAAATGGGAGCAACAACGCCTAAATTTTTTAACGTATTGTCAGTTACAACTAACACAGGTTTATTAGGATTAAGTAATGCAAGCCATTGCTTAAACCCGCTATAACCTTGATACAAACGCGGATCAGGAATACCAATAAAAATAACAATACATTTTAAAATAAAATGATAGCAGCGATATAAAAAATACATAAAATCAGACTTTTGTTATTTTTAGGTTACCTGATAGTGCATCAATTTAAAGCAATTGCCAATAATAGGCAGCCCCTAATACAGAAGTATTTATAATGATAGTGAGCCAAAGTACCGCAATAAATGCACGTTTTTGTGATTTATGTCTTAACCATTGCTGAGCGATCAGTGCTCCCGGCCAACCACAAATTAATGCTAAAATATGTAAACTACGTTCCGGCACTCTAATAGGCTGATCTGTTGACTCTATCGCCAAACGCTTATCCCATTTATAAACTAAAAACGTAATACTGCTCATAGTACAGTAAACACTGGCGACCAAATATGGCCAATAATCAAGCAGCCCACCAATCACTAATACAACTAGAAAACTAACAGAAAAAAGCAATAATGTTTTTTTAATCAACGGACTCTCGCCTATACTACAATTTGAAAAACTAATAATGATAGGCACGATTATGTCATACCTAAAAACACTTTTACTATCTTTTTGCTTTATCTACGCTGGTGCTATTAGTGCACAAACGATTGACTTAGCACCAGAGCTTGAAGTATTTAAACCTTACCTCGGCACATGGCAAGCTGATTTCAATGTTGCCGATAATAAGCCAAAGATTCAGGATGTAAGTCGCTGGGAGCGAGCCCTCAATGGGAAAGCAATTCGTACCCTTCACTCAATTAATGAAGGTGAATATGGCGGCGAATCAATGATATTTTGGGATAGTAAAAAGCAGTCATTAGTTTTTTATTATTTCACTACAGCAGGCTTTTATACTCAAGGGACATTGAAAGTATTGAGCCCTACGCAGTTTGTAGCATACGAAACCGTAACAGGTTCAAAAGAAGGCATTACAAAAGTAAAATCAACCAGTGATTTTAAAGATGAGCAGTTTGTTGTCTCTACCTCTTATTTAAAAAAGGGTGAATGGACAAAACCTGAAAAACGTATTTACACTCGCAGTAACAAACAGGTTATTTTTAAATAGAAACGGCATAAAAATAGTCGAGTAAATCGATTTGCTGGACTGATGATTTACGTATAAAAGCCATACCTAATTTGAAAGAGGTAGCGCGTTGAAATATTTTGCCGCTCTTTGGTTTGTATTATTTTGACAGCTGAATTAGGGGTGGACCTAGTTTAGAGTTGATAATGTAACTCAAACTAACCACGCCGAAGTGGCGTGGCTAGTTTGTGAGCGACAGGTTAAGTTATACCGGTTTTATACAGAACCAAGTTAATCACATTGGAGGTATTATGTTTTCAATTTATTCAATTCATCGTCTTGTTGTGCAACAAGCTGATTGAGCATTTGACTACCATCGCCAGCTTGAGTTGATAAATCAGCAAGTTGTGATGCAGCATCGGAGATCAACGTTAAATTACGATTAATTTCTTCAGTTACAGAACTTTGCTCCTCTGCAGCCGTCGCTATTTGGGTGATCTGATTAGTTATCTCTTCCACTTTAATTACCACACTGTGTAAAGCATCAAAAGCAACGGTAGTTTCATCAACTGCAGTTTGTGCTCGCACAACTCCTTTTTCAATCACTGTTGAGGCATTACCCACTTCAAGCTGTAAGTTGTCAATTAAGCCACTAATGTCATCTGTTGACGCACGAGTTTTAGATGCCAGAGCACGCACTTCATCGGCTACGACAGCAAAGCCTCGCCCCTGTTCACCAGCGCGAGCTGCCTCAATCGCAGCATTAAGTGCGAGTAAATTAGTTTGCTCTGAAATAGTGCGGATCACATCTAAAATTTGTGTAATATCGTTACTACGCGCCGCCACTTTGGCTACGGCTTGATTGGCTTGCTTTATTTCTTCAGACATAGTTTTCACTTGTGATACCGCAGACGATAAACTCGCTTCGCTACTGACCACTAATGAATTAATTTCATCCGCTTGCTGCGCTGATTGCTCTGAAGCACGGGCAACTTCAAGTGCAGTGGCACTCATTTCATTCATTGCCGTTACGACACTTTCAATTTCTTGAAACTGAGCTTGCACATTTTGCTTAGTATCAACGGCTACATGTGCGGCAATTTGTGCCTGCTCCTTAGTTTGCCCTGATACATCTTTTAATTGCGCAATTAAATCACGTAACTTTTCCAAAAACGCATTAAACCCAACAGCGAGCGCAATTAACTCTGCATGAGTGTCAACCGTTAACGTTTGTGTTAAATCCCCTTCACTACTGGCTAAATTATCAACCCGTAACTGAATTTGTTGCAGCGGCGCCACGATGCTTTTGACAACTAAAGTCATAATAATAAATGCAGCGCCAGCAATCACTAACCCAGATATTAAAATTAACCCACCAAGAGTGTTGGCATTATCTTGCATACTTGCACTGAGCTGCTGTGGTCCTTGTAGTGCAAGCTCTGCAGGTACTTCTACTAGCAAAGTCCACTGACGACCAGCAAGTTTAATATCTATTGGGTAATTGACTAAATATTCATTTTCGCTCTTTTGTACTCCAGAGCTTTCTTTCAAACTAGTATAATTTTTTAACACCGAGGCAGAGACTGCTTCTTTTAGCGGACGACCAAGTTTGTCTTTGTTATGACTGCTACCCACAATTAAATCCATCGAACTTAATAAGGTAACTCGCGCCTGACCATTATATAATTCTTTTGATAACTGCTCGGTCATAGTTTGAAAAACTGGCAGTGTAATATCAACGCCACTGAGGCCAATAAACTTACCGTCGCGCAGTATTGGCACAGTCAAAGATGTCATCATTTCCGAATTGCCGGGGGAGATTTCGTACAAGTAGGGTTCCATAATGCACGGTTTTTTAGTGTCTTTAGCACATAAGTACCACTCAGCCTCACGTTGACCAAATTCGTTTAAAGTCGTAACGTATTTTTCTGCTGCATCTTCAACAACTTGCTGTTCAATCACACCTTCACGGCTGCGAGTGAAGTAAATCTCTAAGGTGCCTTGGCCTGCGACTGAATGATCAAAACCACTTTTATATTGTTGATCGTTACCATCAAAACCATTAGCTTCAAATTGCGAGTAGATTGAAGAAAGTATCGAATTACCTTCTATAATAGAGCGATTAAGCTGTACCACCGAATCACGTGTTAAAGCATCTTTAGCCGATTCATTACCAAGTATCGCAGCGAGTGAAAAAGGCACTCGATATGCTTCGTTGATAAACCCTGCGATTTTTTCACCGTACACTGCAGCATTACTGGTGAGCTTTTCTTCTACCTCTGTAACTATCAATTTTTCAGCTTGTGCTGATAACACTTTATTGCTGCTTGATAATTGCCACCAAAGCACACTCGATAGCACTACAACGGTGATAAAAATACTACCTAAAGTAAGCCATAGTAACTTTTTCGCCAACGCTAATTGCCGCATTCCACTTATCCTCGAATTAAAACTACGTTTACATTCTAGTTCAATTATTCATAAGTTAATCAATTTTGTTGAAAAAAACCGTATTAATGGATATTCCTAGACCACTCAACCTAACCAGTGGTTAATAAACTTTCCCGATAACAAAGCCAATTTAGACATCGAGTTGATCATTACTGAACTATTTGTGTTAATGCTTGGCAATGACATACATGGTTTAACATACTGAAATAGTATTAATATACAATGATATAAGTGAGGATATTGATTGTCGGGTAGCGCAAACTAAGGATTACAAATTTTAGTACAGATTATCACAATTGCGCTTCTTGGTTATAAATGGCGCTCTAAAAAGCTCATGGTTATAAATAAAAGCCACAAAAAAGGCGCATTTAAAATAAAAATGCGCCTTTAAAAATATAAATTATTAAATTTACAATAAGTTAGATAACCGACAATTCAATTGCGATATTACCACGAGTAGCATTTGAATATGGGCAAACTTCGTGTGCTTTAGCCACTAACGCTTCTGCGGTGTCTTTATCTACATCACCGACAAAAACAGCTAATTTTACAGCGATACCGAAACCACCTTCGATTGGACCAATCGATACTTCTGAATCAATGCGGGTATCAGCAGGTAACTTAACTTTTGCTTGGCCTGCAACTAATTTTAATGCGCCAATAAAACACGCTGCATAACCCGCTGCAAACAACTGCTCAGGGTTAGTGCCTTGACCATCATCGCCACCTAACCCTTTTGGAGTTGAAAGTGCCACATCTAAACGGCCATCGTCTGATTTTGCAGTGCCCTCGCGGCCACCCGTTGCAGTTGCTTTAGCTGTGTAAGCGACTTGTAGTAATTCTTTCATAATGTTTTCCTTATTTAAGGTTGGGACTAAATTTATTTTGCATGCAAAATAATAAAGTAGTTTATTGAGCATTGCAAATATTTTGCATGCAAATTAAAATGCAGTGTCATCATTCGAGAGCTACTATGAAATATCCACAATTGAAATTAGATAATCAAATTTGTCATCGTCTGTATATGGCCTCCAATTCAGTGGTACGTGCCTATCGAGATGCACTAAACGAACTTGAACTGACCTATCCACAGTATGTGGTGATGATGGCGCTCTGGGAAGAAGATGAGATCAGTATTGCACAGCTGCTGGAAAAAACCGCAATAGATGGCGGCGCCATGACACAAATTTTGAAAAAAATGACCGATAAAAGCTTATTAGCCGTGGTTAAAGATGAAACAGATAAACGTAAGCGAGTCGTAAAGTTACACAAACAAGGCATACAGCTGCAACAACAAGCAGCGAATATCCCTGAGCAAATTCGTTGCCGTTTTCCATCTATTACGCAGCAAGAAGCCACACAACTAATTACTTTACTTGATAAACTCAATACTGACTTAAGTTAATTATCAAAAATTTTGAGAGAGATTCGTGTATATATACCCCACTCTTTTTCTATTATAAAACTGCGTTATAGTGGGTGCAGCAAAACAATTTAACGGAGCAACTCATGAAAGCCATTGGATACCAAACAGCAACCAAAACACTTAGCAATCATTCTTTCGAAGCCATCGAGTTACCTATTCCAACAGCATCCGGTCACTATTTATTGGTCGAAGTAAAAGCAATTTCAGTTAATCCTGTCGATGCGAAGATCCGCGCAAATGTTAGCCCTGAACAAGGTCATAAAGTCATTGGTTGGGACGCTGTTGGGATCGTAAAAGCTGTTGGTGATAAAGTAAGTTTATTTAATCTGGGCGACCGGGTTTATTACGCCGGTGATTTAACTCGCTCAGGCAGTAATGCTGAATTTCAACTAGTTGATGAACGTATTGTTGGCCGTGCGCCTACTACCTTGAACAATGCCCAAGCTGCTGCGTTACCGCTAACCAGTATTACAGCCTGGGAATTACTGTTTGATCGTTTGCAAATATCACGTTCCAACAATGCAAAACCAGCTTCATTATTAGTTATTGGTGCCGCAGGCGGTGTTGGCTCAATTTTAGTGCAGTTGGCCAAACAGCTAACCAACTTAACGGTGATAGGCACAGCATCACGCGTAGATAGCGTTAGCTGGTTAAATGCGCTAGGTGTTGATCAAGTGCTTGATCACTCACAAAGCTTAGATGCACAACGAACAGAGCATAATCTTGCTGAATTTGATTATGTAATTAGCCTCACTCATACCGATCAACATCTTGATGAAATTATGAAAGTGATCAAACCACAAGGTAAATTAGCTTTAATAGACGACCCAGCAAGTTTTGATATTTTAGCGCTCAAGCGTAAGAGTATCTCACTGCATTGGGAGTTTATGTATACTCGTTCAATGTTCCAAACTGACGATATGATAGCGCAACATCAGTTACTTACTGAATTAGCAGAGCTAGTTGATAACGGCATCATTAAAACTACCTTAGGCCAACATTTAGGGAAAATTAATATAGAAAACCTGCTCAAAGCGCACGCAATATTAGAATCTCATCAATCACGCGGTAAGCTGGTACTTGAAGGGTTTTAAACTTACTTAATATTATTGCGCGCTCATCTGAACGCGCAATAATTCCCCTTCTGCTCCAGCAAAGTGCAAAGCCATCATTATTTTTCACTACATTAGTGCTTATACTCAATCATACAACAACGAAAAAACCTTAAGCTATTGATTTGTTTTAACTAAAAATAATTATTCAGACTGGCACAGATCTTCCTTACAAAAAAGTAACTCACTAATCTGAGTTTTATCTTCATTTACCTCGTCTACAGGGAGCGAGCTATGACTAATATTTATCATATGTTGTATTTACTATGGCGCTTAGATATAAGCATTTGGCATATTCACCATGCCAATGATCCTCACACCACCGCAGAAAAGGAGCGTGAATATGTTAAGTAACTACCCGCACTTAGATGAAGCGCTTAAAAAGTTGTCGGTGCATCAATTAACAATTAGCCAAGCCTCCGAGCACTATGATTTACCCAAACGAGTGATCTATAAAGCACTGCGTCAACAACAAGCAAAAATAGCACAGCAAAAAAGCTACCTACTCGCAGCACAAAAACGTTTGCAACAAAACTTGCAGAGCGTAGAACTAGAATTAGCTAATTTTAATTAACCTACTACTGATTATTTTCTGTATAGTTTAAATACACTAAAATTAGTAAAATTGCAGGATAACTATGACAGCTGTAGAAGTTAATTTTGATGGCCTTGTAGGCCCGACTCATAACTACGCGGGATTATCATACGGTAACGTAGCATCATTAAATAATGCGGCAAGTTACTCCAATCCAAAAGAGGCGGTACTGCAAGGCTTAGCGAAAATGAAAGCTATGCATGACTTGGGACTAACTCAAGGGGTATTTGCCCCACATGCCCGCCCTGATATAAATGTATTGCGTCGTTTAGGATTTACAGGCACTGCTGAACAAGTGATCAGTAAAGCGTTTAAAGCTGATCCTGTTTTAGTTCGCGCATGTTATTCAGCATCATCAATGTGGACTGCCAATGCCGGCACTGTATCACCATCAGCCGACACACTTGATGGCAAAGTTCACTTTACTGCTGCTAATTTGAATAACAAATTTCATCGCTCCCTTGAGCCTCAAACAACAACACGATTACTTAAAGCCATGTTTAATAACGAAGGCTACTTTAGTCATCATACCCATTTGCCAGATCAAGGTTTTTTTGGTGATGAGGGCGCGGCTAACCATACTCGCTTAGGCGACGAGCATGGTGTTCAAGGTTTGGAGCTGTTTGTATATGGTGCCAGCGCATTTAACAGCGCACTGCCTAAGCCAGTTAAATTTCCTGCAAGGCAGACACTTGAAGCATCACAAGCAATATGCCGACTACATCAGCTAAAACCATCTAGCCAATTAATGATTCAACAAAACCCTGAGGTGATTGATCAAGGGGTGTTCCATAATGACGTAATCGCGGTGGGTAACGCCAATGTATTACTCTGTCACGAGCAAGCTTTCTTAAATCAGCCTATCGCCCTACAACAAATAAAAGATGCATATATTGGCGACAAAACACTGCATATTATTGAGGTGCCAACAGCCAAAGTAAGCGTGCAAGATGCTGTAACTAGCTATTTATTTAATAGCCAACTGGTTAGTTTAAACAATGGCAAAATGTTACTGGTTGCTCCACAAGAATGTAAAAACAATCAGGCAGTTAACAGTTATATTGAAGAAATGATCCTTGCAGACAATCCAATTGATCAAGTGCAATTTTTTGATTTAAAACAAAGCATGCAAAATGGTGGTGGCCCTGCTTGCTTACGTTTACGTGTAGCGCTAAATCAGCAAGAACTCGCGGCAGTCAATCCTGCCGTTATTTTAAACGATAGTAAGTACCAACAACTATGTGATTGGGCGAATAAGCACTATCGTGACAAACTTAGTAATGATGATTTTGCAGATCCAAACTTGTTACGTGAAAGCTGGCAAGCGCTGGATGAATTAACTCAACATCTGCACCTAGGCTCTGTGTATCCATTTCAATTAGAAGGATAAACCATGCAAGATACAAGCGTTGTAGATACGCAAATACATAAAATCAGTTCACTAGCGGGATATCAGCAATCGCTAAATCATTTACTGGTTGATAGCGTTAACAATGGTGCATCGATTGGTTTTATCGCGCCATTGACGCGCGCACAAGCAGATCACTACTGGTACAGTATTGAATGCGATTTATTAAATGATAGCCGCGAATTATTTGTTATCACCGAAGGATCTGAGGTAATTGGTGCAGTGCAATTATCGTTGTGTCAAAAAGCTAATGGCGCTCACCGCGGTGAGGTTGAAAAGCTAATGGTACATAGCCAATACCAAGGCCAAGGATTTGCAAAACAACTTATGCATACCCTTGAAAAAAGTGCGCTGCAGCAACAATTAAAACTACTGGTACTGGATACCCGCTTAGGCGATATTGCCTCACTTTTATATGAAAAATTAGGCTATATAGAAGCCGGTGAAATACCACAGTTTGCCCTTAGTTCATCGGGCGAATTACAAAGTACTGTGCTGTTTTATAAATTACTTAAGTGAGTTAAATTCGTCAATCGCTTACAACCTTATAATGTTATCAGCAGTCACTTCGCTTTTGTAACCTACCATAAAGGCATTTACTATAACGTTTAAATCGCTGCTAATACGTTGACAGAACAGATAAAATGGGATCAAGTAGACGAACTTATCAGCATGTTTTCAATGAGCACAAAAAGAAAACGCCAGTCAATATTAATTAACTGGCGTTAAGCTGACAGATTGCTATTTAATATATTAAATCACTATCTGTTATTTACACATCCTTGTTAACGGTTATTGCCGATGCCATCGACTCCGATATATGTAACGTACGCTGCGGAAATGGAATTGTCAGCCCTGCTTGCTCAATAGACTCTTTTACGCGTTTATTAAGATCCCAGACTGTTTGCCAATAATCACCGTTAACTGTCCACGCACGTAATTGAATATTCACTGAGCTTTCAGCTATCGATGTCACCATCACCTTAGGTGCTGGATCCGCTAATAATCGGCTTTCTGATGCGGCTATTTGTTTAAGTACATTTAAGCCATCATCTATTGAGTCAGCAAACGAAATACCTACTACAATATCCATGCGTCTTTTACCATTGCGAGTGAAATTTTTAATATTACCACCCCACACTTTGCCATTTGGCGAAGCGATATATAGGCCATCATTGGTTTTAAAAATAGTTGTAAAGAGGTTAATTTCACTCACAGTACCCGTTGTGCCACTGGCATCAACAAAGTCACCAACTTTAAATGGCCTAAGTATTAATAACATAATACCTGCGGCAATATTACTGAGGGTATTCTTTAACGCAAGGCCAATCGCAAGGCCAGCCGCCCCCATAAGTGCTATTAAACTGGCTGTATTAACACCAAAAATATCTAAAATAAACAACCCTGCAATGATATACACCAAGTAGCCCAGCACACTCGATAAAATTGGTAGTAAGGTTTTATCCATTTTCTTAAGAGGCGACTTAGAGTTTTGGATCGCTCTTTTAACAGAGCGCGCAATTAGAGCACCAGCTATAACAATAGCCAACGCTAGAATCAGTTTATAACCTAGAGTCATTATGGTTTCTGAATGATTTTGCCAAAACACTAATAACTTATCTTTCACTGTTTATTTCCACTAAGTAATTGCTGCAATTGAGCAAGGTTTAACATAGCTTACACAAGGTTAAAACCACATTGTTATAAGCCAATAAGTGTGAGCTGCTATAACCATTTGCGATTTGTAGCCTGCTAAAAAATAAGCTGGCCTCAAAGCGAAACCGCGCGATTATATAGCATAATAAATATAAACCTAACTTTTTATTTTAATCTTTAAAAACAATTAAAAATCATATAGTTAAATCAAACCAGCAAGTTGGTGTAATAAGCATTCAATGGAGGTTAATCCTTCACTGTTACCATTACCACTAAGAGTATCAAATCTAGTCTCAGATTTAATCGAGGAACAAGTCATGAGTAAAGAAAAAGTTGTACTTATTACAGGCGCTTCCAGTGGTATTGGTGAAGCAACAGCAAAAACCTTAGTCGCAAACGGTCATAAAGTAATTTTGACCGCTCGCAGTGAAGACAAACTTAATGCGCTGGTTGAAGAGTTCGGGGCTGATAACGCATTAGCAGTTTGCGCAGATGCCACTGATTTTTCATCGCTTGAAAACGTAGTTAATACAGGTATAAAACACTTTGGCCGCCTTGATGTTGCATTTGCCAATGCCGGTATGGGTGTTCAAACGCCAGGTGTTGAAGAGGGCGATCCTGAGCAATGGCAAACAATGATTGATATTAATATCAATGCACTGCTTTACACCGCAAAACTCACTCTGCCACACCTAAGAAAAACCACAGGACACTTTATTTTAACCAGCTCAGCCGCAGGACGGATTGCCCTTAAAGGCTCTGTTTATGGCGCAACAAAATGGTTTGCTTACGGTTTTGGACAAAACTTAGCTGAAGAAATGAAGCCATGGCAAGGACGCTGCACCACTATTGCCCCAGGCATGGTCAATACGCCTTTTTTTGATGAAGCAAAACCCGACAAACTTGACCCAAATGATGTAGCCGAGGCGGTACTATTTGCTATAGAGGCAAACCCACGTTGCAATGTACGAGAGTTATTTTTGATGCCGAGTAATTAACGGACTCGACAGTAATAAATGCCCTTAACAGGGCATTTAATTTGATCCAAGCAGTAAATTAATTACTGCAACTTAAACGCGCCTGTTTTAATCGGTTAATTGATGCGATAACTTGCGCAATCGTACCATGATTGATCTCGATAACTTGCGACTCACTTAACGCATCTTTATTTTGCAGAGCATCAACAATTGCCAAATAGCTTGCTTGCCACTCATTAACCGCTAAAAATACCTGCGGATTATTAGTAAGTACTTGCTGCCACATTACTAGCTGACTTTGCAATGCGGTAAGTTGTTGGCGATCACATTGTTGTTGGTAATCATCCACCGCATAATCAAATTGTTTTAAGGTTAAACTCTCTACCGGTAAAACATCCACTAATTTATCCAGTGGCGCTAACTGATGGTAATCATCGCTTAGAAACGCTAAATGATGCAACGTGTAATAGTGTGCGGGCTCTATCAGCTGACTAAAAGTAAGTAACGCGTTAAGCGCACTGCTTGAAACCTCTGGTAGCTGCTCTAAACGTTGAATAAACTGCTGTTGATGTAGTAAGCCTAACTGTTCATCGGCGTATTGGTCCATTAGCGCAAGCCGAGTGTACATGCTGCGCTCATCCGTTAAGCTAGTCGGTGACCAAAAACGTTCTCCTATTGCATAGAGTCTTGGCCAAATACGCGTATCTAAATTATCAGAGGTGACAAGCTCAGCCCAAATAGTTGCTTCACCACCCAATACATTACCTAGCTTGGCTCGTTGCTGCTGATGTTTTAGTTGTTGGTTCAACTGCACCAGAGGTATCTCACCACCGACATTTGCCCTAAACACATAAGGAGTATTACCCACGAATGCGGGATCTTTGCTAGCCTGCGTTAAACTAAATGTCAGCTGAGTTGGCCCAAGCCAAGTATCAATAAGCACCTGATAGTTATTCGCTATTTTAGTCACTTTATCAGTGATGAATGCCCCTTTACCCGCGATGTTGACAATTGCTTGCATACGAGACTGATCACTTGCAAAGACAGTAATATCGCCAGTCACCGCGCTGCCTTTTATGCGTGTGAGGGTAAAATCAACATGTCCGATTACAGTCTTCGCCGTTACTGCGGGTTTCGCCGGCGGCAGCGGATGATTACGATAGTGATAGCTCGTCCACTGCGGCTGATCAATATAAAACCCGCTTGATAACAAACCATCGAAACCGGCCTCAGTGATCGCCGCCAATGAATGATGACCACGCCATGATTGCACTAAGGTGTTGTTAGGCAAATTAGGATGTAATACCTCATCCCAACCAATCATTTTCTTATTGTATTTTGCTAATATTTTAGCAACCCGTTGATTGAAGTAGGCGTGTAATGCATGGCTATCAGCCAGTTTTTGCTTATGCATATAAGCTTGAATATGACTATTGGCTTGCCAATCAGTATCATCAATTTCATCGCCACCAATATGCAAATACGGATCAGGAAACAAACCCGCAAGCTCGGCGACTACTGCATCAACAAATTTATAAACCTCAGGGTTGCTTGGATCCAGTAACGGTTTAAATACGCCCCAACGTCGCTCCATCTGAGTTAATTGAGTTCCGCTACCAAGTTCAGGATACGCAAGTATAATCGCGCTGGCATGACCCGGAACGTCAAACTCTGGCACCACCCGAATACCTAACTTTGCCGCATAGCTAACCACCTCTTTAATTTGTGCTTGAGTATAATAAAGACCATCGGATGCCTGCTGGTGTAGTTTAGGGTAACTATTTAGCTCAATTCGCCAGCCCTGATCATCGGTTAAGTGCCAGTGAAACACATTAAACTTGGCTGAAGCCAAGCCACGTAATGTCCGTTTTACATCTGCAATTGGCAAAAAGTGACGCACGCCATCAAATAATAAACCACGCCACGGATAAGTTGGTTCATCCGTAATAATTAGATTATTAACTTGTAGCGGCTGCTTAGCACTAAATAATAGCTGCGATAAAGTCGCCAATCCTCTAAGCATGCCGTATTGATTAGCACTCGTTAGGTCAATTTTATTATCTGCAATAGTTAGCGTGTAACTTTCATCCATATTTAAATAAGGTAACTCGCTCACTGTTTGCGTGATATTAATGTGTAATTGCGCAGCCGCTCTTGGCGTAACTTGTAGATGCTGAAATTGGGTAGCAAACAACGAACTATTTAATAAAGGCAGGACGATAGCGTGCTGCGTTTTAGGTATAAATACCTTAAGAGTTGCTTCAAAGGTAGTACTCCCAGCCAATGATTGCACCTCTTTAGGCATTGGCATCAGCGCTTCGGTGGCGGGCGCAGAAAAAGCATAACAAGAGCTGCTCAGTAGCATTGCCCCCATCATAAAATGAATAATTTTATGCATTGTTTAATTCCTGTTGTTTGCTTGCTTTGAGAGTCACTGTTGTAGCGACAATTGCCCCTGCGGCGGTGATCACTTGAGCCGCAAGTTGCTGGGCAGTCTGCACTGCAATTGCACAAGGACTCGCTAATATTTGTTCAGCTAAAAAACCCGCTGCAAACGCATCTCCAGCCGCGGTAGTATCAATTACCTTCGCGACTGCGGTTACTGGATAGTAATTAATTGTTTGTTGCTGTAACACAATGGTGTCATCCAGTCCTTGCTTAATCACTCGCAACGCTTGTGGGTATGCCCGATAAAAGTCGACCAACTGCTGTTGTTCACAATCACCAAACACACCAAAGTGATCGTCGTTGGTAACAAAAATGATATCTGCAACTAAAAAGGCTTGGCGAAACCAATAGTGTGCTTGCATATTACTTTGCCAAAGCACTTGGCGATAATTACTATCAAAAATAACGATGCCACCAGCTTGCTTAAACTGTGCAATAGCAGTCATTAATAGCTGTTTAGTTGGGTCATCATAAATTGCTAAACTTATAGCTGAAAAATAAAGGTAATCAAACTGTTGCTGCTGCAATGCAGTTAAGAATTGATGTTGAGTATCAAGCTTAAAATACTCTCTGGCAGCGCTATTTTTTCGATCATAATGAAAAACTCGCTCGCCATTAGCATCAAGCGTAATACCATAAGCGCCTAAAGTATGATTTGTTGCATATTGTAAAAAATCGAGTTTAAGCGCTTGCTGCTGCCACCTAGCCTTAGCTTGCTTACTTAGTTCGTCGCTACCAATGGCAGATATAAAATAAACATGCACCTGTTCTCCCATAAGACGTTTAAAGTAAACTGCCGTATTGTAGGTGTCCCCCCCAAAATTAAGCTCTTGATTTGTAGATAGTTCATGCATCGCTTCACCAAAAAACGCAATCTTAATCATGTTGCATTTCCTCGCGTTGAGCTTTTAAAATAGCTAATGCTTGTGCAGATGTGCACACTTGAACTGGGGTAAACAAAGTTACCATAGCAGCTAATAAAGCGGAGCCTAAAGTGGCCGGAATAATTGGGTTACTCCAATAAGCCAGCCAATTTGGCGTTAAAATAATCGCCAACGAGACCAACAGCGAAACCAATAAAGCAGTAATGGCCCCCTGCCAATTAAAGCGTGGCCAAAAATGACCAAATAACACGCATACACATAGACCCGACATTAAAGTGGCGATCATATTTGTAATGTAACCAATCACATCGTTAGTTAATAACGCCAATAATAACGCAATGCCTATCGTCATCACTAAGCCCATCCGCGAAAGTAATACAACATCTTTAGCGTGGGGCATTCGTTTGAATACTAAACTATACAGATCACGTATTAATACACTCACAGCTGCAATCGCATCTGAGCTAGCACTGGAAATCGTGGCTGAAAGGCCAGCAATAATAACCAGCGCTGCCAAGCCAAAAGGTAATAATTCAAACGCCATAAAAGGGAAAGAAAATGCACTGTTCTCTAAAGCAGGATTCAGTGCATAAGCTGCCATACCGATGATGGCAGGTACTATGGCAAATACTAAATACAAGCCACCCGATAAATAAAACGATTGACGAATACTTTTAACATGCTTGCCAGAATAAATACGTTGGCGAAATGATGGCGCAACCAAGACGCCTATTAACACCGCGAAAAATAATGATAAGCCATGCACTGCACCTATTTTATCCAATGATAAAAAGCTTTGGTTAAGCGCAGGTTGCGCATTGGCCATATCAGCCAAGCCACCCACTTCATAAAGAGCGACCCCAGCCATCAAGAAAAAGCCAACAAATAACACCAATGCTTGAATAGAGTCGGTCCATACCACAGCAACATAACCGCCAATCACCACGTAAATACTAAAGCCCAGTGCAATAATAAGTTTTGCCGAAAATGGCGATAACCCAGTAAGCCATGCTAAATACATACCACCGCCCAGAATATGCGCTCCTAACCAACCAATACTGGCGACAAAAATAAATATTGCGATGGTATTCTTAACGAGTGGATGTGCTCCCACATAGTATGATACTTCTTCACTCATAGTCATGAATTGGTGTTCACGCACTGGCGCAAATAATTTTGCTAATAATAAAATTCCCGCAGCACCACCAAGGCCATAGATCATCCCAGCCCAGCCATTTAAATAAGCAAACCCCACAGCCCCCATTGATGATCCTGTTCCTACCATAGTGGCAACTGTAGTACCTAAAGTAAGAAAAAACGGTAAATTACGTCCCCCCAGTAAAAAGTCATCGCCACCTTTAGAATTTCGGCTTACCCACCAACCAAACCAAATCATAAATCCTAAGTAGCCTAAAAAGGCCATTAATAATTGCCACTTCATAAGACACCCTGCTCCACCAATCCACGCTGCGCTTTGTAACAGCACTTCTAATTATTAATTACGTGGTTGATGTTAGTTATTATTCTGACCTAAGAGCGGTTATTATTTTGTGTGCTCTTAGGTGTAAATGTCAGCGCTGTCATTCAGCTACTGACAAAATCTTAAGGTGCCTTATAACAAGTAACATCCACCTCAACTTTACAATCGACGACTAAATCCGCGACCGCACAAATACGTGCCGGTGGATTAGCGCCAAAATACTCTTTAAACACTTTATTAAACGACTGAAAGTAACGAGAATCAGTTAAAATAACAGTAACATGCACCACATCTTTGAGCTCATAACCGGCCTCTTTCATAATCTCGAGGCAATTTTCAATCGCCAGTGTTGATTGCTCAATAATCCCCCCTTCGACCACTTCTCCATCTTTCATTGGGGTTTGTCCAGATACCATCAGCCAACCACCCGCTTCTACTGCGCGTGCAAACGGTAAGTGCTGACCACCGGTACCTTTACCGCCTTCAATACCAATTCGTCTAATCATCTTTACTTGCTCCTAGGGATGTTAAAAATTTACCTGAATATGCAGGTAGAATATGTTTATCTATAAGGGTTGCTTGGCCATTGGTCCAGACACGATGAATTCCTGAAGCCGCCAGCTCTGGATCAACAAATGTTGCGTTATCAATAATCTCATTGGCATCAAATAACACCAAATCGGCAAAGTTGCCTACTTTGATCACTCCACGATTTGCCAACCGATAGTTAGCCGCGCTTAAGCCTGTCATTTTATGAATCGCAGTTGCTAATGAAAAAATTCCTTGTTCACGGCTGTAATGACCCAGCACTCGGGGAAATGAGCCCCATAACCGAGGGTGTGGGTGTGGATCGCACGGTAAACCATCTGAACCAATCATGGTTTTATCAAACGCTAAAATAGTGTTTACATCGTCTTCATTTAACCCATGGTACACAGCACCAGCTGGCTGCAGTTTTTCAGCAGCATCCAGCAAACTGACGTCCCATTGTTTAGCAATATCAGCAAGTAATTGCTCGGCCATTGCAGGGTGGGCATCAGACCAAGTGATAAAAATATCGAAGTCGTCAGTCACTTGGTTCAAATCTAAGGTACTGGAGCTGGCCGCATACGGGTATGCGTCGCAACTACATTTTGAGTGCTCGCCTTGTGCTGCAAATTTTGCTAACAGCTCTGGGGCGCGTCCCCAGTTATTTTTACCTGCACACTTCAAGTGGGAAATAATCACTTTAATGCCAAACTTTTGCTCCATAGCAAACGCTTCATCCATCGCCTCAAGCACGGCATCAAACTCGGTGCGTAAATGGGTGGTATATAAAGCATCATGCTTTTGTAAGATAGCGCCAAATGCCTGTACCTCTTGTTCAGGTGCACACTCTGCATTGCGATAGGCAAGCCCAGTGCTCAAACCGAGGGCACCTTGGGTTATGGCTTCATCCAATTGCAATTGCATCGCGGCAATTTCGTCAAGCGTCGCTGGACGTAATAAGTCATCCATCACGTTATTGCGCAATGTGGTATGCCCTACCAATGCTGCAACATTCACATTGGCTTTTTGTACATTAAATGCATCGATATAATCGCGCATCTGTGCAAAAGTAAACTCTGCTTTTTCACCCAGCAGATTCATTGGATCCGGCGCATCTGCAGTTAGTTTTGCCGGCGCCGCGCTGATCCCACAATTACCGGTGATCACCGTTGTCACCCCTTGACTTATTTTCGCTGCCATCGCTGGGTTTCTTAACAACTCAAGATCATCATGGGTGTGTACATCGATAAACCCCGGGGCTAGGCATAATCCATTGGCCATTATTGTGTGTGTTGCCTGCCACTGTGATAACTCGCCGAGTGCGACAATATGTTCACCTTTAATTGCGACATCCATGTACTGAGGCGCATTGCCTAAACCATCAAATACTTTTGCTTGATAAATGATTGTGTCTGCTGATTGCGAGATATCGTGCCGCATCATTAATCTCCTAGTGGTGCTCTGTCTGGTCCTTGACGATACTCATCTAACTCATGTTTGATGCGACGAAGTTTTTCGCGAGATTTTTTCTGCGTTAAAATAGCCACTTCACTTGCCAATATGTCTACTGCAGCAAGCATCGCATAACGGCCTGTACTGGGCGTAAAAATGTAATCTGATTCGTTAGTTTTAATTGGTAAGTGAATCGTTGCGATATCAGCAAGCGCACTCTCTGGGCAAACCGCAATCACTTTAGCGCCATAATCTTTGGCAATATTTGCCGCATCAATTAAGTCATTTGCTAAGCCAGTAAGCGATAACACCACCACCACATCACTGATATCAACACTGGCGGCAGTCATTCTCATCATCACCGGATCACTGTAAGCGTTACTGAGTACATCCAGTCGAAACAAGCGGTTATGGCATTCTTGTGCAACTACAGAGCTACCCCCACCAACGCCAAAAATTAACGTATGACGGCTTTCAGCAATACAGCGAGCTGCTTCTTCAATCTGCGACTGTTCAATTAATCCGGCATTAATATCGAGAATATCGTGTATTGCTTTGTATATAGCTGGAATATCTTCACGTACAGAGGCATTTTCACTAATAAAGCGCTCTCCTACTGCCAGTGATTGTGCAAGCTGTAGTTTCATATCACGCACATTATCGCAGCCCAGCGCTTTTGCTAGCCGAGTGATAGATGCGTGACTGACTTTTGCGCGCTGTGCTAAATCACTTATACTTGCCGATGCTGCATATTGCAGATCGGCTAAAATTAATTGTGCAACGAGTTGCTCTGATTGCCGTAAATGGCCTAAACGCTCTTTAATTCGTGAAACAATATCCAATTAACTACTCTCCTAAAAATACGTATCAAAGATACCAACAACGTTATAATTATCATCGATAACATTAATATAACGCCATTTATCAAATGTCAGGCAAGGATGTGAAGTCCCAAAGGCAATAATATCACCGACTTTTAAGTGGCTATTTTGATCAACACGCAGCATGGCATGCTGATCCATTATTTTTTCAACTTGCCAATCAGCACCTGCTTTAGTAACAACACCGTGTTGGTCAATATGTAAATTCGCAATAGGTAGCCCGGCATCAAATGCCACATCGCGCTTACCCATACCAATAATTGCTCGTCCCGGTTCTGGCAATGACTGTACATATGCCCAAACCTCTAAACATGATTGTAAATCGCTACCAATATTACACGCCAACGGATTACGCGCTAGAATCTGTTGCTGCGCATGGCCATAAATCCCTTGATCATGAGCGACATAACAGCCAGGGCGGATCACAGGCACCATGTTATCGAGCATGTTACTAGGTGCAAAAGCATCGCAGACTAAGTCGTACCACGCTGAGCCACCTGCGGTAATAATTACTTGTTCTGTGGCAAAAGCCTGCTGCTCAATCAACTCTTTACATGTTGTTACCGCATCCGCTAAAAATGCAGTCACTTCACTTTGTGTACTCAACACTCCTTCATACACTTCAATGCCCGCAAGCTGTAATGAAGAAAACTGCTTAATATGCGCAACCAATTGTTGGAGCTTTTGTTCATCAACTACACCACAACGTCCACCTGGCACACCTAACTCAATAAATAATTTAACTTGTATGCCTTGCTTACTAAAGAACTCACCAAGACTTGTTACATTGCTAACATCATCCACTAAACAATAAAAATCAACCTGATACTGTTTTAATAAATAGCTAAGCTGCTGCATGTTGGCTTTACCAACTAATTGGTTCGCCATGATAATGCGCTTAGCGCCAGCTTGTGCTGCTACCACTGCTTGTTGCACAGTTGCAATGGTGATCGCGTAAGCACCTGCATTTAATTGCTTTTTAAAAATATCCGGTGCCATGGTGGTTTTACCATGCGGTGAAAACTCCACCTGACTTTGTTTGGCGAACTCAGCCATCCATGCAATGTTATTATCTAAACGCGTTTGATAAATACACGCACAAGGAAGACTCACCTGCTGCTTAGCAACATTGCAATCACCTTGTATGATCGTTTCGCTGTTGCCTAAGCCTTTATTCATAGTATAAATTTTTGCGGCGCGTTTCATGGCTAACTTTTCCATAAATAAAACTCTTATTTTAAATCATTACCTTAGATAGCAACGTTGGATTAAAAATCAAAAAATTATCAAATGTTAATGTAATTGTTATTGCATTTTGTTCGAAAGTGATGTTAATTAATAACAAGCAAGTAGTCAACACCTGTTACAAATTAACAGGAAATAATAATTAACTTTTAAATCTACAGGATGAGGTATATCAGCATGAGCATTAAAAACCGTCACCAACCCACTTTAAATAGGAGCCTAATAGCAAAAACCGTCGCCGCTATTGTATGTGGCTATACCAGCTTTGGCGTTTTTGCCGCAGACCAAGCACAGACAGCAAATGACGACATAGAAACTATTGAAGTGCGCGGTATTGCCGCCAGTAACAAACAAGATATTAACAACAAACGCTTTAGTACTGGAGTAATGGATTCTATTACCGCGGAAGATATTGGTAAATTGCCTGATGTAACCATTGCCGATACGCTGCAACGTATCCCAGGCATACAAATTCGCCGCTCTGCGGGTGAGGGCTCAACCATTAACGTTCGCGGTATGCCGCAAGTAACCACTTTGCTCAATGGCGAACAATTCTTAAGTGCAGGTTCAATTACAACATTACAACCAGACTTCACTGATGTCCCAGCGGCGCTACTATCAGGGATTGATGTGCTTAAATCACCTCAAGCCGACACCTTGGCCGGTGGCATTTCAGGTACTTTAGATTTAAAAACACGTAGACCATTTGATCTTGACCAAGGCACAACCTTCTCACTCACAGGAGAAGCAACCCGTGGTAGTTTATCAGAGCAAACCGACCCTAAACTGGTAGCCTTTGCCGGATATAACAATGACAAATTTGGCATTATTGTTACTGCCGCTTATGACGAAAGCACCTTAGCGAATTACCGTAATGGCACAATTTTAACCTCTTCAGAAGTGCAAAATGAAACCGACCGCGATTTTAACGGTGATGGCGATTTTAACGACAGCTTTTACAGCCAACGTTTTTATGGCGTGATGGACCGAGAAACAGAGCGTGATCGCCTTGGCCTAAACACTACCATTCAATATCAAATTGCCGACACACTAACTTTTACTGGTGACTTGTTTTATACAAAAATGGATGACGCCGATCGTAAGCAAGGGGTGATGGTTGATAATGCCCGTGGTTCTATTTGGGCGTATTCTGATAACTTTATTCCTCGCTTAGATAATGATCGGGGCGGACAAATATACACAGTCAACGATGCTAACTTAAAAGTTCGTCGGGTAAGCGCCTACTCTGAAAGTTTAACTAACGACCGTGAATCAACCAATGCTAGCTTTTTATTCGAATACCAAGGTGATGGCCCACTCTCTGGTGAATTTAGGTATATTCATGGCTCTGCAGAGCGAAGCCATACTGAAAATGTGGCCCACGGCTTTTTAACCTCAGGCGCACAACATGGTTTATTAAAAAATCATGGTGATGGTATTACGCCAGTTAACCCCAATGGCTATGGCCCAGAAGAAGTTGATGTGAGCTTTTCTCGCAGCGGCGAATATTTAACCCTTGGTTTTGCAGAAGGCTTTGGTAATGATATAAGCCAATATAATCTCGTTTCAACCTACTCTGAAAATAACTTTGAAGAACAAGCCACACTTGATGTTGCCCGTATTGATGGCCATTATGCCTTTGAGACAGATCACCTACAGAATCTTGATTTTGGTCTGCGGGCATCAAAACGAGACGTAGAGCGCGAAACCTATATTCTCGTTGCACCATTTACCACCGGCAATATTAGTGCCGATGTGATGTGGAAAGATTCCGGTGCATCATTAGGTGATACCAATGGCGACGGTGAAAATAGCGTAGCAGGTGGTGATTTAACCATAGGGAAAACTAACTTCTTTAGTGATATGCCCGATGGTTGGGTCAACCAAGTCAATGGTTTAGGGCCAGGTGGCACTGGGCATAGTTTTTACTTAATCGATCCTAAAGTAATGGACGATCCAATGGCATTTCAAAATGCAATTTACCCGGGTAACAAACGATTAGCTAATCCGTCACGTACTTACCAAGTAAAAGAACAAACTCAAACAGCTTACTTTAAAGCAAACTTTGCTGGTGAATTGGGTGATTTGAGCTATACCGCAAATATCGGCGCACAATATATTAAAACCGAACTCGACATGCTGCAAAATCAACTAGGCTCTGCGCGTCCTTGTTCGTTGTGTACTGCCAGTGAGAAAACCGGTGAAAAATGGCTAAACAGAGATTACTCAGATTTTTTACCATCAATGAACTTTAATTTAAACCTAACCGAAGATGTGATCCTACGTGCAGGTTACGGTAAAACAATGACCACGCTCGATATTGGAAAGCTTGCTGGTGGTATAAGTGTTGGTCGTACCCGAGCCGGAGATGTACTTGCCGCTGAGCTTGGAGTAAGCCCTGACTTATTAGTGGCAGTACAAGGTCGCCAAAATGGTAATCCTGATCTAGAACCATGGCGCGCAACTAACTATAACCTATCTGCTGAGTGGTATTTTAATGACAGCGGTTTATTAAGTATTTCAGCCTTTTTAATGGACATAGAGTCATTTGTTGAAAACGGTATTGTCATGCAAGGCTTGCCTGATATTGATGGCATTATTCGCCGTGAAGTACCTGTAACCACTGAAATAAATGGCCAAGGTGGTGACATAAAAGGTTTTGAAGTTGTTTATCAGCAAGCATTTGACTTTTTACCAGCGCCATTTGATGGCTTAGGCTCATCACTAAACTTTACTTATGCGCCAAGTGACAGCGCTAACGTTGATGTTTATGGCAAAAGTTTACCAATTCAAGATAACTCAGAAAAATCAGCCAATGCTGTACTTTGGTACGAAAAAGGCCCATTACAACTGCGTCTTGCAGCCAACTACCGTAGTGATCGCTTAGACAGCTTAAGCTCGCCAATGGGCGAAGGGGTAATGCCATTTTGGACCGATAGCACTTTGTACTTTGATATGTATGCCGGCTATGAATTTGCTGAAGATATGAGCATTTATACCTCAGTGAGCAATCTAACCGAAGAAAAAGAAGATATTTACGCACAGTGGTCTGATCATGTGATCACCCAAAATATCTTTGAGCGTCGTATTACGTTTGGTATTCGTACCCGTTTTTAACGCTTAACAACACATTTGGCACACTTCTGCCCAGGAGATAAAAAGACTTAGCATTATTTAAATAAGCTTTTTTGCCAAATAGCAAACCAGTACAGCTAATTAAGCTGTACTGGTTTTTATACCTAAGTGGATTCATCTAGGCTGATTGCCGATAGTGATCAACAGCAAAACTAAATAAAACTTTGATCATAAAAAATAGACTCACCATCAAAAACCACGTTGGCAGCGATAAGTAAATCAACAAAAAGATGCCATAACACATTAAGTTTGCAGCAATAAAACCCTGGATTGATTTACCATGTAACGCATTAACAACAGATGCTGCCACTATTGTATATGCCCACATAAGCAGTGCAGTATCTAGTGGCTGTGAAAGTAACCACGCAATCACTATTATATGAACGTGAATGGCAATAAAAATCAGCCTATTTTTAGGACGCTTTGTGTAAAACTCATTGGTACCAAGAGTGAAATTAGCAATACATCCTGCTAATACGTCAGCAATTAATATAAAAGCTAAGATTGCTCGCCAATTATCGAGTTTAATCTCCGCAACCGAATAAATAACCCAACTGCCGACTAAAGCAAACAAAATAGTACCGGTGATCTCTAAAATCGATTGTTTTTCGCCAAACACTTCATGCAAAAATTCAGGGGTTTTAAAATACTTCATTGTTAAACATTTCCTTATTTAAATTAAATTAAATTTTTGAACAACGACTTTCCATGTTTTTAACTATGCAAGTAGGCGACAAGATAAGCACCACTAGCAGCCAACGAAATAACATTATCTATATAGACACGGCATTAATTAAAAAAACACCGTAAAGGTAGCAGGATATGCTCAGGGATCTGATCAGAAATCACATACTTTTTTGCATCAACTGTGACTTCAAATAAAAGATACTCTGAATTTCTGCCAATATAACGCTCACCTATATTTGGCGTTATCTTATATATATTTCCGGTAAGAGTAAGCTGACTAGAGGCTGATATCTTTTCAAACCCGCCGTAAGGGCTGAGATGACCCTCTACGTTGTGATCTTTTAAGTAGTCGTTTCGAGGATGGCCAAACCATATAGGTTCGACACGAATTTCACTACTTTGAAATAATTTATTTGCTTGATAATGAATGGGCTCAAAGCACTGCTTCTCTATTTTAATATCACTGCAACCACTGATAAATATCACGGCAAGTATTGTAGTATACTCAATGTATTGCATATCAACGTATTCCTTTACATACACTTGGAGTTAGCTATTGGCAGCACTGCAATACCAGCATTCTTTATAACTCACATTTGCGCTGACGCTGGAGCAAACATATATCAAGGATATCGTAACTGCCTGCAACTTCCAGTGTAATTTGATGAATATTGACGCTTAAACATGACTTCATTAGCAAAGACAACAACTATGTCTTTTTAGTGTTCAGAATTACTTTTCTTAATTACGAGACTTAATAGCAGCCTAGATTACTATTAAGCCATTAATATCTAAGACATTATTTTAAATAGCAGCTCTCTTACTGTGGCAGGTTCAAATGGCTTGTCACATATGGCGTCTACACCAGCTTGAGCAATATTAGCTAAATGAGTGTCGTTTGCCTCAGAACTCACCATCAAAATAGGAATATGCGAGTAAGCATTCGAGCTTCTTACGGTCTCCGTTAGCTCTTTACCATCCATTTCTGGCATATTGTAATCAGTAACAATTAAATCAAATGATTGACTATTAAGGTGGTCAATCGCTTGTTTGCCATTTTCGGCTTCTACAGGCGCCGGTATTCCCATTCCAGCCAAGACCCTAATAATATGCTTGCGTGCAAAACGACTGTCATCAACCACAAGGACACGCAATAGCGTTACATCAAAATGTTCTAATTCAACTTCTTCTTCAGTAATAATATCTAATGTTGCCTTTAACGCTCGCGTAATTGCCTCAGCACTAAACGGCTTTGGTAAAATAGCTAATACCCCGGACTGCCTTAACTGTTCAAGATAGGTTTTATTGCGCTCTGTCGATACCAACATAAAAGCTTGATGCTCAATACCTGGGGTTACTCTGATTTTTTGCAATAAAGAATCAGCGCTACCGTCAGAAAAATACATGCTGCTAATGACCAAATCCGGCTGATAATTCTCCAGCATTGTTAACGTTTGCGCTTGAGAAGTAGCAGTTTCTATTTGTGTAACACCGCATTGAGTAAGTGACTTTATAATAAGCTTTTGCTGAACATCTGATGGCTCTACTAATAATATTGATAAATTGGCTATTGCTGTTAAGTCTTTCATTTACATCTCTTCAGTATTGCTATGTTTAATTAGTAACGGTTATTTTTGTAAAAATCAAAAATACAGTCATCGTGATTATGCTTTTTATGATCTTTTTTGCTAAATAAAGCGCGTATCAAGCTCGCGTTTAGTTACGTTGAATATAGTCTAATGCCGTCATTTTATGATAATTAACATTACGATGCATAACATGCGCAGGTTCTGGATCAACAATTTCGATTGGGATATCGTAACTGCGTGCCACTTCTAGCGCCATTTGAGTAATATTAACGCTAAACGAAGTGCCAATAAAAACGATTTTATCGGCATCAAGCATCCGCTGTTGTGCTTCGCTAATACGATAAAGCTCAGCGTAATATTCATCAAATAACAACACAAAAGGCTTTAAAGATTGATCCAGCACAGGCTGCTGGTTTTCGATGTTAAACAGCTCAAGCAGTGACTCATGTAAGCGGCTTTCGTCTACATTATCCCACGGTGTCGCATGCGCTTTCACATCATCACCTTGCTCATGAAACAAAGTCATTTTATCAAGCCGACCATGAATGGCGATATAGTTTTTATTGCCTGCTTTGCCATCTAGCCCGTCAATATTTTGTGTGATCAGGTTTTTATCGCTCAACCATTGATGAACTTCGTTAGGACCATGGTTACGGTAGGTGGCAAAGCGATGATAATACCAAGCTAAAAACTCACGCGGGTTGTTTACATACATAGCACGTGTAGCCATTTCCATTGGCGTATAGTTTTTACTACCAATAGTCCAAAACCCATCTTCACCTCGAAAGGTAGGAATACCGCTGGCGGCACTCACACCGGCTCCTGTTATATATAATGTATTCATAGCGTTCCCAATAAGCGCTAAACACACGTTTTATTTTTGCCTTGCTCCTTTGCTTGATAAAGCAATTCATCAGCTTTGTGCATCGCTTTATCAATAGACACATCCGCGGTTAATTTACTGATCCCCATACTCACTGTAACAGCCAGCTGGTTTACACCAATATCTAAACGATTTTGTGATAAAGCATGATGAATATCGTTGGCAAATTGTGTCGCTTGTTGTTTATTTTTATGACGTAGAAAAAATAAAAACTCTTCACCGCCCCAGCGCGCCACCATATCATTTTCACTTAACTGAGCAACAAATAATTCAGCAAGGTGTTTTAGCACTTCATCGCCAACTGAGTGACCATATTGATCATTAATATCCTTAAAATTATCTACATCCGCAATAATGATACTCGCCGTTTGCTGCTGTGCTTCAAATTGCTCGAGCTCTTCCATTGCATAACGTCGATTGGGTAGGTTTGTTAAAGGGTCACGAGTCGCTAAATATTCATTTTTTTGAACAAGTTCAATCAAACGATGGCTGTACATTTGCCGAAAATATTCATAAAAGCCACTCAACAGAGCAACAATAATAAAAGAAGCAATAATGCGAATTGGAAAATAAACCGAGTAGCCGCTGTAAAATTTAAAGTAGCTCGATAAATAAAAGGCGCCAGTTACGCAAATTACAAAAATAATTAAATCAATGATTCCCCGTTTAAAACCACGCACAAAAAAAGTAACCGGAGATACAATAAAAATCCAAATCGGCCCAGTGCCATGGCTCCCACCTGTAAGTACTAAATAAATCATTAAAGCATATAAAGTATACAGAACAATTAAAGAGGAAATCTCAACTCTATCGCCAAGAAAAAAAGAGGAGGCAAATAAAGCCGATGAGCCTAATAAAGGATAGGCCAAAATAGGTTGATTATTAAACAAAGCTATCATCGCCATACAAAGCGTTGTTACCGTACCTATTGCGGCGAATAACCTAATAATAAGTTTTCGCTCGGCCATATCGGAATAGCTAATCATCAATACAATGCATCACTTATCAATAGTAAAGGCAATCTTTGCATGCAAAAACTGATTGTAAGATTGCACTAAAATTAAAATAATTAATCAGTTACCAGTTCAAATATAGTCTAGACATAAGATCATTGTAAAAGTGAAAGTAGGAAATAATTACTAAAAGTCAACTTATACACGGATAACATCTTCGTATTACTAAGCTGAGCAAATAGGTTTTTGCACCTCATAGCATAAAAAATTCGCCTGCTCATTAACAATAATCTTCAGTCTTATCTAAGTTGCAACAGACTCGGTAAGACTGGAAATATTGCTAAAGCAGAGGATAAAAGCAGCCTCAAAAGTATCATTTAATAATTATATTTTGTTTTTTATAAGCCTAGCGAGAAAACCTTAAAAACATATGGTCAGAGCATTTATTGATTTTTTACCGTAGCGATTGCAGCATGATATTACCGATCAGTTGATAAATTAAAGCTGTAGTATTCCCATACTACCCTTACTTACTGTGAGCATGTTTAACTGGACAAGCAGTAAATACATTAACAAATCGTAAGGAGCAGCAAATGGCTAAAGTACTAATGATCACTGGTGACTTTGTAGAAGACTATGAAAATATGGTGCCGTTTCAGGCATTAATGGCAATGGGCCACGATGTGGATGCAGTCTGCCCAGATAAAAAAGCAGGCGATATGATTGCCACCTCTATTCATGATTTTGAAGGGGATCAAACCTACAGCGAAAAGCGCGGTCATAACTTTGCGCTCAACGCGACATTTGCCAACATTAATGCCGCTGATTACGATGCGCTTTACTTACCAGGAGGACGTGCACCTGAATATCTACGTTTGAATGCTAAAGTAATTGAGATCATTAAGTATTTTGCAAATAACAATAAACCTATCGCTTCGGTGTGTCATGGCGCGCAATTACTCACCGCCGCAGGTGTTATTAAAGGTAAAAAAATCTCTGCTTACCCAGCTTGCCAACCAGAAGTGAAAATGGCCGGTGCCGAGTACGTTGAGTTACCAATGGATGGTGCAATTACCGATGGTAATTTAGTTTCAGCACCAGCTTGGCCTGCGCATCCGGCTATGTTAAAACAGTTTGTCGCTTTGTTTTAACTAAAATTACAGGGAAAGGTCATGTGCCAATTATTTATAAATGCTCACAGTGAATTATGGAGTAATAAAACGAAGTCTTTACGTATTGATGGTGTTGTCACTTCAATTCGGTTAGAGCAGTTTTTTTGGCACACTTTAGAAGAAATTGCCGCACGCGATAACATGAGTATTAATCAGATGATTTGTAAACTGTATCGCGAATCCCTGCAAGCAAAACATGACGTGAGCAATTTCACCTCTTTTTTAAGAGTTTGTTGCTCACGTTATCTCGCGCTGATCGCCAATGGCGAGATCTGTCGTGATCTTAGCCAACCATTGGCGAGTGTTGATGTACAGCAAGTGCTCAACCGTGAGCAAAGCCGGTACTTTTCAAATTAAAAGCTGTAATTAATCCCAGCATAATAACGGCGGCCTGAATAACTAGTATTAAGTAGCCTCGCATCGGTATCTTTACCCAAACGTGTTACCGACTCCGATTGCGTTAAGTTAATTACCGCTGCGGTAAAGCTTAAGTTATCGGTAACGTTATATGCTGCATTTACATCTACTTGCTGGTATGGGTCTTGGTAGACATTTAAACCACTGTTAATACCGAGCACCGTTTCACCTCGTTTATTGTACGAAGCGCGAATGTTAAAACTATCCCCTTCATAATAAACGGAGGTGTTATATTGATAGTCAGCACTGCCTATTAATGGCGACTCTGCTAACTTTTCACCTGCAACTGTTACATCGGCCTGATTGGTGTTGTTATACGTGTAGTTTGCGTAAATACCAAAGCCACTATCAAAGGCGTGTTGAATAAACACTTCCACCCCTTTTGATACCGCATCAGTACCATTACCTACGGTGCTATACGGGGAAATGCTAATAGTACCAGCATCAACAAGACCTGCTTGCCCTGCAAATTCACGCTGTGAATCAATCACCAGTGGCACGATAAAGTTATCGACCTGTTTATGAAATAACGCAACACCTAATGCAGAGCCTGGCGCGTAGTAATACTCAAGAGATAAATCGGCTTGTACTGACTCAAACGCTTTTAAATTTTTATTGCCACCACTGCCACTAAAACCGGGTTGTTCATTAAAAGCGGCGCGATCATCTGCCCATTCGTCCGACACATAAGTAATACGCTGTTGACTACCCAAATCGCCGTAATCGGGGCGCGACATCACTTTAGCAAGCGCACCACGGATCACCACATCATCGCTGGCATCCCACGCAATATTTAAACTCGGCAATACGTGGGTGCCTGTTGTTTGCTGCGTGATCAACTGGTATTGCTCAACTAAACGATCATCACCGGTGATTTGCTCGCCCGTTTCGTCATCGGTTTCATCCAATAAAAAGGTATAGAGATCGGTTGAAGCACTGCGAGTCTTGGTTTGTACAACGCGCACACCAAAATTACCGCGTATATCACTGTATTCAAAATCACCTTGTAAATAAAACGCACTGATCTGCTCGGCAATATCATAGACAAAGTTATCTTCAATTCGAGTATACGGCACGTAGTTGCTGTAAATATAATCGCGATATTTATCCCAATTAATAGTTGGCATTAAATTGATATTAAAGCCACCAGCAATATTGCTTTCACCTTCCACATTAAACACATCTTGTGCCTGTGGCATACCATTATTCCATTGATAGCTATCAAATTGCGTGATACCCCCTGCGCTTGCCTCGCCTGCGGCAATATCAAAACTCGGATCAAGGAAAAAGTTGTTGCCCGTTTCGCGATGCAGTGATGCATCGCGGTATTTTGCACCAGTGCGAATGGTGGTCAATATGCCCCAATCAACATAAAAATCAACGTCGCCTTGGTAGTACTTTTCTTCTAAGGTGCTACGTACAAAACTTGAGTTCGATGATCCTGCATCACGACCTCCGCCAACACCTGCGAGTAAGTTATTGAGTGTATTTGGGTCTATCAGCATCGAAATACGGTCATCACTGATTGACCAAGCGGCACTTTGCGAGGCGTTCTCAATATTACTTTGCCCCTCACCCGCGTTTGAGCTTTTATACGCTGCTTGCCAACTTTCTTTTGGCCCGCCTTTAGCTTTAGTTTTACCGACGACAAAGCGTGCTGTAAAGTTATCGCCTTCATAGCTTAAGTTAAAATCAAAAGTATCAGAGGTTGACTCTTCATCCACATAACTGCCGCGCAACCACGGCAATTGCATATCTTTTTCAACGCCACTGGCCATGGCACTATAGTCCATGCCATTGACAATTGTGCCACTTTCATCAAGTGTAATACCTGTTAAAAAGTCAGGATTTAACGCCCATTCCGGCATATCAACAATCGAGTCGCTGCGTTGTTGCTTTAAACTAAAGCCAAAGTAATTAAAACCTAGTTCAATGCGATTAGTTGGTCGCCACTGAGTCGAAAACTGCATGCCTTCACGTTCACGTTTTTCATTCACAACAGAGCTGCGCACCACCTGCGGAAACCATATATTCTCATAACGTTGCCCGTTGGCATCAGTCACTGCGCCCCAGTCATTACTGTTATCAACCTCGTTACCATTTATATCAACGGCTTGCTGACCTGTGTAACGCCAAACATTGGCATCTGTGCCACCAGATAGCGTACGGTTGGTGCGTTCTTGACGGGTATAGCCAAGTAAAAAACCAAAGCTATCGCTATCGTTTTTCCATGAATACAAACCAGTAAACTGCGGTTCATAATCTTCCGTTACATCTGCATAAGTACTTTCAACATTAAAAACGCCCGAATTAGCATCCATATCCAGTGGTTTGCGGCTACGCATTAACACTGTACCACCCACGCCACCTTCATCTAGTCGCGCTTCAGGTGATTTAAATACTTCAACGCTTGCGATCATCGCTGATGGGAGTAAAGCATAATCAAATGAACGAGATGGCTCCCCTGGTGACGAGGCAATAAAATTACCATTTAACTGCGTGTAAGTAAGATCAGACGATAAACCACGAATACTTACCGTTGATCCTTCACCGCCTTCACGTTCAATCACTACACCCGGCACACGGGCTAATGAATCAGCCACGTTTTTATCAGGGAATTTACCAATGTCTTCAGCGGTAATGGCATCAACCACAGAACTCGATAAACGCTTCACCGCTAAGTTTTCAGCCATGCTAGAGCGAATACCTCGCACTTCAATCACTTCCATATCTTTTTCTGTTTGAGTGCCTGTTAATTGCTCGGCAGCCGCCGCATTCATAGCACTAAAAACCGATAAACTAATAACTGAAAAACGCAGCGATGCTGCTAAAGGCGAGTAACACGTTGAGGTTGACATTGAATGTACGAGTCCATTACTGGTTAACAATTGTAAAGGCGGCAATTGTACACAGCCAGACTTAATGGATTGTTAACCACAACTTACAAGTAACTGAATAAGCGAACAAATAACCACCTCATAAGTAGCCTTGCTCATACCTAAATAACAGAGCTCGATTGGTTAATTACTCAAACCTTGCATCCATAACGTTACTAACTGCTGAGCACAAATACCTAGCGCTGGGGTCTCATTAGTGTCAGCTGCTGTAGTAAAAATTTTCTGCGCAACTTGCCGACCAACAAGTTGAGAGGCTGAGGTTTTATCTATACGTTGTTGATAAAAAGCCGTTAAGGCGTGCTCTAAATCATCATACTTTTCTAACACCCGTACAAGATGCCAAGCATCTTCTAGCGCCTGACATGCCCCCTGCCCTGAAGTAGGTAAAGGAGCATGAGCCGCATCTCCCATAATCAGTACGTTACCTTGATGCCAATATGGCAAACGGTCAATATCGTGCACAAATATTCGCTTCAGTGAGTTTTCATCATAAGACTTAAGCACCTGCTGTACTGCATCTGGCCAAGTTAAAAAACGTTGGTGCATTTCTTCATACCAAGTAGATAGCGGCCGCGCTTTATCAATATTTGCACTCCACCCGGCAGCCCAATAACAAAGGTCAGCTTTAACAGGCACAATACCAAAGCGCTCGCCACTGCCGCGAAAATCATGGATCACATTATCTAAAGTGCCCGGTTTTAACTGGCTAATAGCAATAATATTAATAAACCCCTGATACTGAGGAGTGATTTTTTCAGCATATAAGAATTGCCTTACCACCGAGTTCATCCGCCCATCAGCACCCACAACTAAATCAAAATCTTGTTTTAGTTGAGCAATCTCTGATACGGTTATTGCGCTGTTAAAATGTATGTTTACCCCTAAATCAGCTAATGTGCGGCCCAACACACTCATAAGATCACGGCGCAATATACTGATACTAGAAAAACCACTGAGTGTATTTACTTTTGCAATATCAAATTCACTTTGCACCGTGCCATGCTGATCACACAGACGCATAAACAAAGGCATACCGCCCAGCGCTTGGATATGTTTATCCAAGCCCATTTGCTGTAACACAAACATTGCATTCGGCCATAACGTTACCCCGGCATCTATAGAAGAAATCTCACTATCGCGCTCAAATATGCTCACCTGATAACCTTTTCGTGCTGCAAGAATGGCCAGCGCTATTCCCCCGATGCCCGCACCCACAAAGGCAATTCGCTTGCTGTTCATATTCTTTACCTCAATAATTAACTGAATAACCATTATCACAAAGTCATTTTTTAAGATAAATTAGTAATAATTGCGTTATTAATCCCATATTTTGAGTTAATTAATGATTGATAAAATCGAACTTCAGTGGTTACTCAGCTTTCAGTGCGTATATGAACAACTGAGCTTTAAACTCGCAGCCGAACAACTGCAATTGCCTACATCTAATGTTAGCCGCCATGTCGCGTTATTAGAGAAGCAACTTAATTTAAGGTTATTACAACGTACCACCCGAAAAATGATTGCAACGGCTGCAGGAAAACAACTTTATCAATCTATCACCCCACTGATACAAGCAATGAATGACTCGCTAGAAGAGGTGTCTGTGTATGGTGATTCTCTTGCCGGGCACCTTAAAATCATCATGCCTGATCTGCCTTTTTTAGCCGAAATAAGCGCAGAGTTTTGCTCTGTGCATCCACAAATACAACTAAGTTGCGATACGCAATTAAATCCAACCGAAGGCTTGTTAGAGGGATTTGATCTGGTGCTACGCTTTGGCCGTGGGCCATTGGACGATTCAGGTTGGATTGCTAAAGAACTGCTGCGCTGGCCCAGTTGCATTGTTGGCGCGCCACAACTGATAAACAATGCGCCACCGCCTCGCTCGCTAGATGAGTTAAGTAAAGTTCCTTGTATTACTAGCTTATCAGTACTGCAAGGTATGCCTTGGCGTTTTAAACAACAACAAGCAGTGCAAGTAAAATCTAATTTTAAAGTAAACAGTGGCAACATGGCCAAAGCCGCTGCACTAAAAGGACTCGGCTATGCCATTTTACCCACTCATGCATGCCAAGAAGATATAGACAACGGCTCATTGATCAATATTAAACTCGACCATGAACCAGAAGATCTGGTGTTATACGCATTTTATGCAGGCAGGAAATACCCGCTAGAAAAGGTAAAAGTATTTTTAGAATTCTTAAAGTCTAAATGCGCTACAATTCAGTAGGGGATCAATGCAGTTAGATGTATATGGTTAAAAGAGAAAGGTAAGAGTTAACCAGCTAAATTTTGCAGACACTGTCTGCAAAATTTAAAAACTGCCATAAACTTATCTATAAAGCGTTTAAATTTTTCGGTAATAATGGGCAGTGCTTTTTAACCCGTCAACCTTACATACTTCTCGGCCAGTTCATCTATACTTTCACGATGATTCGGATCGGGCTTTATACAATCTATCGGGCATACACTCACGCAGGTGGGTTTGTCGTAATGGCCTACGCATTCAGTGCATTTTGCAGGGTCGATTTGGTAAATTTTAGCGCCCATATAAATGGCTTCGTTAGGGCACTCTGGATCGCACATGTCGCAGTTAATGCATTTGCTGTTTATTAGTAATGCCATGATTTACCCGTTAAACAGCTTGTTTGAAAGGATTGCGGGTGTCTTGGTTTTCATCCAAGTTGCGCATAAGTATGGCGTGCTCTAAATCGATAGTATCAGGCAGTGGAATTTTTACTATGTGGCCTGAACCTTTAGCATCGGTAATACTTTCGCCTTTTTTGTTTTCCATGCATTCAAGGGTAAAGCTAATATTACCTTTAGGGGTCATCAGCTCTAATGAATGACCCACACAGAATTTGTTTTTAACATCAATCTCAACTAAACCAGTGGCATTTCGCCCTAATACTTCGCCAACAAATTGTTGCTTGGTAGAAACTGAATGGCCGTATTCGTAGTTTTGATAATCTTGATGGGCGTGGCGCTTTAAAAAGCCTTCGGTGTAACCGCGATGGGCTAGGTTTTCTAATGTTTTAAATAAATCAGCGTCGAATGGTTTTCCTGCTGCGGCATCGTCGATTGCTTTACGATAAACCTGTGCTGTACGCGCAACATAATAAAACGATTTAGTACGGCCTTCTATTTTTAAGCTATGCACGCCCATTTTTGTAAGCTGCTCTACGTATTGCACGGCGCGTAAATCCTTTGAGTTCATGATATAAGTGCCGTGCTCGTCTTCAAAAGCGGGCATATATTCACCTGGGCGGCCTTGCTCTTCAAGCATAACAATATCGTTACTTGGTGCGCCGTCGCCAAGAGTAGGAATAATCTGCTGAGGATCAAATTTATGTACCATTTCACCGGTTTCGTTTTCAACACCCGGTTTTACATCGTATTCCCAGCGGCATGCATTGGTACAGGTGCCTTGATTTGGATCGCGTTTATTAATATAACCTGACAACAAACAACGGCCAGAATACGCCATGCATAATGCGCCATGTACAAATACTTCTAGCTCTGTTTCTGGGCAAAGCGTGCGAATTTCACTTATTTCTTCAAGTGATAGCTCGCGGGACAAAATCACCCGTTCAATACCTTGCTTCGCCCAAAACTGTACGCTTGCGTAGTTAACTGCGTTTGCTTGTACTGATAAATGAATAGCCATATCAGGCCATTTTTCACGTACTAGCATGATTAAACCCGGATCTGACATGATCAGCGCATCTGGCCCCATAGCAATTACCGGTTCAATATCGCGTAAATACGATTTCACTTTGGCATTGTGCGGGGCAATGTTTGATACTACATAAAACTTTTTATTCAGCGCATGCGCTTCATCAATGCCTATTTTTAACGTTTCCAGATCAAATTCATTATTACGCACTCGCAAGCTATAACGAGGTTGCCCGGCATACACCGCATCAGCCCCATAAGCAAAGGCATAACGCATGTTTTTTAAATTGCCTGCTGGTGACAATAACTCTGGGATAAATGGTTTAGTTGAAAAAAACTCTGAGGTATTAGTGGCTGACGGCATGTGCGCTCCATACATCGAACCGAGTACAAGTCGGTTGCATGAATAGTTAAGGTAAATAAAGCGCGCAAGTATAAGGATTACGATTAACCGCAACCTTGATCAAGATCATAAAAGACTGTAATCAACTAGCAGGATCCTTCTGCTCGTTAAATCAATTTTTACTCCCGAGCTGGTTTGCAAACTGACTAACAGCATCAACGACTTGTTGCGCACCTTTTTTAATTTTGCTCATTACAATGCCAGACTCGTTGGACAGCTCTAAGCCTTGTTGTGCTTTAACTTTGCCTTGTTCAATAACCGCCACTGTTGATTGCGTTAAACTTTGATTTTGTTGTACCACATCAACAATCTCTTCGGTTGCTTTACTGGTTCTTGAAGCTAATTGGCGAACTTCATCGGCAACTACCGCAAAACCACGGCCTTGATCGCCCGCTCGGGCTGCTTCAATCGCGGCATTAAGCGCTAAAAGATTCGTTTGGTCGGCAATGCTACTAATACTTTGTACTATATTTGCTATAACCTGAGACTGCTTATCTAGTGCTGAAATCTCTTTGCCGGCTTGCTCCATTTGAACGGCTAATTCATTCATAACTTGTACTGTTTGTTGTACTACTTGCGCACCTTGATCGGCGATATTGTCGGTCTCTGTTGATGTGCTATGGGCAATACTTGCAGCAGCTGCAATAGCCTGCTCTCTTTCTACCTGTTCGGTGATCACAGTGGCAAATTTAACTATTTTATAAAGCTCATTCGCCTCATTAAAAATAGGATTATAAGACGCTTCTAACCATACAGTATTGCCATATTTATCAATGCGTTTAAAACGACTTGCGATGTATTCGCCCTTGCGTAATCGCTTCCAAAACGCATCATATCCGGCTGAATTGGCTTCATCCGACTCACAAAAAATACGGTGATGTTGACCGACTACTTCTCGCTCAGAATAACCCATACCTTTTAAAAAGTTATCGTTTGCTCTTAATACGATTGCATTGGTGTCAAATTCAATCACAGCTGTAGAGCGATGCAGTGCTTTAATTAAATCTTGATTTTCACGGGAAGTTTCTATGGTTCGTGTTAACAAAGTGCAGTGCAAAGTAAGATGAATAAACTGCCCATGCTGATCGGTTATTGGGTGTAAAATGCTACGCAACCAATCGCGTTTTCCATCTTGGTGTGTAAATTGAATTGCCCCAGCCCAATGTTTACAGTCCTTTATCGCTTTTTTAAATGAGTTAAAATCAGGATTTTGTCTGGCATTTTCAGGTATAAAATTAAGTACACTTTGCTCCAATAACTGTCTATCTGAATAGTTAAATTCGCGTTCAAAATTAGTGTTCTGTCTGCTCACATGGCCCTGTTTATCGAGCTCTAGAACAAGCATTTCGCTCTCTAGACTTTGCTTTACCTGCTCGCCAATAGCAAGCATGCCTTCTAATTCGGCAATTTTATTTTTAAAAGATTGGTTAAAAAACATATGTTACCCTAGTTATTTAGTGTGCACGGTATACATTTTTAGCCAGAAAACGTATCTAATAAAATGAAAACGACTAAACAATATAAAAAAAGTGTAGCTTAAAGCTAGTTATACTATTGTACGTAATATAACTATTTCTAGCTCAAAAAGAGTTAAAATATTTCTTTTTCTGTGATGGATAAGAATTTTTTACCTAAAAAGAAAATGAAAATACCAATTCCACTAAGATAAACTTAAATATAATCAAAATAATGAAAACATTGCTCATCAATTCTTCCGTCACAAAGGCGGGGCATGACTGCTGATTATTCAGCTTTTAGTTGTTTTAAAAAAGTATATCTGGCAGCAACAAAGCGAGCCTAAGTGAATAGTTAAAGTGGTTACTTTTTACATTTTTGTAATCTTTGCCTAGATACTTTTTCGTTAGAACAATATGTCGACCGCTTCAGTCTACAAACTGCAGATAATCCAATAAGGTAGATGGGAGCACATGTTAATTAGCTGCAATGGCATTTAAACCTTGCAGCCAATCGTTCTTACAAGCTATCACCAAAGAGTTACTTAGAAAGTAACACCTCAGGTGTTTGTAATAAAAACTGCTTGCCATTATCTAAGCTTATTTCGATATAAAACACATGGCTGCTTTCAAATTCAGGCGCTGTATTGAGCGTAAAATTAAAGTATCTTTGCATCATAACGGGTAGTGACTCTTGCACTTTTGCAACTGTAATAGCTTCTTGGCTGTTCTCAATATTAAATTCAATGACACTAAACACATCATTTAAACTGCTGCCAGATGTTAAATCAGCACTAAAGTCAGCGGACGAATAAATATTAAGCTTAGTTAATTTATTATTAGCCGGAATAACAACAGGCAAAGTTACGCAATTTTCAGCATAAGTTTTGCCTTCATCAAGTTCGTTACCGTCGCTGTAAACATTGGCTCCTGAAGCTTCAAATGATAAGTCAACTTTATCATAAGAAATTAAAGTATTCGCTTGGTACTCACCACCATTAACCGCTAGTTCAATCTTATTTATATCAATTGCAATAGCTGTAGGCGGGCACTCTAATGCAGCCTCGTTGTCTGAACCACACGCTGTAATAAAATTGGCTAACAGCACAATCACAAATAACTTTTTCATTATTATTTCCTTTTTAAGATATTCAATTTTCTAATTACAACTCAAATTTATGAAACAATTACGACACAGTAATAATTTTCCTGCTAATAAAGCCCTATTTCCTATACTCGGTCCACGGTTATTTATAAATCGCACAATTGTCATCAAGCTAGTTTTTAATAAAACTAGGCATTGCCTACTAAAACGCGTATAATTCGCGCCCGTTAATATTCACACTTTTACTTAAAAATTATTGGAGCATAAAGATGGCTTTAGAGCGTACTTTCTCAATCGTAAAACCTGATGCAGTTGCTAAAAACCACATCGGCGCTATCTACAACCGTTTCGAAACTGCTGGCCTTAAAATCGTTGCAGCTAAAATGGTTCACCTTTCACAAGAGAAAGCGGAAGGTTTCTACGCAGAACACAGCGAGCGTCCTTTCTTTGGTGCTTTAGTATCTTTCATGACATCTGGTCCAGTAATGGTTACAGTTCTTGAAGGCGAAAACGCTGTTCTTAAAAACCGCGAAATCATGGGTGCTACTAACCCTGCTGAAGCACTAGCTGGTACTTTACGTGCTGACTACGCTGATAGCATCGACGAAAATGCTGTTCACGGTTCAGACGCTGTTGAATCTGCTGCTCGCGAAATCGCGTACTTCTTCGCAGACGAAGAGCTTTGCCCACGTACTCGTTAATTCGAACGCGCTAAGCAAAAGTAAAAAGGGCTTTCGAGCCCTTTTTTAGTCATTAGTTAAAGTATTAATTATCTAATTTATGATGTTTTACTTAATGATTAAAGTGAGTGAATTGTGTACAATTCGCCTTTGTAAATTTTTATCACTACCGTCACTGATTAAGGTTGTTTCATGACCACTGAGCAAAAAAAGATTAACTTATTAGATTTAAACCGAGATGCAATGCGCGAGTTATTTGTATCGTTCGGTGAAAAGCCATTCCGTGGCGATCAGGTGATGAAATGGATTTATCATTTTGGCGTTGATAACTTTGACGAAATGAGCAACGTTAACAAAAAGCTGAAAGAAAAACTTAAAGCGGAATGTGAAATTGTCGCACCTGAAATCACCGTACGCCAACAAGCCAGTGACGGTACAATCAAGTACGCGCTGATACTTGAAGGCGGCCAAGAAGTTGAAGCCGTGTGGATCCCAGAAAAAGAACGTGCCACCTTGTGTGTATCATCGCAAGTTGGTTGTGCGCTTGAATGTACATTTTGCTCAACAGCGCAGCAAGGGTTTAACCGTAACTTAAAAGTATCTGAAATTATCGGCCAAGTTTGGCGTGTGGCCAAAGACATAGGCCTTGATGGCAACAGTGAAAAGCGTCCGGTCACCAACGTCGTTATGATGGGCATGGGCGAGCCATTGCTTAATCTTAAAAACGTAGTTCCGGCAATGGAATTAATGATGGACGATTGGGGTTTTGGTTTATCTAAACGCCGCGTTACTTTAAGTACCTCTGGTGTGGTGCCTGCACTTGATTTATTGAAAGAAAAAATCGACGTTGCATTGGCTATTTCTCTACACGCACCTGATAACGCATTACGTGATATTTTAGTGCCAATCAATAAAAAATACCCAATTGAAGAGTTTTTAGCGGCGTGTCGTCGTTACATTGATGGCTCTAAAGCCAATAAAGATGTGACCATTGAGTATGTGATGCTAAATGGTATTAACGACAGCACAGATCAAGCCCATGAATTAGTTAAAACACTCAAAGGCACACCATCTAAAGTGAACCTTATCCCGTTTAACCCATTCCCGGGTAACGAATATACACGCTCTAGTAACAGCCGTATTGACCGCTTTTCAAAAGTGCTACAAGCAGCAGGTATTACCTGTATTGTTCGTCGTACTCGCGGTGATGATATTGATGCGGCCTGCGGCCAGTTAGTTGGTGATGTAGTTGACCGTACAAAACGTTTAGCGAAAAAGAAAATGCGCGACGATAATGCGATTGCGGTTAATATCCACCAAGCATAATCTGTTGTCGTGAATCAAAAGCCCTTAGCGCTGCTTTATTTTTAAATAAATGATGCAAGATAAGGGCTTTTCGGTAATATAGGTGCATGGACAATAATAAAGAGAAGAAGTAATGCGATCTTTACTTGCTTTAACTATCAGTGCACTCGCTTTAACTGGGTGTGTAACTGAAAATAGTTATGATGGCAATGACAAACCAGTCGTTGAAAATAAAATCAATAATACCGGCGCAGCACGTACCCGAATAGCCTTAGCATTAGAATATTTAAGCACTGGTAATAGCTCGCAAGCAAAGTATAACCTCGAACGCGCCGCGTCTTTCTCTCCTGATCTTCCTGAAGTCCATTATTCATTTGCTTATTATTACCAACAAGTCGGCGAAAACGTACAAGCCGATAAAGCCTATCAAAAAGCAATAAAAATTGATCCCAATGATCCTAATACCCGAAATAACTACGGGGTATTTTTATGCGGTATTGACGAGTACGACCGCGCCACAGAACAACTACTCAAAGCCATTGCCATCCCAAGTTATATACGAGTAGCAGAAAGTTATGAAAATTTAGCTCTGTGCGCCATTGAGTTTGATGATTTTGATAACGCTGAAAAATATTTCAAATCGGCCATTAATCACAGTTCAATGCGTGCCTCATCACTGATCAGTTTAGCCGCTTTGTATTACGCTAAAAGTGATTTACATAGAGCAAAAGAAATACTCGAGCGTTATGAGAATAGTGGTCAAGTATCGTCTCGCTCATTGCTATTAAGCTATTTAGTTGAGCAGCGCATGGGCCACATTGAAAAAGCCGAAACCACTGCGGCAATGATATTGCAAACCTACCCAACCTCAAGTGAAGCGGGGATCATTCGCGAGCAAAAAATCAAACGTAGTGAGTTTGAAATACTGCGCTCGCAATACCGCCAAGCAAAATTAGATGAGCTACAAGCAAATAGCCCTGCGGGAGAGGTGATCTCGGCACCCAAAATACGCATTGTAAAAAAGAAAAAAGCGCCAGCAACTAGTACGTCGGCGCAAAGTATCACAACGCCAACAATGGCCGTTAAAAATAACAATGCAAGCAGCAATGAATTAACTGCCGCGTTGCTAACCTCACCGGTTGCGCCAACGCAAAGCACCGCATCACAAAGTAGCCAGCAAAGCCAAGCAACAGTATCAACACCTGTCGATACGAGTGGTATTTTGGCGGCTTTAAGTACCACAGCAATAACAACGCCAGTGCAAACAAACGTTGATACTACCGCTGTACAGATCAGTGCTCCAGCAAACAATAATGATCCTGCCGCAGTAATGTCTGCTCTGGTGGTCGCACAAACACCAAACAATCCAGCTGTAACTTCAACTCAAGCGACGGACATTGCATCATTAGCCTCTGAGGAGGCAGTTGCTAAAGCATTAGCAATACCAACTGTGCATTTAGCAACAGCGCCCACAGCGACTGCCGCAACGCCTCCCCAAACGCTTGCTCGCAGCAGTAAAGCACAAGATGGTGTAAAAATTGTTTCTTTTGGTGCGCCCACTGATAGCCAAGCCGTTGCAAATAACAGCCAGGCTTCAACCCCAAGCCAAGCACAATTTAGTGAGCAATTAACGGATGACGAAAAGGTGGTTTTTTACCAGCCAAAACGCAACGCCGCCGTCTTCGCAGAGTCAGGATATAGCTCTACACCTGAAATCCGTTTTCAAGATCCGCAACAAAATACTCACGCACCGTTGCTAAATTCGCGGATCCCACAATTAACGACGCCTTACCATGTTTTGCAAGATGGTGAAAACCTATTTAGCATTTCAGTACGATACAATGTTAAACTACAGAAATTACTCCAATGGAATGGTCTGAAAGAATCTGATCGGGTGGTCAATGGGACGAAAATTTTTCTCAACGATCCCAACATTTATTACGAAATTAACGTCGGTGATACTTTGTATAGTATTGCCACCAAGCGTCGCTTGTTAATTGATCAGTTAATGCGATGGAATAAATTAAGCCCGGATGTTGCACTTAAACCTGGGCATAGACTGTTACTAGTGGACCCTGAATCATACTCATTATGAATGATGAAAATACGGAATCAACAACGCTCACTCTTGGCCAAACTTTAAAAAGTAGCCGCGAGCAAGCGAATGTCAGCTTAGAAGAGTTGGCAAAAAATTTAAAATTATCGGTGTTGCAATTACAACGTCTTGAGAATGACGAACACCAATTAATCGGCCCTGCTACCTTTGTTAAAGGTTATGCAAAAAGTTATTGTCGCGCCTTTAATTTAGATACTGCGGCCGTTTTAGCGCTGTTCCCTGAACCTCAGGAAACCGTTAAAAAAACCAACATGCAAAGCTTTTCTAGACGAACAGAAAAAGAAGCCCATGATAGTCGGTTGATGCTGGTGAGTTACGTTATTCTGGCAATTGTTATTGGTTCATCCGCATTATGGTGGTGGCAAAATTCAACCCCTCTTGACGAACAAGTTGTAACGCAATCTTTAAATAGCTTTGCCGAAGAGACAGTTGCAGTCGCACAGGCAGAGCCTGACGTGGCGTCAATCAGCCAGCTAGAACAAGCTGGCCCTGATGAATCGATTGATGACCCCACTGCGGCGCAAATTATGGAGCAACAAGCCGATACCACCGAACTAGACGTTGTCCCGAGCGAAGCGTCAAGCGAGCCACAAAATGATGGCCTTGGCACCATAGTTATGCATTTCAATGAAGAAAGTTGGGTTGAAATTCATGACGGTAAAGGTGATAAAGTGGCATTTGGTGTTAAAAAAGCGGGTTATGATATGACTGTATCAGGTCATCTGCCTTTTTCTATCGTGCTTGGTAAGCATCAAGCTGTTGATATCACTCTTGACGGTGAAAAGATTGATATTTCCAGTTTCCCAAAAAATCGTTTAGCTAAATTTAATTTACCGTTAACAGAGTAGTCACTATGTTTTCAGAATCTCCTATTAAACGCAGAAAATCTACCCGCATCAATGTGGGTAACGTACCGATCGGTGATGGCGCCCCTATTGCAGTGCAATCAATGACCAACACCGATACCATGGATGTTGATGCAACTGTTGCACAAATTCAAGCTATTCAAGATGCCGGCGCCGATATAGTGCGTGTTTCCGTGCCGACTATGGACGCCGCCGAAGCATTTAGAAGCATAAAAGAACAAGTCACCATTCCACTGGTTGCAGATATTCACTTTGATTATCGTATTGCTTTGCAAGTAGCAAAGTATGGTGTTGATTGTTTACGTATTAATCCTGGCAACATTGGCAGTGAAGAGCGTATTCGCGCGGTAGTCGATGCTGCCCGTGAGCACAACATTCCAATTCGTATTGGTGTTAATGGCGGCTCATTAGAGCGTGATTTACAAGAAAAGTACGGCGAACCAACGCCTGAAGCGTTACTTGAATCAGCTATGCGCCATGTGAATATTTTGCGCCGTTTAGATTTTGATCAATTTAAAATATCAGTAAAAGCTTCTGATGTGTTTTTAGCTGTAGGAGCATATCGCTTACTTGCTAAAGAAATCGACCAACCTCTGCACTTAGGGATCACAGAAGCAGGCGGTATGCGTTCAGGCTCAGTGAAATCAGCTGTAGGCTTAGGTATGTTACTTGCCGAAGGTATCGGCGATACGCTGCGAGTATCGTTGGCGGCTGATCCAGTGCAAGAGATCAAAGTCGGTTTTGATATTTTAAAATCACTGCGCATTCGCTCTCGCGGGATTAACTTTATTGCCTGTCCGAGCTGTTCACGTCAAGAGTTTGATGTGGTTAGTACCATGAACCAACTTGAAGAGCGTTTGGAAGATATCATCGAACCGGTATCAGTATCGGTTATTGGTTGTGTGGTCAATGGCCCTGGCGAAGCGTTAGTGAGTGATATTGGTTTAGCTGGTGCAAATCGCCGCTCGGGCCTTTATATTAATGGCGAACGTCAAAAAGCCCGAATTGATAACAACAATATTGTTGATCAACTCGAAGGCTATGTACGCGACTTTATCGCACAAAAAGAAAAACAGACCCCTATCGACATTAAAATCGTCGAATAAATACAATATAGTCGGCAAACAAAGCCGTTTGCCGTTTACCTTTATAGCTAGAACGCTATAATGACGGGTCAATTTTTAGCATTCTTGTTGTGTAGTCATCTTTTATTACGCAAAAAACAGTTTTTAGGATTTAGCAGTGGCAAAACAAATTCAGGCAATACGTGGAATGAACGATTGTCTGCCGGGCGATACCCAAGTTTGGCAGAAAGTAGAAAACATCTTACGCGAGACAGTAGCATCGTTCGGTTATCAAGAAATTCGTTTTCCAATTGTAGAATCAACCGATCTTTTTAAACGCTCAATTGGTGAAGTCACCGATATCGTTGAAAAAGAAATGTACACCTTTGCCGATAATAATGGCGACAGCTTAACACTTCGTCCTGAAGGTACAGCTGTATGTGTACGTGCTGGTAATCAAAACGGCTTACTGTATAACCAAGAGCAACGCCTTTGGTATATGGGCCCAATGTTTCGTCATGAACGTCCGCAAAAAGGTCGCTATCGTCAGTTTCACCAATTTGGTTTAGAAACCTTTGGTATTGCCAGCGCTGATATTGACGCTGAAGTGATTTTACTGACGGCGCAATTATGGCAACAATTTGGCATCAGCGAACATGTTCGTTTAGAGCTTAATTCTTTAGGTTCAAACGAAGCTCGTGCGCAATACCGTGATGCACTTGTGGCATATCTTGAGCAACATATTGATGCACTAGACGAAGACTCAAAACGTCGTATGTACAGCAACCCACTGCGCGTGCTAGATAGCAAAAACCCTGATGTACAAGCGGTTTTAGTTGATGCACCAAAACTGTCTGAACACTTAGATGCTGAATCAAAAGAACATTTTGAAAATTTATGTGAACGTTTAGACGCCGCAGGCGTCATATACACGGTTAATGAAAAGTTAGTCCGTGGCCTTGATTACTATAACCGCACTGTTTTTGAGTGGGTTACAGATAGCCTCGGCTCACAAGGTACTGTATGTGCAGGTGGCCGTTATGATGGCTTAGTTGAGCAATTAGGTGGCAAAGCAACGCCAGCTGTGGGCTTTGCTATGGGTCTGGAACGTTTAGTGTTAATGTTACAAGCATTGGAATGTGTTGGTGACATTCGTCGCAACGCTGATGTATATTTGGCAGCGATGGGCGACAAAGCCAGCATTCAAGCCCCTATTATCGCAGCTAAATTACGTGCTGAAGTACCTGGCTTACGTATCATGGTCCATGCCGGTGGCGGTAACTTTAAGAAACAACTTAAACGCGCAGATAAAAGCGATGCACTCGTTGCACTGATTATCGGCGAAGATGAATTAGAACAAGGCGTAGTGACAGTTAAGTATTTACGTGAGCGTAAAGAACAGGTCACCTTAGAATTAGAACAAATTAAAACGCTTTTAGCTGAGCTAATAAACAGCTAAAAAAGACGAGGTAGTAATGGATATTTATTCAACAGAAGAACAACAAGCTGAAGCGATCAAACGTTTTTTTCGTGAAAATGGTGTATCACTGGCGCTAGGTGTAGTGCTTGGTTTAGGTGGCCTGTATGGCTGGAAAGCATATAACCAAAATCAAATTACAACTGCTGAAAGTGCCTCTGATGCATATACTCAGCTGGTTGAAGGTGGCGAAGTATTAGGTTCGGCAGATACATTTATCGCAGAGCACAAAGATACTAACTACAGCGCACTTGCAGCCTTTGTTGCTGCTAAAGAAGCCGTAGAAAAAGGTCAACTTGATGTAGCCAGTGAAAAGCTCAGCTGGATAATGAATAATGTTACCAATGCAGATTTAAAAGCAACGGCGACCACCCGTTTAGCTCGCGTGCAAATAGCACAGCAGCAATACGACCAAGCTTTAACAACGCTTAACGCTAAACTTGCAGATTCATTCACTGCAACAGTCGCTGAGCTTAAAGGTGATATATACACAGCTCAAGGCGATGCAAATCAAGCTCGCACCGCTTATCAGACTGCTGCAGATGCGGGCGGTCTGGAGAATAACCCATTATTGCAAATCAAACTTGATGACTTAGCAGTAACTAGCCCAACGGCGTAAGGGGTTACCATGAAAAAATTAACAGCGGCAACCATAGCGCTATGTATGGCAACCTTAGTCGGTTGTTCATCAAGCGATGACGAAGACAAACTGGTATTGCCTGAAATCGTTAATCAGTTTGAAACCAAAGTAATTTGGCAAGAAAGCATTGGTGACGGTGTTGAACATTACTTTTCTCGGCTAACACCGGCGGTATATAAAGACCGTGTTTTTGTAGCAAGCCGCGCTGGTAAAGTCGAAGCGCTATCGCTTGAAAACGGTAATACTCTTTGGGAGACGGATGTTCGCGAAAATTTGACCTTTTGGCCATGGCAAAGCGACATTAGTGCAAAATTATCCGGTGGTATTTTACAAGCTTATGGTAAAATTTTTATCGGCTCTGAGCATGGTTATTTAGTTGCCCTTGACCGTGAAACGGGTGATGTTGTTTGGCGCAAAAAAGTTCCCGGTGAAGTGTTATCAAAACCAGCTGCCGGTGATGGCCTTATATATGTTAACCTAGGCTCAGGTAAATTATTAGCCCTTCACCCTGATACCGGTGAAGAGCGTTGGAGTCATGAGCAAGAAGTACCCGCATTAACACTACGCGGACAAAGCTCTCCGACCGTTGCTAACGGCGGTGTATTAGTTGGCCTTGAAACAGGCAAGTTAAGTGTACTTATCTCTGATAGTGGTTACTCTGCGTGGAGTGCTGAAATTGCTACAGCAAAAGGCGCATCAGAATTCGAACGTTTAGTCGATGTTGATACACAACCTCTGATCAGTGGTCCTTATGCGTATGCTATTGCCTATAATGGTAACTTAGCAGCTGTAGATATTCGCTCTGGTAATGTTGTCTGGAAACGCGAATACAGCAGTTACCGTGAAATTGCCATGGATACCCAAACTATTTACGTAGTAGATAGTAATGGTGTTGTTTATGGATTAGATAAAACCTCTGGCATTGAACGCTGGAGTCAGCCAGCCCTTCGTGGTTGGTACTTAACAGGGCCTGCGGTAGCAGGAAATTACTTAGCCATGGGTGACCAAGAAGGTAATCTACATTGGCTGAATAAAGAATCAGGCGAACTTGTATCGCGTGAAGACTTCGACAGTTCAGGCTTTTTTATTGAGCCAATTGTTGCTGACGACAAACTGATTTTATACACCCGAGATGGTGAAGTTAGTGCGGTAAAAATACCGGACTAATTTGCTAAATAACTATAAGTTATTAATAGTTAATTTATTTTTTTAAGGCTTCGCTATGCGAAGCCTTTTGTTGTTTTTTTAAGAGGTAGTTTATGCTTCCCGTGATCGCTCTAGTTGGGCGACCCAATGTGGGCAAATCCACATTATTTAACCGTTTAACACGTACGCGTGATGCACTCGTTGCCGATTTTCCAGGCTTAACGCGAGATCGAAAATATGGCCAAGCTAATTACGATGGCTATGAATTTATCGTGGTAGACACGGGCGGTATTGATGGCTCTGAAGAAGGCATCGAAATCGAAATGGCTGATCAATCGCTACTGGCGATTGAAGAAGCCGACATCGTATTATTCTTAGTTGATGCACGCGTAGGTATGACAGTAGCTGATCAAGCTATTGCCAACCATTTACGTAAACAAGAAAAGAAAAGCTTTGTTGTTGCCAATAAAACTGATGGTATTGATGCTGACTCAAATTGTGCTGAGTTCTACCAATTGTCACTGGGCGAAGTACATCATATTGCAGCCGCTCATGGCCGTGGTATTACCTTGTTACTTGAACACACCTTACAGCCTTTGCTTGCAGAGCTGAGTGCGCAAAATGATGATGGTAAAGGCGATGACGACGAGTTAATCGATTTATATTCTGAAGATGATGAAGATTCTACAGCGCATGAAGCATTTGCAGATAAGCCAGTAAAACTTGCTATTATCGGTCGTCCTAACGTAGGTAAGTCAACACTGACTAACCGTATATTAGGTGAAGAACGCGTTATTGTTTATGATATGCCGGGCACAACCCGCGATTCTATTTATATTCCAATGACTCGTAACGAAAAAGAATACGTGTTGATCGACACCGCTGGTGTACGTAAACGCAAAAAAGTCAGTGATGTGGTTGAGAAATTCTCAGTGATCAAAACCCTCCAAGCAATCGAAGATTGTAACGTTGTGCTATTGGTTGTAGATGCCCGCGCTGGCATTTCGGATCAAGATTTAAGCTTACTTGGTTTTGCCTTAAATTCTGGCCGCTCACTGGTTATTGCTGTGAATAAATGGGATGGGCTTGATGATTACGTGAAAGATCGTATCAAATCGGAGCTTGACCGTCGCTTAGGCTTTATTGACTTTGCACGCTTACACTTTATCTCAGCTTTACATGGTACAGGTGTTGGTCATTTGTTTGAGTCAATTGACGAAGCTTATGAATCAGCAACTAAGCGTATTAGCACTGCTATGCTGCGCCGTATCATGGATATGGCACAAGCTGATCACCAGCCGCCACTGGTTCGTGGTCGCCGTGTTAAGCTTAAATACGCGCACGCGGGTGGTTATAACCCACCACGTATCGTAATTCACGGTAACCAAGTACATGATTTACCTGATAGCTATAAACGCTACTTAATGAATTACTATCGTAAAGCATTAAAAATTATGGGCACGCCTATCAAAATCGAATTTAGAGAAGGTGATAACCCATTTGCAGGACGTACTAATAAAGTGACTCTTTCGCAAAAACGTAAGATCCGCGCATTTAGTAAAGAAAACCGCAATAAATGATATAGCTGTAAGCTGTAAGCTGTAAGCTGTAAGTTGTAAGTTGTAAAATTGAACCGTGTTGGGCACACTCTTACAAGGTGTTTTTATAAACAAATTTAAGTGTTTAGTTTTACCTGATGTCGCAAAGCTCAGGAATC
>NZ_JACJEQ010000019.1:31243-72298 GCF_014164125.1 Pseudoalteromonas sp. SG44-8 | reverse complement strand
AGCTAGAGTTATTCTTTAACAACATTCTTTGGTAGAAGAAGTTGGCTGGGATACCAGGATTTGAACCTGGGAATGCCAGGATCAAAACCTGGTGCCTTACCGCTTGGCGATATCCCAACAAAGAATCAATTGATAGTTTTAGTTCTTATCAAGAACATGGTGCGGAAGGAGAGACTTGAACTCTCACATCCTAAGATACTGGAACCTAAATCCAGCGCGTCTACCAATTCCGCCACTCCCGCATCGAACATACAGGTAACAATGTATTAGAACCTAAATCCAGCGCCTAATTCAAGACAACTGTTAATTCCGCTACTCCTGCATACTTTGTGTAATAAAACACTAGGTAGTTATTTTAAACTCTTTATTGAGTGTAGTTTATACTCCTACAGAGCCATTTCAAAAGAAATGGTGGCTAAGACGGGATTTGAACCTGTGACCCCATCATTATGAGTGATGTGCTCTAACCAGCTGAGCTACTTAGCCATTGTTGGCTGGGATACCAGGATTTGAACCTGGGAATGCCAGGATCAAAACCTGGTGCCTTACCGCTTGGCGATATCCCAACAATAACAATTGATAATTTTAATTCTTATCAAGAATATGGTGCGGAAGGAGAGACTTGAACTCTCACATCCTAAGATACTGGAACCTAAATCCAGCGCGTCTACCAATTCCGCCACTCCCGCATACGTTGTGTAATAAAACACTAGGTAGTTATTTTAAACTCTTCATTGAGCAACAAAAAATAATGGTGGCTAAGACGGGATTTGAACCTGTGACCCCATCATTATGAGTGATGTGCTCTAACCAGCTGAGCTACTTAGCCATCTTTTTTGTTAGCACTTCATCGCTGAGTGCGGGGCGTATTATGCTGATATGACCCAAATCCGTCAACACCTTTTTTGCAAAAAAACACGTATCTTGGTTTGTTTGCGGGAAAAATAGGCTAACAGGCTAAATTTTAATAAAAATGGTGTTTTTTTAACTGCTTTATTGTGACTTATTCACAACAGCTGATATTTAATGATAGTGCAGAAATAAAAAAGGCTCGTAAAAACGAGCCTTTAAAAATCACTAAAGGTGATAGGTCACACTGGGATGGTGTTAAACATTGAACAAGAAGTTCATTACGTCGCCATCTTTAACTATGTATTCTTTGCCTTCTTGGCGCATCTTACCTGCTTCTTTTGCACCACTTTCACCTTTATAGGCGATGTAGTCATCAAAAGCGATGGTCTGTGCACGGATAAAGCCACGCTCAAAGTCAGTGTGGATTTTACCTGCAGCTTGTGGCGCAGTTGCACCTACTGGGATTGTCCATGCACGTACTTCTTTTACACCTGCAGTAAAGTAGGTTTGTAAATGAAGTAACTCATAACCACCACGGATCACTAGATTCAAACCTGGCTCATCCAGACCAAGATCGGCCATAAACTCAAGTTTATCTTCTTCATCTAGTTCCGAAAGCTCAGATTCAATCGCGGCACATACAGGCACAACAACAGCATCTTCAGCAGCAGCAATTTCGCGTACACGGTCAAGATATGGGTTATTTTCAAAACCATCTTCAGCTACGTTAGCAATGTACATAGTTGGTTTGATTGTTAAGAAGTTAACAGAGCTAATAGCCGCTTTTTCTTCTTTAGTTAATGCTAAAGAACGTAAAGTTAAGCCTTCATCAAGGTGTACTTTTACTTTTTCAAGTACGGCATTTTGTTCTTTTGCGTCTTTATCGCCACCTTTGGCTTTTTTCGCGTTACGGAAAAGGGCTTTTTCAGCGCTATCCATATCAGCAAGTACTAACTCGGTGTTGATCACATCAATATCATCAGCAGGATCAATGGTACCTGCAACGTGAATGATGTTGTCATCTTCAAAGCAGCGCACTACGTGGCCAATTGCATCGGTTTCACGAATGTTAGCTAAAAACTGGTTACCAAGACCTTCCCCTTTCGATGCGCCTTTTACAAGACCCGCAATATCCACAAATTCCATACTCGTTGTAAGAATACGTTGTGGCTTTACAATCTTTGCAAGTTCGTCTAGACGAGGATCTGGCACCGGTACCACGCCCGTATTTGGCTCGATGGTACAAAAAGGAAAGTTAGCGGCTTCAATACCCGCTTTGGTTAATGCATTGAAAAGTGTTGATTTACCAACATTAGGCAAACCGACGATGCCACATTTGAAACCCATAGTTAAGATACCTTGTTTAGATCCGCTTAACCAATTATGGCTTAAACGAATGTAGTCTGTTTTGTGCTTTTAACACACCGTCTTTTGCAAGTATTTCCATACAACGAACTGCTTCATCTACTGCGGCATCCATTTTCTCTTGGTCTTCTTTGGCTGCTTTTCCAAGCACCCATCCGGTCACCATTTCACGGTGTCCTGGATGACCTATGCCAACGCGCAAACGCATGAAATCTTTTTGATTTGCCATCTTTGCAATAATGTCTTTTAAACCATTATGGCCACCGTGTCCGCCACCTTTTTTTAATTTGGCAACACCGGGTTCTAAATCCATTTCGTCATGGGCAACTAGAATGCTCTCAACAGGAATTTTGAAAAAGTTGGCTAAACTACCGACAGCTTTACCACTTAAATTCATATAAGTAGTAGGGATCAGTAATTTGAATTCTTGACCTTGGATGATCACTTTGCCGGTAAGGCCGTGATACTTAGGATCGTGTTTTAGCGTACAGTTGTAGCGTGCAGCGAGTTGCTCGATGAACCAAGCACCTGCATTGTGGCGTGTGTTTGCGTATTCGGGGCCTGGATTAGCCAGGCCCACAAGCATTTGAATAGAATTCAAGGTGCAAACCTTAAAATTTATTCTGCAGCTTCGTCTTCAACTGGCGCAGCTTTGTTAGCTTTGATAGTTACGATAGACTGGTCGTGATCAGCACCTTTCGCTAAATCAACAGATGAAACACCTGCTGGAAGTTTAACGTCAGATATGTGTATTGAGTCACCAGCAACTAGGCCAGCTACGTCAACTTCTACGAATTCAGGAAGTGACTTAGGAAGACACGTGATTTCGATTTCTGTTAATTGGTGAACTACAGTGTTACCCGCTTTAGTTACCGCTTCTTCACCGATGAAGTGAACTGGTACTTTAGTGTTAAGTTTGTGAGTAGCATCTACACGTTGGAAATCAAGGTGAGTGATTTTAGGCTTGAACGGGTGACGTTGGATATCTTTAAGGATAGCTTCAACTTTTTCACCAGCGATATCAAGAGTAAGGATGTGAGTGTAAAAACCTTCACTTTCTTGTGCTTTGATAATATCTTTGTGTTCAAAAGTAAGTGATGCAGCTTCTTTGTCAGCACCGTAAAGGATCGCAGGGATTTTATCTTCACGACGTAGGCGGCGGCTCGCACCTGTACCCGTAGCTGTGCGTAATTCTGCATTAAATGTATATGTTTCGTTAGACATGATGTCTCCAATAATTAAATAGTGTAGGGCCTTTGCGACCAAGGTCCCTAGCCAAAAGGCGCGCTATCATACCACCGCGACTAATTAAAAGAAACACGATACATAAAAAAAGCGCCAACGAGGCGCTTTATTACATCAGGATATTTTAACTAAACCAAGTTTAGTGTTCGAACATCGCTGAAATAGATTCTTCATTGCTGATACGGCGAATTGTTTCAGCTAGCATGTCTGCAAGTGTTAACACTTTAATTTTATCAATTGCTTTTAATTCAGCAGACAGTGGAATTGAGTCAGTTACAATCACTTCATCAATTACTGAGTTACGAATGTTTTCTAATGCTTGGCCAGAAAGTACAGGGTGAGTAGCGTAAGCGAATACTCGCTTAGCACCGTGTTCTTTAAGTGCTTCAGCTGCTTTACATAAGGTACCGCCAGTATCGATCATATCATCAACGATGATACAGTCACGGCCTTCAACGTCACCAATAATGTGCATTACTTGAGAAACATTCGCTTGTGGGCGACGCTTATCAATAATGGCAAGATCGGTATCGTTTAATAACTTAGCAATAGCACGGGCACGAACTACACCGCCGATATCAGGTGATACAACAACAACATCATCAAATTGACGCTCTTTCATATCTTCAAGTAGCACTGGGCTACCGAACACATTATCAACTGGTACATCAAAGAAGCCTTGGATTTGCTCAGCGTGTAAATCAACCGTTAGAACTCGGTCAACACCTACACTTGATAAGAAATCGGCAACAACTTTTGCTGTGATTGGTACGCGAGCAGAGCGCACGCGGCGATCTTGACGTGCATAACCAAAATAAGGAATGACGGCTGTTATACGACCTGCAGATGCACGACGTAAGGCATCAACCATTACAATAAGCTCCATCAAGTTATCGTTAGTAGGGGCACAGGTTGATTGCACAATAAAAACATCCGAGCCACGAACATTTTCATTAATTTGAACACTGATCTCACCGTCGCTAAAACGGCCAACAACAGCATCGCCAACTTCAATATATAAACGTTTTGCAACTTTTTGAGCTAACTCAGGTGTTGCGTTACCAGCGAAGAGCTTCATGTCAGGCACGGTAGGGTTCCTCAGGCACTGAATTTTTGGACTAATAAGCGATAAAAAAAGTATAGCTTATTAACTTAAACTTTATTTACTTGTACGTTACTTCATTGCTTCAATGTATAGCGTCCAACTGCGTATGAGCAGGAGAGATATTAACGCTGCTGGCAATAAAACCGTCCCAGTTATGGGGGAGATTTTCAAGAACATGTTGCGCTTCTTTTTGCGTGGCAAATTCAACAAAACAGCATGAACCTGTGCCAGTCATCTTCGACGGAGCGTATTTTAGCAACCACTGGAGGGTCTTTTCAACCTCAGGGCAGAGCTTTTTAACTAAAGGCTCGCAATCGTTGGCTAATGTTTGTTGCTGCCAGTGGCCTTTTAGCTTCGGTGTATTGCGTTTTAAATCTGGGTGAGTAAAAATTTTCGCGGTGCTGACATGTTCACTTGGATGCACTACACAATACCATTTTGACGGCAGCTCTACATTCACTAACTTCTCGCCAATGCCTTGAGCTAGGGCGCTTTTGCCGTTAATGAACACCGGCACATCTGCGCCTAACTGCACGCCAAGCGCTGCTAATTCAGATAGTGATAACTGGCATTGCCATAATTTATTAAGCGCTAAAAGTGTACTGGCCGCATCTGAAGAACCACCACCAACGCCGCCTCCCATTGGTAATATTTTAGTTAAATTTATTTTTGCGCCAAAAAGGGAATTTGTGTGTTTTTGTAATAAAACGGCCGCTTTATAGATCAAATTATCTTTTAGGGGGATATCGGTGGTGTCACCAGTGACTTCAATTTCAGTTGTTTCAGTCAAAGTAAATGTGAGTTGATCGCCATAATTTAAAAAAGTAAATAAGGTTTCCAGTTCATGATAGCCATCTTCACGACGGCCATTAATGTGTAAAAATAAATTGAGTTTGGCAGGAGCCAATAACGAAAATGAAGTCATAGTGTGCGTAGTCATGTTAGTTAAAGTGCCACTCGTAAAGTTGAATTTTTATTTTAATATCTTGGTGTTTTAACGTGAGCTTTTTAGGTAACCAAAATCCGGCGTATTGTTGGTAATCAGCATAGCTTATTTGCCATTGATCGCCATCGGGTGCGTGCCAAGTTACATTTTTTGCTCGGCCTAGTTCATCAACTTGCAAACTTGGATCGTCAACAGTGCCTTTTAACCAATTATCGGCGCTGTCCATCGGTATATTAAAACCAGTGAGCCTAGCAAGCAGGCGCGATGCATTAATGTCATGGTAAATGTGATCATCGTATTCAAGTTCAGCGCCGTTAGTATTTTGTGTTAATGCTAAAACACGGGTACCGATAAAACTCGTTAAAATAAGTTGGTTTAACTGTTCTTGTTGTTGCCAATTTAAGTTTGCTGATTGGCGTTCATCTGGACTAATAAAAGCCAGTTTTCCTTCAACTTGCCAATTGGTTTGTTGTGATAATTGCGACTTCCAATCGTCATAAAGAGCTGTTTGAGGGCTAATTTGCTGCGCACAACCACTTAAAAATAAAAAAAATATGAGTAAAATCAAATATAGTCGAATCAAATGTCGTTCCTTACTTTCCATATTCCGCTGATTTTTGGTAAAATTATCGTCTTTCGAGCACGGCTTAGCAATATTTGGCACATATGACCATAGTAGCACTTGGTATTAATCATAAAACCGCATCTGTAGAATTACGCGAAAAGGTTGCCTTTTCGCCTGAGCAATTGTCAGAAGCATTACAGCAACTGAGCGATCACGATCAGTTTAATGAAGCGGTTATTGTGTCCACATGTAACCGAACAGAAATCTATTGTAGCCTCGCTCAGCAAAATTCCCAAATACTGTTGCAATGGTTAGCTAGTTTCCACGGTTTGGATGAATACGAACTGAGCAGTAATGTATATTGTCATCAAGATAATGATGCTATCAATCATTTAATGCGTGTGTCATGTGGCCTAGATTCTCTGGTGCTAGGTGAACCGCAAATTCTTGGTCAAATAAAGCAAGCTTATAATAGCGCCAAAAATCACAATTCGGTGAGTGTGGTATTTGACCGGTTATTTCAAAAAACCTTTTCGGTAGCAAAACAAGTAAGAACGGAAACCGATATAGGCGCCAGTGCGGTGTCTGTTGCTTATGCTGCGGTTAATTTAGCTAAACATATATATGGCAAGTTAGATAAAACCAAAGTGCTATTAATTGGTGCCGGGGAAACAATTGAGCTGGTAGCGAAACATCTATATCAAAATGAACCACAACAGATCACCGTGGCGAATCGCACCATAGAGCGTGCACGCCTACTGGCAGAAGATGTTAATGCCGACGTTATTGCGTTAGCGCAGTTACCTGAACGCTTACATCAGGCGGATATAGTGATCAGTTCGACAGCAAGTACTTTGCCAATTATTGGTAAAGGGGTAGTTGAACAAGCGCTAAAACAACGCCGTAATAAGCCAATGTTATTTATTGATATTGCAGTACCGCGCGATATTGAAAGCCAAGTTGGTGAATTAGATGCGGCCTATTTGTATTCGGTTGATGACTTACAGGCAATAGTAAGCGAAAATATCGCTTCAAGAGAACAAGCCGCCGATGAAGCGCAAGTGATTATTACCCAGCGCTGTGCGGAATTTGTGATGTGGATGCGTTCACTCGACTCTGTCGATCTGATCCGTTCTTATCGCCAAGATGTACACGATATTAAGTCTGAGCTGGTTGATAAGGCAATAAGCCAATTAAATACCGGTAAAGACGCAGAAAAAATTATTTTAGAGCTGGCCAACAAGTTAACCAACCGCCTAATGCACGCGCCTACCCGTGCAATTCAAGATGCGGCTAAAAAAGGTGAAGTTGCTCAGTTAAGCCAATTAAAGAAAATGTTAGGTATTGATCAGGAATAGCAGTTACATGAAAGAGTCCGTTTATCGTAAGTTAGAAACCTTAGTAGAGCGTTATGAAGAAGTACAAGCGCTGCTAAGTGATCCGTCAGTTATTAGCGACCAAAATCGTTTTCGTGCGCTTTCAAAAGAATATTCTGAGTTGGAAGAAATTGTTAAAGCATTTTTAGGCTATCAGCAAACACAAGATGATGTTGCTACAGCAGAAGAAATGCTAAAGGATTCGGATCCTGATATGCGTGAGATGGCGCAAGAAGAATACAAAGAAGCCAAAGCGCAAATCCTTGCTATCGAAGATCAAATACAAGTGTTGATGCTACCAAAAGATCCGCGCGACAATAATAATGTGTTTTTAGAAGTACGTGCCGGCACGGGAGGCGATGAAGCGGCCATTTTTGCTGGTGATTTATTCCGTATGTATACCCGTTATGCTGAAACTAAAAAATGGAAAGTAGAGATTGTGAGCACCAATGAAGGTGAGCACGGTGGTTACAAAGAAGTCATTGCTAACATTAGTGGTGAAGGCGTGTATGGGCAATTGAAGTTTGAATCTGGTGCTCACAGGGTACAACGTGTGCCAGAAACTGAATCGCAAGGACGAGTACATACCTCTGCGTGTACTGTTGCGGTAATGGCTGAAGTGCCAGAAGCTGAAGCGATTCAAATTAATACCGCTGATATTAAAGTTGATACGTTCCGTGCCTCAGGTGCCGGTGGTCAGCACGTTAATAAAACTGACTCGGCAATTCGTATTACCCACTTACCAACAGGTGTAGTGGTTGAGTGTCAAGATGAACGTTCACAGCATAAAAATCGCGCGAAAGCGATGTCAGTGCTTGCTGCACGTTTACAACAAGCGGAAGATGAAAAACGCCACGCGGCTGAAGCATCAGAGCGTCGTAACTTAGTCGGTAGCGGTGACCGTTCGGAACGTATTCGTACTTATAACTATCCGCAAGGACGTATTACAGATCACCGTATCAATCTCACTTTATACCGTTTAAATGAGGTAGTTGCCGGCGACTTAGGTTGTGTGATTGAGCCGCTAATGCAAGAGCATCAGGCTGATTTACTAGCCGCTATGGGTGATGAGTAATCGTGACCGACACGATTGAAAGTGCTGTTTCGCGTGCTACTTTGCTGCTGCAAAGTAGCAGCGATAGTGCCAAATTAGACGCTCAAGTATTATTGCTCGACGTATTACAAAAACCACGTAGCTACTTATTTAGCTGGCCAGAACAAAAGTTAACACCGCAACAACAACAGCTATTCGAAAGTTATTGTCAACGTCGCTTAACAGGTGAGCCAGTGGCTCATATAACGGGCACGCGTGAATTTTGGAGTTTGCCACTGCAGGTTAATCCCACTACGCTGATCCCCCGTCCAGATACCGAAACACTGGTTGAATATACGCTCAGTTTACCTTTACCTGTGGCCGCTAAAGTGCTTGATTTAGGCACTGGGACTGGTGCAATTGCGCTTGCACTTGCCAGCGAAATGCCACTTTGGCAAATCACAGGGGTTGATAGGGTTACTGATGCTGTAGCGCTTGCGAATACAAATAAGCAGCGGTTAGGCTTTATTAATGTAGACTTTGTGCAAAGTGATTGGTTTAGCCAAGTTACAGCACAAAAGTTTGATCTAATAGTTAGTAATCCGCCGTATATCGAATATGATGATATTCACTTAAATCAAGGTGACGTACGTTTTGAACCACTTTCTGCGTTAGTTGCCGATGATGACGGTATGGCTGATATCAAGTATATTATTACTCAAGCACGCAATTTTTTAACGTCAAATGGTTACCTTGTTATTGAGCATGGATATCAACAAAGTACTAAAGTGCATAGTTTTTTTGCACAAATGGCGTATACAAATATACTTACAGTTAAAGATTTAGCAAATAACGATCGTGTAACGCTCGCACAGTGGCCGGGATAACTATAACAATTACAGTGCGAGAGCAAAATAAACGCTTTGAGGACTCAGTATGATGGATGATTTTTTGTTTTCGGATGAACCACAAGAAGTAGAAAGTGATGTAGTTAAGGGGACATGGAAAGTCATCATTGTTGATGATGAGCCTGAGGTTCATGCCGTCACGAAACTGGCATTAAGTGATTTTGAGTTTCAAGACAAGCGTTTAGAGTTTATTAGTGCATACTCAGGGGCTGAGGCTAAAGTACAGATAGATAATAATCCCGATGCTGCAATAGTACTGCTTGATGTGGTGATGGAAACCGACGATGCAGGCTTGAAAGTCGCGCAATATATTCGTGAAGTCGCTAAAAATAATCATATCCGTATTATCCTTCGTACTGGTCAACCCGGCCAAGCGCCAGAGCGCCAAGTTATTGTTAATTACGATATCAATGACTACAAATCAAAAACAGAACTTACCGCACAAAAACTATTTACTGTAGTGATGTCGAGCTTACGTTCTTATCGCGATATTTTATCGATTGAACAATCTCGTCAAGGGCTTGAAAAAATCATTAAAGCATCTCGAGATATTTTTTCAGCGCACTCACTTGATCATTTTATTGAAGGGGTGATGCAACAATTAACATCGTTGCTCGGCACCGTTGATCAAGCAATGTACGCCACCAGTTTAGTGGCAGGTAATCCACAAGATAATCAGCATAAATTAGTGGTATTTTCTGGGCGAGGCGATTTTGAACGCAGCGAAGGTAAAGCAATTGAAGAGGTCTTGAATACCGAGCAGCTATCAGCATGTAAGCAAGCATTTAGAGATAAAAACATTGTTTATAAAGACAATTATTTGTTTGCATACTGTTGCAGCGAACATAATCATAATTCAATGCTTTTTATATCTGGTATTCCACACGACTTATCGGATACACAGCGCCATTTGATTGAAATATTTTCGCAAAATGTACAGTTAGCGTATGAGAATGTGCAATTACAATCCGAGGTCGAAGCTACTCAGCAAGAGTTAGTGCTTCGTTTAAGTGAAGCTCTGGAGCAGCGTTCAACCGAAACAGGTAATCATGTTAAGCGGGTTTCGCATATATGTAATACTTTAGCACTGGCGTATGGTTTATCGAAACGTGAGGCTGACTTAGTTCGTTTAGCGTCGCCACTTCATGATGTTGGTAAGGTCGGTATTCCTGACGCTATTTTAAATAAGCCGGGTAAATTGACCTGCGAAGAGTGGGAAATCATGAAAACGCACACTCAAAAAGGTTACCTTATCTTACAAGGCTCTCGTCGAGAAATCGTTAATGCGGGTGCTCAAATTGCACGTGATCACCATGAAAAATGGGATGGTTCAGGTTACCCACAAGGAAGGCAAGGACAAGACATTCATATCTTTGGCCGTATAGTGGCGCTTGCAGATGTGTACGATGCGCTGCGCCATAAACGCTGTTACAAAGAAGCGTGGACGCTTGATGATGTCGTTAATGAAATCAATCAGCAAAAAGGCAAACACTTTGAGCCTAAACTGGTCGATGCATTTAACGACAACCTAGCGGAGCTTGAAGAAATTTTAACGCGTTTTCCAGATTAAAAAATAATACCCAGTGCATTGAACTGGTGAGTTATTTAACGCATTAGAATGAGTATGTTTAATAACATTGGTACAATTTCTTTTTTAACATTAATGAGTAGTTAGGGGCATATGGATTATTTAGCAGTCAAACACACACACATGGCAATTGCAGTTTTAAGCATTGTTCTATTTTATGTACGTTCATTTTCTCGCCTCGGCAGTGGTGCAATCGCTAAAAATAAATTGGTATTTATTGGTAGTCACGCAACCGATACGTTTTTACTTATTTCAGCTTTCGCGCTGATGGCAATTGCAAAAATTAATCCACTAGAACAAACCTGGCTGCTTGAAAAGATTATTCTTGTAGTGGCGTACATTGTACTGGGTATTATTGCCAGTAAACAGCAAAAAACCAGTATAAAAATTGTGTTTTTAGTTGTTACGACTGCGGTCATTGCCTTCATTGGTAAGCTGGCGGTTGCCAAAACAGCGTTTATTTTGTAACTCAACGTGTTCAAAGGCTGCACTAAACAGTCTTTGAACGTTAATCTAGCGCGCTACGTTGGTATCTGTGTAAAAAAATAGGTAAACTAGTCATTCATTTTCTATTAAAGATGTTGCCGTATTAATGACCACCCCTTGGTTTGAAGATCAAAATGAATCCTATCAAGATGAGGCTTTTGACACATTCGTTCCCCAAGCGTTGTATCGTTGTATAAGCGCTGAAGCGAAGTGGGATCCTCAAGCTGATTTAAGTGATAGCTTTGCCACACTGAGCGACTTTGAAAATCAAGTCACCGAACTATGCCAACAATACCCTGATATTCACGAACGGTTTGATGCGTTGGTTGACATGTTTTTTACTCAGTGGTTATTTAGCGTATCCAGTTTAAAAGTCCCAGAATACACCTTAAATAGTTTTAGCTATATGCTGAGTATGCGCAGTGGTTCTGAAACAACACTGGGTATTTTATTATGCCATTTGCTGAACCATGCAGGTTTTGATGCAAATGTAACGATTAATAATAGTGAAATAAATGTCCATGTTGCTATTAGCGATGAGGAAGGTTATTTACTTGAGCCGAGTTCAGGTCAACAAAGTTGGTATATTATTCCTGAAAACGCCAGTGAAGAAAATGGTGATGAGCAAGAGCCGCTTGAGCTCATTTTTGACGAAGAAGTGTATAAGCTTTATCTAGCACAACAAAAGTGGGCCTTTATTAGCAGTAATAAATTTGGTCATGCTTTGAGCTGTGTTGAGATGCTGATGGAGCTAATAGGCGATGATCCGTACGAAAGACGCGACAGAGGCTATTTACTTAACCAGCTTGATTGTCCGAAAATGGCACGTGACGACTTACAATTTTTTATCGATGAGTGTCCAGATGATCCTGCAATTGATATTATTCAGCATCAACTTGAAGAACTCGAAGATAATCACAAAACTCACCATTAACTTTTAAGGAATTTACATGGCTGACGCCCATACTGCCCTGATCACCAATGACGCGGTTGTCTTTGGTTTATTAGCAGTAATATTAGGCTTTATTTTTAAAACATCGAACAGTCAAAATAGCGCACTGAAAAAGTTTTACAAATATGTCCCAGCATTATTACTGTGCTATTTTTTACCTTCACTATTGAATACTTTTGGCATTGTTGATGGTCATTCATCTAATGTGTACTTTGTAGCATCACGTTACTTGCTTCCGGCGTGCTTAATTTTACTGACCATTAGTATTGATTTACGTGCCATTATTAATCTTGGTCCGAAAGCATTAATTATGTTTTTAACCGGTACTGCGGGTATTGTGATCGGCGGCCCGTTGGCCATTTTGATCATGAGCGCAGTGTATCCAGAAGCAGTCGGTGGTCATGGCCCTGATGCAGTATGGCGTGGCATGACCACGATTGCTGGAAGCTGGATTGGTGGTGGTGCAAACCAAGCATCGATGAAAGAAATGTTTGAAGTTGGCGGAGATATATTCTCAGCAATGGTTACGGTAGATGTGATTGTCGCTAATTTATGGATGGCAGTATTACTGTTAATGGCTGCCAACCATAAAGCCATTGATGCGAAAACAGGCGCGGATACTAGCGCGATTGAAGAGTTAAAAAATCGCGTTGAAAAATACCAAGCCGAGCACGCACGTCTGCCAACACTCAATGATTATATGCTGATCATTGCAATTGCATTTGGTATTACCGGTCTTGCGCATTTTTGTGCAGACTTTTTAGGACCTTACTTTGGCGCTAATTTTCCATGGGCACAAGAATATAGCTTAAACAGCAAGTTCTTTTGGTTAATTGTTATTTCGACGACCATAGGTATTGCATTGTCGTTTACTAAAGTACGTCATATTGAAGCCTTTGGCGCATCTAAAGTAGCCTCCAGCTTTTTGTATATTTTAGTGGCATCAATTGGCCTTCATATGAATATTACGGCTATATTTGAATCGCCTATGTATTTCGTCATTGGCTTAATTTGGATGCTTACCCACGCCAGTTTAATGTTAATTGTGGCAAAAATAATTAAAGCGCCGCTATTTTATATGGCCGTTGGCTCACAAGCGAATGTGGGCGGTGCGGCATCGGCACCTGTGGTTGCTTCGGCATTTCACCCATCGCTTGCGCCAGTTGGGGTATTATTAGCCGTTCTGGGCTATGGCGTAGGCACGTATATGGCATATATTTGTGGTTTAATGATGCAAGCAGTTGCACCTTAAGGAATAAAAATGAACAACCATTTAATTAAAATTAATGATATTGAACTGGCAAACGAAAAACCGTTTGTATTGTTCGGTGGCATGAATGTACTTGAGTCTCGTGATTTAGCAATGCGTATCGCCGAGCATTATGTAGAAGTGACCACTAAGCTTAATATTCCTTATGTGTTTAAAGCGTCATTTGATAAAGCAAACCGTTCATCAATTAATTCATACCGTGGTCCTGGCATGGAAGAAGGCTTAAGGATTTTTGAAGAAATTAAAAAAACGTTTAATGTTCCTTTGATCACTGACGTCCATGAGCCGCATCAAGCAGCGTCTGTGGCAGAAGTGGTTGATGTGATCCAATTACCAGCATTTTTGGCGCGCCAAACAGATTTAGTGGTCGCAATGGCGAAAACGGGCGCAATTATTAATGTTAAAAAGCCACAATTTTTAGCCCCGCACGAAATGCGCCACATCATTACTAAATTTAATGAAGCGGGTAATAACAATGTTGTATTGTGCGAGCGTGGCTCAAGCTTTGGTTATAATAACTTAGTCGTTGATATGCTGGGTATGGATGACATGAAACCAATGGCTCCGGTTATTTTTGATGCCACTCATGCTTTACAACGTCCAGGTGGGCGCAGTGATTCTGCCGATGGTCGTCGTGCACAAGCGGCAGAGCTTGCTCGTAGCGGCATGGCATTAGGGTTAGCGGGTTTATTTATTGAAGTGCACCCTAATCCTAATGAAGCGAAATGTGATGGCCCATGTGCACTTGCATTAAGTAAGTTGGAAGGCTATTTAAGTCAAATGAAAGCCGTGGATGATTTAGTTAAAAGCTTTGGCCCATTGGATACCAGCGCCAGCGACTTGTAATCGCAAAGCGTGATAAGAAAAGCGACGAAAGTCGCTTTTTTTATGTCTTGAATATACACTTCCTTGGCATGTGTATATAATCTTATCCATAAGAAAAACTAATTCTAAGTTTGATCACTATGTCTCGACGTGTTCCGCCACTAAACGCATTAAAAGCATTTGAAGCTGCTGCTCGGCATTTGAGTTTTACTAAAGCGGCTGAAGAGTTATACGTCACACAGGCGGCGGTAAGTCATCAAATAAAAACTTTAGAAGAGCATCTTGGCTTAAAACTATTTTTGCGAAAAAACCGTTCTTTATTACTCACCGAAGAAGGCCAAGGTTACTTTTTAGATATTAAAGAAATATTTACTCAGCTAATTGATGCTACCGAAAAGCTATTAGCCCGTGGTGCAAAAGGCTCATTAACCGTGAGTTTAACGCCCAGCTTTGCTATTCAATGGTTAGTGCCACGCTTGAGCTTATTTAACGAACTGCACCCTGAGATAGATGTACGAATAAAAGCCCAAGATCAAGACGAAAACTCACTCACCGATGATGTTGATGTGGCTATTTATTATGGCCGTGGTCATTGGAGTGGCGTGCAAACGCATAAACTGCATACAGAATACCTAGTGCCTTTGTGTAGCCCTATGCTATTAACAGGGCCAAAGCCGCTGGATCAGCCTAGTGATTTGGCAAACCATACTTTATTACATGATACCACCCGTAAGAACTGGAAAACGTGGATGAAAACCGCCGGTGTACGTAATGTGCAAGTAAACCAAGGACCAATATTCAGTCACTCATCAATGGTGCTGCAAGCAGCTGTGCATGGTCAAGGCGTTGCTATTGGTAACAGTGTGCTTGCTAAACCTGATATTGATGCAGGACGTTTAGTTATTCCGTTTAACCACAGTTTAGAAAGTAAAAATGCGTACTATTTAGTAAGTCGTGAAACGCAATCTGAATTAGGCAAAATAGTATCGTTTAAGCAGTGGATGCTGAGTTTAGTCGAACAAGAGCAAGAGTATTAATATGACTATCGAATGGATTAAAAGTGACCAACAACCCGCTTTGGCACAATTTATTTTTGCCCATGGTGCTGGAGCCGCTAGTGATTCAGAATTTATGCAGAAAATGGCAAGCTTGCTGGCAGAGCAAGGTATTGATGTTGGCTTATTTGACTTTGAATATATGCAAATAGCCAAGCAAACCAATAAGCGTCGCCCGCCAGATCGTGCGCCTAAATTACTGCAATACTTTGAGCATATATTAACCTTTGTACAGCCAAGCTTACCGTTATTTATTGGTGGCAAGTCAATGGGCGGGCGGATGGCATCAATGCTTGTCAGTGAAGAGCGAGTAACAATGCCAACAATTTCAGGCGTATTGGCATTTGGCTATCCATTTCATCCACCAGGCAAGGCTGATAAATTACGCATTGATCATTTTGGTAAAATACCATGCCCGTTTATGGTGCTCCAAGGCGAGCGCGATACATTTGGTACCCGTGACGAATTAACACAGCTACAACTGGATAAACGCCCAGAGTTTGTGTGGCTAGCTGATGGCGATCATTCCTTAAAACCACGCAAACGCAGTGGCTTTACAGAGTTAGGTAATGTGCAAACTGCCGCTGAGCACGCGGCTAGTTTTATTAAACAGCATATTTAAAGGCATCTTTAGCAGGAAAAAAATCATGATTAAACTATTTTTAATGACTGGCAGTTTATTTTGCATGCTATCAGTGGTGTTGGGCGCCTTTGCGGCTCATGGTTTAAAAAGCCGTGTTTCTGAATATGCTATTGGCGTATTTAAAACTGCGGCAGAGTATCAGATGGTGCATGGCCTTGCGTTAATTGCGATTGCCATTTTAATAAAATGGGGAATTAACCTCACATCGGCTGGTTGGTTTATTATTGCTGGTATTTTGTTGTTTAGTGGCAGTTTATATTTATTAGCAATCACCGGTTATAAGTGGCTTGGCCCCATCACACCCGTTGGTGGTTTATGTTTTATTATTGGTTGGACTATTTTATTAGTGCAAGTAGCACGGTTTAAATTTTAATAGAGAATATCGCTCAAAAGAGCAATTAAAGGGTTTTTATGTCAAGTGTAGTGATTTACTGCCGTAGTGGTTTTGAAAATGATGCCGCTGCAGAAATAACATTTCATGCCGCAGAGCAAGGTTTTGCTGGGTATGTAAAAGCAAAGCCAAATACCGGCTATGTTATTTACGAATGTTTTGAAGCGCAGCATAGTGATGAAATCATCAAAAAGGTTGATTTCAAAAATATGGTATTTGCCCGTCAGTGGTTTGCCGGCACTTTACTTGAAAACATGCCCGTCGAAGACCGTGTTGGCGAAATAGTAAAAGCAGCGGTCGATTTTCCACTTTGCTCAGAGCTACGGGTAGAAACACCCGATACCAATGAAGGCAAGGAGCTGTTAACTTTCTGCAAAAAAATCTCTACCCCACTTAAAAAGGCTTTAGAGAAACAAAACACCGTGTTACGCGAACCTAAAGCCAATCGCCCCGTAATGCACATCATGTTTTTAACTAATAACACCGCGTTTGTTGGTCATTCATATAGTTATAATAATTCCCCATTTTTTATGGGAATATTACGACTAAGAATGCCAAGTGATGCACCGAGTCGCTCGACCTTAAAACTGGATGAAGCGTTTAATGTGTTTATTGCGGAAAAAGATCGTGAAGCGCGAGTTCAAGCCGGTATGCGCAGTGTTGACTTAGGTGCCTGCCCAGGTGGTTGGACGTATCAACTAGTGCGTCGCGGTATGTTTGTTAGCGCCATTGATAACGGCCCAATGAATGATGATTTAATGCAAACAGGTCAAGTTAAGCACTTTCGTGTTGATGGTTTTAAATACCGCCCTGAGAAAAGAAATATTACTTGGTTAGTATGCGATATGGTAGAAAAACCAACCAAAGTAACCAGTCTTATGATTGATTGGGCGGTCAACGCATACGCGAAAGAACTTATCTTTAACTTAAAGCTGCCAATGAAAAAGCGCTTTGACAGTGTTTATGAGTGCTTAACGATGATCAAAGAAGAGCTTAATAAATACGGTATAAGCTATGAATTACAAGCTAAGCATCTTTATCACGATAGGGAAGAAGTAACTGTTCATTTGAACGTCACGAAAGTGCCACAAAGTCTATATAGTTAATAAGCTTGTAAAGTTTAGATATATAAAAGCACAGCATTAGCTGTGCTTTTTACGTTATGGCGTAAGTCTACACTAACATAGCATTGCAAGTTACTGCACATAACGCGTAATATAGGGGTTATGGAGAATTAGTTAAGTTGCGGCATGAATGCACAGCATAATAAAAGGTAAATATAAATGTACAAAAACCAAAAAGTAATCTTGCGATTACGCGCTAACATTCCATCGTTTGAATGTGTTGAAGGTTGCCATGATTGCTGCGGTCCAGTGACAACATCATCTGAAGAAATGTCGCGATTACCGGTAAAAAGCGATGCAGAGCACGAAGCGGCATTAAATGAATTTAATTGTGTACACTTAGGTCCAAAGGGATGCACTGTATATGATGAACGGCCATTAATTTGTCGTTTGTTTGGCACAACTCCAAGGATGCCATGCCCAAATGATCGCGCTCCAGAGCAGCCAGTTGATCCTAAAATTGAGCGCGAAGTGCATCATTTCATTGCTAATACACGGCAAGTTTTAGTGTAAAAAGTGCTGCAAATAGGGGACTTAATAATGGCTTATATTGTCGTCCCCTCTGAGCTTTTTATTCGCGGTAGTTAGGGCGGTATTGATCAACCCACAAGCGAGTTGCGCCGCACACAGCGACAGGCATAACAATTAAATTCACGATAGGAATGGCTGTAAGCAACAATACTGCTAAGCCGAATCCATACGAGAGAGTTTGTTTTTGTTTTAAGTCTTCTTTCATTTCTTTAAAGCAAATTTTGTGATTATCAAACGGATAATCTTTGTATTGCACTGCATACATCCAACAGGTAAACATCACCCATAACACTTGGCCGATAACAGGTAATATCCATAGCAAGATAAAAAAGCCAATGGCACGTGGTAGGTAATAGCACAACTTAGTCCACTCACGGCCAAGCATTCGTGGCACATCTTTCACTATCTCCGCTAAGCCATCATCATTAATTTTTTGCCCGGTTAAATACAGCTCTACTTTTTCACTGAGTAAGCCATTAAAGGGCGCGGCAATGAAATTAGTGATCACCGAAAACAGCATACTGTAGCTAAATAAAATCACTAATACTGCAATAGGCCACATCAGCCACTCCAGCCAACTTAACCATGTTGGTAATAGATCATTTAAATAAGCAAATCCATCGGTAAGCCAGCCATATAAAAAGAATAACGAGCTACCAAACAGCACAATATTGATTAATAAAGGAATAAATACAAAACGTTTGAGGCCTTTTTGAGTGATCAATTTAAAGCCAGAAAAAAAATACTCCATACCTTGCGTAAACTGCACGTTAAAACCTCAAATCATACCAACATTGCCCACAGTATAAATTGCTCAGATATTTTGAACAGTATTTTTGCGTAACAAAGTGTTTAATATTTGAAGCTTTTCAAGAGAAGTGCGACAGTTAAGGAGGTTAATTGAGAACTAAGAACAACAGTTAGCAATGATGTATTAACTAATTGAATCAGAATAATGACTCAGCTATGCTCGCCTTGTAAGTAAAACATTCAGGAAATGTCATTTTCTGATTTTAATGCTTTTATAAAAGAGAGTATTTTGGAATCATTTAACATTACTCGTATAGATACCGAGTTTGGGATTTTTCGTATTTCAGGTTTATGGGATACTTTAAATGTTAATGCACTAACTATAATATCAATTGAAATTATGGGCACAGATGGTTGGGTACTATTAAATCAAACATACGATGCAGTTACTAAATTAATAATAGACCTCATTCCCATCCTACAATTATATTTATTTAGTAAAGACAAATGAAATTTTATTTTATGGATGAATAGTCTGTATCAATGTCTGAATTCTAACACGCTTGGTATATACTAGCGGCCTTTTAAAAATGAGTGACGTTAGATGCCTAAGATATTTATTATCGGTCTACCTCGAACCGGCACCACGAGCATCAGTGTTGCGTTGTTAGAAATGGGCTTGTTGGTTGCGCATACCGCGTTTACTAAAAAAGCGTTTGAAATGGCTGATGCTATATCTGACGCACCGTGTTTTAGTGACTATATGCATTTAGATGGGTTATTTCCTGGTGCTAAGTTTATTTATTTAAACCGAGACCTAAAAGCATGGTTGCCATCCATCACGATGCTGCTTGAAAAAATGGCGCCACATCTTGATCTTAAAACAGGGCACTTTAGTCCGGTTCTAAAGCGCAGCTTTCATCAAACGTTTCCCTCTATTTACCCGTTGAGTGAGCGCGAGTTAGCAGATTGCTATACTAAACATCAACACGCAGTGTTTCATTATTTTAAAGACCGTGATGATTTTTTATCGCTTGATGTAAGCGAACCTGGCGGCCTGTTGAAGCTAAAACAGTTTTTGGGAATGTCGCCTGAGGGCGATACTGACTTTGCGAAATTAAATGTTGGCCGTAATGTGGCAAACTGGCGTGAGTATAAACACCCTAATAAGGTGAATGCCAACTTAGCCGGAGCAGAGCATCGCAAGTTCTTTGACTACAGTTGATTGATTTAGAATTAGTCAGTTTTGGGCTCTTTATTATCAGCTGAACTGTGAATATTACCACTACTAAAAAAACTGAGTTTGGCGATTAAATTAGGAACTAGTCGCTCGCTATTATAATCATAAATTTTATTCATTTGTTTTACGTGAAATGCACCTTCTATCCGATCAATATTATTTATTGCCCATGCCTCAACCGAATCTGAGCGAGTAAACTGCTCTGGCATTTTTTCCTTATCATCAAGTAGTGTTTGCCATAATTCGTTTTGGATCTGTGCGGGACTCCCTGTAAATTGCTCTAGCGTATCGTTTATCCAGCCCATGCCAATGTCGTTATAGGCGTTTAAGATATTGCTATAAAGCTCACGTCTATTAGAGTCAGAGCTAATATTATCTTGCTGTGCAACAAACTTACCATTATCCATTTGGTAATACTGCTTATTGGCTTGATAATTAGTTTGCTGTGCAAGGTAACTAAATAAGTTAGGTTCACGGTCTTTATCAACTTCATTGAGCATTGCCAATACATCATCCGTTTGGTGGTTTTTAACTAAGCTAATCATGTCGATGATACCACTGCTTTGTGTAAGCGTACTGTCAGATAAGTGGTCATTTAACTGCATAAGTTGATCTTCGCTGAGGTTTTTTTCTATTAATAAATTGGTGTAATCATTTGCCAATTCATATTTTGCACTGTTAGCCTTATAGTTTGATTTAAACCAGTTTATGGTTTCAGGCATACTGATCATTTCGACTCTTTCATTACCATGCTCATTTTCACCTAATGGTGACACCGGCTTCTTATAATCATTCCCTTGTTGTAATAATTTATCCATTGTTGCGAGGGTACTGCTCAAGGCATCATCTGACAGTTTGCTTAAAGCTGAAATTAACTGTGCACTGCTGTTGTTGTTTTCTGTGCCAAAGTGATAGCTAGATGTTGTAACAACAAATTGACTAAATACAGCAAGCTCTTCATCACTCATTTTTTGCACCAAATCAAGTAGTTCTTGTGTTGGTTTTAGGTGTTGGAACATAAATTTATGTTCACCTTCAAGCCGGTCTACTTGATCTAAAAAAGCATTTATATCATCGGGATCTGTAAAGTCACCATAGCGATAGGTCGGTTCTTTAATCGGTTCACCTATGTTAATGGTGGTGCTAGAGGTGACTCTATAACGGTTCATACCAATGTAAGAAGAGGGGGTGTAATCTTGATTAAGTTTGCGGCCTTTAAATGGATCATAAAGGGGCGTAATTGCTGCGTCTTCGAGCGTTGAAAAGTGATCTTGTGGTTCGACAAGAGAAGCGGCGGCTTTAAACTCCGTGGCGCGATTGGCCGACACCGTTTGCAAAGCTATTTGCTGCGCTTGACCAAGATTGGGGAGTTTCATTGTTATTCCTTTAACGTTAACTTAGCTATTTATCGACGCAGGGCGTTAAAGCTTTAGTCGTTAATTTATTTTTTAACCCGTATTTTTATAAAAGTCGCTAACGTTTAACACCACAGCAAACTATTATCTTGACGTGTTTGCTACTTTTTAGAAAATAGCTAAATGCTGTTATTTTGACATACGACAAAGTCGTGACTAATAAGACAGCAAATAAATGAAAAATCCATAGTTCTGGGTTGTTCATTTGCAACAATTCGGTATAGTTTGTTATCAAACAATAAATATAATTAGAGCTTTTATGCAGTTAGTCGACTTAACCCCTGATGATCCGGATGTGATTAATGTTTTTTCTGATATCGATAGGCTTATAAATTCTCTGTACCCAGTAGCCACGGCGCAATCGCTGTCGGTGAGTGAGCTTGGTCAAGCTAATGTGTACGCCATTGGCTTAAAAAGCGAGGAGGGTATTGTTGCATGTGGTGCGATTGTCAGACAGTTTGACACAGTACCTTATGGTGAAATACGCCGTCTATATGTCAAACCAAGTCATCGTGGTAAAGGCTTGTCTCGGCGTATAATGCAAATTTTATTGCATCATGCTGGCGAAGAAGAGATCCCTTTGATCCGCTTAGAAACAGGCCCGAAACAGGCTGAATCGATTAGTCTGTATGAAAATTTAGGTTTTAAACGCTGTGCAAGTTTTGGTAATTATACCGATAATCCACATAGCTTGTTTATGGAGTTAGGGCTCAGTCAATAAGGCTAATTAGTGGCTAGAAACTGCCTACGCTTTGTGTTTTAGTTTTTGAGTACTTCATCGATTTAATCTCCTACACAACTACGGCTTATACACGGATATAAGTCGACATTTATATGCTTAAATGGCCTTGGTCAGCGCCACTTTTATCATTGAGAGTCACGTTTTCGGCTAACTTTTATATATATATTCCCTTTTAAGCCTTCTATTTTTTATACTAAATACTCCAGTGCCCAACAAATAAAAGGGCCGTTGTTATCGACACTAAAACTCACTCGTTACGAGCAAAAATACTTGTTGGACTTGATAAGCTATTTTTCCTTTAATGCGCGCAACAGCCGCAAGGCATTCATCAAATAAAAGAGAAAGATAAATGAAAGAGACAACATCACTAGAACAAGCTCGCACGAGTTACAATGTTCGTCATTGGAGCCAAGGTTTTTTTGGTATTAATGATCAAGGTGATGTGTATGTTGCGCCCAAGGCTGATGCCCCAGAGCAAACCATCGCACTTATTGATATTGCAAAACAACTTGAAGATAAAGGCTTGAGTTTACCTGCGTTGGTTCGTTTTCCACAAATTTTGCATCACCGCGTGCACAGCTTATGTGCTGCATTTAATACTGCGATTGAAAGCTATGGTTATCCAAAAGATTACTTGCTTGTTTATCCAATTAAAGTAAACCAACAGCGCGAAGTGGTCGAAGAAATTGTTGCAAGCCAAGCGAACGTAGAAAAGAAACAACTCGGTTTAGAGGCGGGCAGTAAGCCTGAGCTATTAACAGTATTGGCATTAGCTGAAAAAACCAGTGCAGTGATTGTGTGTAATGGCTACAAAGACAAAGAATATGTGCGCTTAGCATTAATTGGCGAAAAGTTAGGCCATAAAGTGTACATCGTACTTGAGAAACTGTCTGAGCTGGACATGGTACTAAGCCAAGCTAAAGAGCTGAACGTAAAACCGCGTATTGGTATTCGCGTGCGCTTAGCGTCGCAGGGTAAAGGAAAATGGCAAGCTAGCGGCGGTGAAAAATCAAAATTTGGTTTATCCGCTTCACAAGTATTACATGTTGTTAATCGTTTAAAAGAGACTGATCAACTTGATTTAGTTCAGTTGGTGCATTTTCATTTAGGCTCGCAAATGGCGAACATTCGCGATGTGCGTTTAGGTGTTAGCGAAGCGGCGCGTTTTTATTGTGAACTACGCAAACTCGGTGCACAAATTGAATGTTTAGATGTCGGTGGCGGTTTAGCGGTTGATTACGACGGCACACGGAGCCAGTCTCACAACTCGATGAACTATAGCTTAGCTGAGTATGCAAATAATATTGTCTACACCATTGGTGATATTTGTAAGCAGTACGAGCAACCATTCCCGACTATTATTTCTGAGTCTGGGCGTGCATTAACAGCGCATCATGCAGTGCTTATCTCTAATGTGATTGGCACTGAAAGTTATGAGCCGGAAGAAATTCAAGCGCCAGCAGATGACGCGCCATTATTGCTTAATAACATGTGGCTGTCGTGGCAGCAACTTCATGTGCTGACAGACGACCGTGCATTAATTGAGATATATCATGATAGCCAAGGTGATTTAGCTGAAGCACATAACCAGTTTGCGATGGGATTATTAGATTTAACTCAACGCGCCTGGGCTGAGCAAATAAATTTACGTGTGTGTTATGAGCTTAATAAACACATGGATAACAAAAACCGTTTTCATCGCCCGATAATAGATGAACTTAATGCCCGTTTAGCGGATAAGTTTTTTGTTAATTTCTCATTGTTTCAGTCATTGCCTGATGCGTGGGGAATCGACCAAGTATTTCCGGTATTGCCATTAAGTGGCTTAACTGAGGCACCACAAAGACGCGCAGTATTGTTAGATATTACCTGTGACTCTGACGGTGCACTAGATCATTACGTTGATGGGCAAGGCATTGAGAGTACCTTACCAGTGCCGGCATTTAGTGCTGAAAAACCCTATTTAATGGGCTTTTTCTTAGTGGGGGCATACCAAGAAATTTTAGGTGACATGCATAACCTATTTGGCGACACCCACAGTGCAATGGTACACATGGATGAGCAAGGCGACGCAAGCATTGTAGAAATAAACCAAGGTGACACTGTAGCTGACATGATGCGCTATGTTCATCTTGATGTAGAAGGTTTTCAATCATCGTACGCACAGCTAGTGGCTGCAAAATTACCAGCAGATGAGCAGCAAAGTGTGCTTGATGAATTGCAAGCAGGTTTAGACGGTTATACTTATTTAGAAGAGCTTTAATATGACCACTTTGTTTGATCATCCAGATCACTCATTGTATTCCAATGGCATGACGTTCTTACGTCAGCCAATGGTACAAAATATTACTGACATCAATGCTGATGTTGTGGTGTTAGGTTTGCCATTTGATATGGCAACCTCAGGACGTCCAGGTGCGCGTTTAGGCCCTGATGCGATTCGTCGTGCATCAGTGCATTTAGCATGGGAAGAAACAAAATACCCATGGACGTTCAAATTGTTCGAACGCCTAAAACTGGCTGATGCTGGAGATTTTACTTACCCTGTCGGTGACGCTGAATACTTTACCGCTAAGCTTGAACAAGCTGCGACGGGTATTTTAAGCCAAGGTAAAGCAATTTTAGGTTTAGGGGGCGATCACTTTGTAACTTTACCGTTGTTACGTGCTCACGCTAAGCGCTTTGGTAAAATGGCGTTGGTGCATTTTGATGCCCATACTGATACTTATAGTAATGGCTCACGCTACGACCACGGGACCATGTTTTACCATGCGCCGATGGAAGGGCTGATTGATGTTGATCATAGTATACAAATTGGTATTCGTACTGATTTTGATCAAAGCAAACACGAGTTTGCAGTGATTGATGCGATGGCCGCCAATGATTTATCGGCGCAAACGATTGCTGAGCAGATTAAAGCGAGAGTAGGTGATTTACCTGTGTATATCACTTTTGACATTGATTGCTTAGATCCGGCGTTTGCCCCTGGTACTGGAACACCGGTATGTGGTGGATTAACATCAGATAAAGTACTTAAGATATTACGTGCCCTTAAAGGCATTAATATGATTGGTATGGATGTTGTTGAAGTATCACCTTCGTACGACCAAAGTGAGCTTACTGCGATTGCTGCAGCCACTATTGCTAGTGAGCTACTGCATTTGTGGGCATTAAAGCATAAGTATTGATGTTATAAATAGAGTTTTACAACAAAGGGTATGCCAACGCATACCCTTTTGTTTTACAGGCTCGTATTATTTGTAATAGTTATTTCTTTTAACCAAATAATACTTAACACAATAAGTGGTACGTTAGTTGTAACAGGGTTAAACGCTTCAATAAGTAGTTGTGGTTGCATTATTATCACAGCAAGCAAGAGTCCACTAAGCGCTAAAATGTTTAAAATAACTAAGTATTTATTTTTATAAAATAAAGCTAAACACAGGCCAAAAATAATTTCTCCAACACCTGCTGAGCGGGTAATAAAATCAGACACCTCAGTTGAAAAACCCGCACTGCCGGTCATAAGCTTTTCAAGAGGGGCTATATGATAAAGCTTTGGGAAAAAACCATGATATATCCATGTTAATGCTACTACACCGCGGGCAAGTTGCATATAAAGTAAGTTATTCTCTGGCATTATCTATTCGCTCTTGTGCACTTGGGTGGCTAGATAAATACTCGAGTAAATTATTCACTTTTTTAAGGTGCTCGTTTTCACTGGTATGGCTATATTGGAGTGTCTCTATTGCATCGGCAAAGTCGTTACTTGAGTACCCTAAATACTCCAATTGCGTTAACGCAAAACTGTCGGCCTCGCGTTCCATATCCCTTGAAAAACCTTGCTGTGCAAATGACGCGCCAGTCCCCAGAGCAACTTCTGCAATACCTTCTAAGTCACCAAATATTACCGCTAATACAATTGTACTTGCAGCTGATTGCGCAGTAATGCGCACACTATGCTGGTGTACTATATGGCCTATTTCGTGTAGTAATACTGCTTTTAGGGCATTGGGTTGATCGACAAGTAAATTAACAAGCTCATCTGTTATCACAATACGTCCATGCGGTAGTGCAAATGCATTAGCGCCAAAATGTTCAGATTTATAAAAAGATAATCGATATATCGATTTATCAAGTGATAGTTGCTCAAGCATGGTATTAAAATGTTGTTGTATCTTAGTTTGTTGTTCAACCGGCAATTCGCTATCATCGAGCGCTAACTTTTTAATCACCGTAAAGCTTTGTTCACCCATTTGATTAATCACATTATGCGGCAGTGTATCTATGCTATAAACCGCAATTGCTGGCACTGCTTTGTAAAGCGCTAGCCACATAAACAGTGGTGTAAGTATAACGGCAGCTAAAATAGCCCATTTACTTTTTTCTAGGCGTTCCATTATCTGATGATTATTTGATTTAAATGGCCACCTGTAATTTACATCTAGTGGAATAAATCGACTGCCATCGGTAAAGCTTAACTCGTCGGCAAGACCAGCCATACCTGAATTTAAATTAAGTTCAGTAATGGCGTGGCGAGTTATAATGTATTCATCGTGTTTTATGTCAATATGTGTGTCGCTAATACTTGCGACACACTCTTGATAATTACTCGATGCCTTAGGAAAGTAATGTCCTTTTACATGCATGATGAGCTCTTAAGTTAATGAAAGGTCTATATCAAATACATTTGCAGCTTCTTCAGCGAAAGATGATTGCTGTGCTTGTTGAGTATCGATTAAGTTTAATGCGCCAGAATAAATATTCACCGTAGTTACATCAGCGAGCATTTTTGATGTACGTACTTTTGTCCACGGGTAAGCAAGTCCTAAAGAAAATACAATAGCGAGCATGTTTGTTAAAAGTAACATAGCAAAAGGTACAGGTTTTAGTTCTGACTTAAACGTTGCTACACCTTCAAACTGGCTATTATCAATAATATGGTTACGGATAGCAGCTTTCCACACAGCAGTTACTATAGTAATCATAAACACATAAGCGGCCATTAAAGCAGCAAACATAATTATCATCGCAGATGGGTCTTGTATATTTTGTTGGTTTTCTGCGTTTAGTAAATCGAGACCAAAAAAACCTAAAATGGCCATAAATATCACCATAGTGATAGAACTAACTACAAAACAAATAAGTGCTGTGAGGTAATAGGTTTCACCTTTTAAGTTCACCGTCAGTGGTTTGTCGCCGTAGCTAATGTTACTGTGAATATAGCTGTCGATACGCTTTAAAACATAAGGCATTAATAAATATAAAGTAAATATGCTTGCAATCGGCAGTAGGATAAAGTTAACAAAGGCTTCGCCATAATTACCTTGAAACGAAAAACACACATTTCGGTGGCGAGTCATACGCATATTAAACCGTAGGCCTTGGTTAATAATCCATGGCATTAGAAATAGAAATCCAATAGCAAACAATAAACCAATAATAGGTAAGAAGCTGGTGGCAAAGGTATAAATTAAAAAAACCGCCACCGCTAAAATACGGCCTTTTAAAATTTGCATCGGTGTTGCTAAGTAGTCAAAGCCGTGTCCGTCTATACGTGTGTGACCATAAAAGTAGCGGTATGTGCGTACTTTTGCCCATGCTGAGTAAATACCGAGTGTAATAACGCTGAGTAAAATATTGACAATCCAAATACCAAAATACTCAGCAGCTTTACCCTTAAATTGTACTTTCCCGCTAAAAATTGGCGATGCACTTTGGGTGTTTGTTTTGTTAGGCTCGTCTGGGGTTGGGTGTGTTGATTCCATTAAAAAAATATATCCATGCTGTTTTTTGTAAATTTACCTTTTTTTGGTAATGAAAACAATCTTTATCATTATCCTAGCTTGTTGTTTGTAGTGTGATTTTATTGGTTTTAATGTTTGTAGGGCTGCACTTTAAATCATCTCTGGTATACTGAGCAGATAATTTAATGGGGCTATTATGATTTCAAAAAACCAACTCAAACTTATTCGCCAGCTTGGCCAAAAAAAGTACCGTAAACAATATAGTCAATATCTTGTTCAAGGTGAAAAAAACGTATTAGAGTTACTAAATAGTCCATTAAAAGCCAAAGACGTTTTTGCAACGCAAAGCTTCATCGATAGCTATCAAGATAAGTATCAACACGTTAACTTAATTGCAGCGGATGAAGATGTGTTAACTAAAGCAAGTACTTTAGTGAGTAATAATGCCGCTATAGCTATAGTTGACATGCCAACAGCGAGTGCACCGCAGGCAAGCGGTTTAATCTTAGCCCTTGATGGTGTATCTGATCCGGGCAATTTAGGTACCATTATCAGAGTAGCTGATTGGTATGGGATCAAGCATATTGTCACCAGCACAGATAGTGCCGATGCTTACAACCCTAAAACTATTAGCGCCACTATGGGCTCGTTTGTTAGAGTCTCAGTGAGCCAAGTTGAGTTGCCTGCGTATTTAAGTGGTTTAAACTTACCTATTTATGGCGCTTTTTTAGATGGAAAAAGCGTGCATAAAACTCAATTTACAGGTCAAGGTGTTTTGTTAATGGGTAGTGAGTCTCATGGAATACGTCAAGCTTGCGCAGCATTGGTAACAGATAAGATAACCATCCCCGCTTTTGGTGGTGCAGAATCTCTCAATGTAGCCATGGCAACGGGTATTATTTTAGATAATTTTAAACGCCAAGCTTAATCTCTGTACTTACTTTTATCGTCAAGAACGGTTAAATTAAATACTCAAGCTATAACAATAACAATCGGTAAACCAATTAGATGCGTTTGAGCACCATAAAATTAGCGGGTTTTAAATCTTTTGTAGAGCCCACTAAAATTCCATTCCCAGATCAAATGACCTGTGTCGTTGGCCCAAACGGCTGCGGTAAGTCTAATGTCATCGATGCTGTGCGTTGGGTGCTTGGCGAAAGCTCTGCTAAAAATCTGCGTGGCGATGCCATGACCGATGTTATTTTTAATGGCTCAACCAATCGCAAACCTATTTCTCAAGCGTCGGTAGAGTTGATTTTTGATAATACCCAAGGGCACTTACCGAATACTTTTGCCGATCGAAACCAAGTGGCAATTAAACGTTTGGTAACACGCGACGGGCAATCGCTGTATTTTCTCAATGGCAGTAAATGCCGCAAACGAGATATTACCGATATATTTTTAGGCACAGGTCTTGGTCCGCGTAGTTATGCGATTATCGAGCAGGGCATGATCTCGCGTTTAATTGAGAGTAAACCGGCAGATTTACGGGTGTTTTTAGAAGAAGCTGCAGGCGTTTCAAAATACAAAGAGCGCCGTCGTGAAACGCAAACCCGGATCAAAAGTACCCGCGAAAACCTTGAACGCTTACTCGATGTTCGCCAAGAGCTGCAAGCACAAGTTGATAAACTGGCAGTACAGTCAGTTGAAGCAAAAAAATACCGCGAGTTAAAAACCCAAGAGCGCACTTTAAAAGGGCAACTAGCGGTCTTAAAATGGCAAAAGCTACATCAGCAACAAGTGACTAAAGCCGACAAAATGGCCAAGCTGAATGAGCAAATTAGTTTTTTTAAAACCGCTCATTCAGGTCATGACGATGTACTAGCAAGTCTTGAAAACCAAGTGCAATTGCAACTTGAAAAACTCAATGATGCGCAGCAAGCCCAGCACCAAACGCACACTGAATTGACTCGTGCTGAGCAACAGCAAATAAACTTAAAACAACAACAACAAGCGTTTAGTCACAACCTGATCAAACAACAACAGTTGCAGTTACAAAATCAGCAGCTGCAACAACAACAAAAAGACCATACTGATGAGTTACAAAATGCGTTACAAGAGGCAATTGAACATACTTTAATATGTACAGAGCAAGTCACTGAGATGGCCGACGCGGCGGCACAGTTGCAAAGTGCCAAGCAGCGCAGTGCTTCGGATTGGCAACGAGTTAATGAGCAGTTTCAGGCTATTAATACGCAATATAGCAAGCAACAAAATATAGCCGAACAACAGCTGCAAAATTTGCACTATATTAAAAACCAGCAAACGGCATTAGAAAGCGAATTAATAGAGCTGGCAGAAAATCCAATTGCTGAACAAGTAGCGCAGCAGCAGCAGTTAATGCAGTCACTAACGCAAGAGTTAGCAGCAAAACAAACTGCCTTAAACAAAGTAAATAGTAATCATCAACAAGCTCAAACCGTGTTACGCACCTGCCAAGATGCACATCAAACACTAGCACAACAACAAAACGAGAATAAAGCCAAAATAGCAGGCTTGAATACAATACTCGCAGATACTCCAGCGCAAAGTAGTGGCGATGTTTTGGCACAGTTAGTTGTACGTACTGGATTTGAGCATGTGGTTGAACAAGCATTACAAGGGCTTGAACAATTAAATGTGACATCTACAGCAACACCTAACGGAGTATGGCCAACTACCGACACCGCACCGCAAAGCTCATTAGCGGTGTTTATAGAGCAAGGGGTTTACCCTGATTTATTACATCGCATTAAGTATAAAAATGATTTTGCTCATAACGATTTAGCGGATGAGTATTGGCTTGCAGTGATTGATCGCCAAGGTAATATTCAGGGCCGCAATTGGTATCAACAAGCCAGTAAAAGTGCGGAAAATTCGTTGCTGATCAAACATAAACAGTTGGCCGAAGCAACCCAGTTAGCATCTCAACTCAGTGACGAACTAGCTATACAAAGCAAGAAGCTTACAGAACAACAGCAAGTCTGTGAGCAATTGAAGGCACAAAGCGAAGAGTTAAAAGCAGCGGTACATCAGCTTGCTCAACAAGTGGCCTCAGGAAGCACTCGTCGCGATATGCTCAAAGAGCAATTACAGCAGTTTCAGAATCAACAACATAAATTACAAGCAAAGCTACAGCAGTTAAACGTTGAACACACGAGCATAGAGAATAAAGTGGCTGAACAACAGCAACATATAGCAAGTGTGGTAAAACAGCGTGATGAAATAAGTGTTGCGCTTAATGATGCTCAAGTGCAGCAGCAACACACTGATGAGCAATATAAACAGGCAAACGCTCAGCTTGAACAGTATAAAACGCTTGCCCATCAGGCGACGCTAAGTGAGCAAAAAGCGCGCAGTGAATGCCAACTCAGTGACACTAAATTACAGCATGCAACGACCGCCAGCGAAACCGCCAGTGAAGCTGTCAGTGAGTTAACCGCGCAAATTGAAGAGTTGGTGATCCCATTAGAAGAGGTCGCAGAGCAAATAATATTATTGTTGGAGCAACATCAACAAAGTGACATTGAACTCAAAAATTTGCAAAGTGCATTGACGGAAGCTAAAACAGCTTTTGTAGATAAACAAACAACGCTTAAAGCGTCGCAGGGGGAGCTGGTACTTTTACAAGAACAATTACAACAACTTGCCCTCGAAGAGCAGAGCTTATTAATTAAAGCACAGGCAGCTCTTGAACCTCTGGGTGAGTTACAGCAAAACTTGAAAGAAGTATTGGCACAGCTCCCTGAAAACGCCAATATAAACACTTATCAAGGACAGCTTAATAAAGTAGGACAAAGTTTAAGTGACTTGGGCGCGGTAAACTTAGCGGCGATTGATGAGTTTGAACAAGCGCAGCAGCGTAGCCAGTATTTAGATCGTCAAGTCGAGGATTTAAGCAAAGCATTAACGACACTTGAAGGTGCAATTGGAAAAATTGATCGCGAAACCAAAACGCGTTTTAAAATGACTTTTGATCAAGTGAATCTCGATTTTGGTCAGTTATTTCCTAAAGTATTTGGCGGCGGCAGTGCATATCTTGAATTAACCAGTGATGACTTACTGGAAAGTGGTGTTAGTATAATGGCACGCCCACCGGGCAAGAAAAATTCAACAATTCACCTTTTAAGTGGTGGAGAAAAAGCGCTGACCGCATTATCATTGGTATTTTCAATATTCAGGCTCAATCCAGCTCCGTTCTGTATGCTGGATGAAGTTGATGCACCATTGGATGATGCGAATGTTGGGCGATTTTGCCGATTAGTGGAAGAAATGTCACAATCGGTGCAATTTATTTATATCAGTCATAATAAAATTGCCATGGAAATGGCTGGCAGGTTGACGGGTGTAACAATGGCTGAACCGGGCGTTTCGCGTGTGGTCGCTGTAGATATTGAACAAGCGGTGCAAATGGCACATGCATAAATATTAATATTTGAGTAGATAAATAATAAAGGTGAGGGGATGGCCGAACAATTAAGATGGGTTTTAATCATTATCAGTGTAATTGTCATTGGTGGATTATTAATACATGGCCTATGGTCAGTTCGTAAAAAAGACGCACCCGTTGCGACTAATGATGAGCGGGTTGAGCCTGCAGATCAGGCGTTTACTGAGCGTCAAAGCGAAGCTGAGCCAGCATCTCTTACTGAGCGTGATGAACCGCAGTTTGGGGATTTAAGCTTTAGTGCTGATGAAAAACATCCACACACTTTTGCAGCGTCAGATGACGAACTTGCCGCTGAGGTTGATGATGTGACTACTGCAACAGATGCAAGCGAAGAGGATGAAGCTGAGCAACCAGCTGCAAGTGACTTTATCATTGTGCATATTCAAATGCCTGAAGGCTTGAATATGGAAGGCAGCAAATTATTGCCAGCAGTAAATACACTTGGCTTTAAGTACTCTGAAGAAGGCTTTTTTAATCGTCATTTAGATCCAGCTGGCCATGGTCCAGTGCTGTTTCGGTTAGTGAACATGTACAACCCTGGTACTTTCGATATAGATAATATGGAACAATTTAGTACAGGTGGGATTAGCTTGTTTATGACCTTGCCGTGCGATGGTGACGGGCTTGCTGCATTTAACATGTTGCACAGTGCGGCTAAAAAATTAGCAGATGAATTTGGCGCCGTTATTTTAGACTCACAACGAGAAGAAATGACCGTTGACAGTGTGCGCAATTATGTTGAAAAAGTGAGACGCTTTTCAGCTTAATCACCTGCAATATACAGTTAATTAATTAAGAATTTTATAAGCCACTTGGCGATAACTCGTTTAAGTGGCTTTTTTATGTTTTTTGAGGTCAGTATGTCCACTTTAGTGTTAGCGCAAATAACGCAACTTCGTCAGCAGTTAGAAGATCACAATCATAATTATTATGTACTTGATAACCCAAGTATTCCTGATGCAGAGTATGATCGTTTATTACAACAATTAAGTGCGCTTGAGGTAGCAAACCCTGAGTACTTGAGTACTGATTCACCGACCCAGAAAGTAGGTGGTGCGGCGCTTGCTAAGTTTGAGCAAGTCACTCATCAAGTGCCGATGTTGTCACTTGATAACGCTTTCAGTGAAGAAGAGTTCAGCGCTTTTAATCGCCGCATTAAAGAACGTTTGATGGATAACAATGAGCTGACCTTTTGCTGTGAACCAAAACTTGACGGTTTAGCGGTGTCGATTTTATACCGTAATGGTGTGTTAGTGCAGGCGGCAACACGTGGCGACGGGCACACCGGCGAAAATATTACCACTAACGTTAAAACGATTCGTAATATACCGCTTAAATTACGTGGCGATGACTTTCCTGAGGAAATTGAAATTCGTGGTGAAGTGTTCATGGATAGCGCCGGATTTGACAAACTTAATGCTGAAGCCGAAAAGCGTGGCGACAAAGTATTTGTTAATCCACGTAATGCAGCCGCAGGCAGCTTGCGTCAACTCGATTCAAAAATCACCGCCAAGCGACCTTTGATGTTTTATGCCTACAGTATTGGTGTTGTGACAAATGGCGTATTACCAAGTGATCATTACCAGCAATTGGCTAAGCTAACTGACTGGGGGTTACCACTTTGCCCGGAAACAAAGTTAGTCGAAGGTCAGCAAGCTGCTTTGGATTACTATCAAGATATACTTGAGCGCCGCAGCAGCTTGAAGTATGAAATTGATGGTGTGGTGATCAAAATAAATAACAAAGCACTACAAGAGCGGTTAGGTTTTGTAGCGCGAGCTCCGCGTTGGGCGATTGCGTATAAGTTTCCTGCGCAAGAAGAAATCACTCAGCTACTGGATGTTGAATTTCAGGTAGGGCGCACTGGCGCAATTACCCCTGTGGCTCGTTTAGAGCCGGTATTTGTTGGTGGTGTCACGGTTTCAAATGCAACGTTACACAATCGTGATGAAATAGAGCGTTTGGGTGTAAAAATTGGCGATACTGTGATCATTCGCCGTGCTGGTGATGTGATCCCACAGATTACTCAAGTGGTATTAGAGCGCCGTCCAACAGATGCCAAAGAGATTGAGTTTCCGGCTACTTGTCCAATTTGTGACTCCCATGTTGAACGCATTGAAGGTGAAGCCGTAGCGCGCTGTACAGGAGGCCTGGTGTGCCAAGCACAGCGTAAAGAAGCGATCAAACACTTTGCTTCACGCAAAGCACTCGATATCGATGGCCTTGGCGATAAAATTGTTGAACAGCTGGTGGACAGAGAGCTCATTAAAACGCCAGCAGACTTATTCATACTTAAACAAGGACATTTTGAATCGCTTGAGCGCATGGGGCCAAAATCGGCGAAAAACCTAGTAGCTGCACTTGATGATGCAAAACAAACGACGTTGGCTAAGTTTTTATACTCATTAGGTATTCGTGAAGTCGGTGAAGCGACGGCGCAAAATTTAGCTAATCACTTTTTAACGCTAGATAAAGTAACTGCGGCAACAACTGAAGCGTTAGTCGAAGTTAGTGATGTTGGGGAAATTGTAGCCAAGCATGTGCGTGGTTTTTTTGCTGAGCAACATAATTTAGATGTCGTAACTGCCTTGCTGGAGCAGGGTATTCATTGGCCAGAACTCACGCCGCCAAGTGAAGACTCACAACCGTTAGCAGGCTTAACCTATGTGTTAACGGGTACTTTGAACGAGCTTAATCGAAATGATGCAAAAGCACGCTTGCAGCAGTTAGGGGCGAAAGTTTCAGGTAGTGTATCAGCTAAAACCGATGCGTTAATAGCGGGTGAAAAAGCCGGTTCTAAGCTCACAAAAGCACAAGATTTAGGCATTGAAATACTGACCGAAGATGATTTAATTGCATTACTGGCGCAACATAATGGATAGCATTATTACGCTTTTTCAGGATTTAGCACTGACCTTTGGTCAGTGGCTAAAGCCTTACTTATATAATATCGCATTGTTACTGGTGGTGTGTTTGGTGTCTTTGTATGCAAATGAGATTATTAAAACCACGAAACGCTTTGTAGCAAGGCGCCACTTTATACTCAGAGTATGTGCATTTGTACTAGTAACCGGGTTTGGTTTTGGCTTATTAGTAGTATTTGTCACTCCATTACTAAGCCAGTTACTGATGTTTTTTGGTGTGCGCTGGTTAGGTGTTACAGCCGTGGCTGCATTTATATTACTTGGCGTAGTAGCCGAGAGGAAAAACCAGTTATGAAGCGTTATGGACCAGAGTATTGGGACAAATATGGCACCTATCGCACTCCAATCGCGTTTCATTTGAGTTTATTGGTATTACTTCGTGCCTACTTTATTTGGATCATTGCGGCACTGAGCAGGCGTCCTGAGCTTGATTTAATGTCATTAGTGTTTAGATCTAAAGCTGACTTTTTCAGTGCGTTGGCTATTGGTACAATAGCCATTATTCCTGCCGTAATTTTTTGTTTGCGCAGGCCACAAAAAAGCGCAGACAGTGCAGCATGGTTAGCGCGAGTGTGGCGTTTTATGCGTTGGCCATTATTAGCATGTGCAGCGATAGATTTAAGCTGGCTGATTATTCAAGCCGCCCATAGTTATTATCAGTTTTCGATGTTTTTAGCGCTGCAAATGGTGACGGTATTGTGGGTATTATTATATTTAGCAAAAAGTCGTTATTTAACGGTGTTTTTTAATGATTGGCCCGATCCTGAAACCGATGAAAAAAGTTCAAGTAAGTAATTTAGGTTAACGTTGCAAGGAGTCTTTGATGCGTAAAATTAATCAATTACTGGCGCTGATAGTCGGCTGTTTCGGTATCGTGTTATTATTGTTGAGTGTATTTACCATGTTATTTCAGCAAGCGTGGTTTGTATTTCTAATTGCTCTGTGGCTATTTGTATTTAGCTCATGCTGTTATCGGCTAACACCACTATTTAAAGCACGTAATGGCCTAGATAAGTTTATTCGACGCGAACAACAGCACCTTTTGTTATTTTCCCTTTCAGGTTTTTTTGACCGCACTCACGGCCCGCAATGGCTGCCTATAAATAGTATCAAGAAAATACAGTGTCATGATGACCAATTTTTAATTATCTTCAGCGAGCAGCATCAATGCTCAATAGGCTTACCGGCAACTAAAGCGGAGCTAATACAATACTTTAATGCACTATTGACTAAAAATGAAAAGAAATTAATTACAATTGAATGAAACTAAATAGTGAGCAACACGGTATATATGTCAGCGCCTTAAAAAGCATAGTGGGTATGAAATATAGTATGCAACAGCAAATAGGCTTAGGAGTGAGCTGCCATTAGTGTACTGAAGCGATAAGATTTAGCTTTGATTACGCAAATATTATTAGCCAGTGAGTTTAAACATTCCCCTAGCCAGTATCGAAATTATTATTTTTCAACCCCTACAAAACCATTTTGTGCAGTGCGGATAAATCCAGAGCTGACAATGTTATTAGCGCGATACCATGATAATGTGGATAGCAGTAAATTAACCTATCTTACTCAATGAGGTCAGTTATGTTGAATTGGAATGATATTCTAAACTTTGCCAATAAAGGCAATCCTGAGCCGAGCCGTAAAGTAGTAAAAACCGAGCAGCAATGGCGTGAACAATTAACCGAAGAAGCCTTTTATGTGACTCGTAATAAAGGCACAGAGCGCCCGCACAGCTCAGATAGCTGCACCTTGTTTGAACCTGGTAAGTACGCCTGTGTATGTTGTGATAACTTATTATTTGATGGTGATGAAAAATTTGATAGTGGCACTGGCTGGCCATCATTTACTCAACCCGCGCAACTAAACTCGATTGCTTATAATGGTGACAAGACCCATGGTATGCAAAGAATAGAAACTGTGTGTAATGTATGTGATGCACACTTAGGTCATGTATTCCCTGATGGGCCAATGCCAAGTGGTTTGCGTTATTGTATAAACGCGGTCTCATTGAAGAAGGTGTAATTTATTAGCTCGTAATTGACAATAACCAATGCCTTACTGAATTTACATGATACGATTCCAGTAAGGCTGGATTTTAAAAGTCATATCACCGCTTATCAGCGATATTTTTAATTTCGTATTCCTCATTCTTATAAACAACACCTTATCTAAACTATTTATTTAGCCTGCTCTTTGCTGAATAATATTTATTATTCTATTTGGTTTTGCCAGGCTCTTCTAGATTAGCAAGTGTTAGCCCCATACTCGTTGCTTGTTGTACTATTTTATTAAAGCGTTGTTGCTGCTCGTTGTCTAATGGTGTCGTATTGAGTAACGCATAGCATTTTTTTGCCATCATTAGGTTTAAGGTTTGGCCATTTTGCTTGGAATTATCAAATAGACACTGCAATAAATTTAAAGCAATACTAGGATTACGAGGCATTACTCTAAATGCTTGTGTGAATGCTTCAAGAGCGGTATTTAATTGACCACGATTAAACTGTGTAACTGCATGGTTATTCAGCTCTTTAGGGCCCATTTTTATATCACGGCGTTCACTTTGTTGTTGTTGAATATAACGTAAATAAACAGCATCACTGACTGTTGGATGACGTTCACAATGACTGATAATTTGGTTAAATAACGATTGTGCTTTGTGATGAAACCCTAGCTCATGAAATGCCTTTGCTTTATCAAGTGCGCCGTCTACAGAGCGAATATGGCTATCGTCATCGTCGAGCTGCTCAATCAACTTTTTCGCTTTTTGATGTTCGTCTTTTAGATAGTGTAAACGGGCATTTAAAACATCTATTTGCGCCTGATTGTGACTATTTGGAAATTGGCTTTTTAAATCAGTTAAGTATTGATTAGTTTGTCTTGAAATCCTTTGAATCTGATCGCTCTGATCTGTTGTTAAAGCAAAATCGATACCAGCACGTGCAGCATTTAAATATACGTCAGGATGATCGTGAATCGAATGTTTGGCAAAGTTGGCGATATCTTTTTGTGTTAGATAATTTTTTTCATAATCATGATTTACCAGCGATACATGGCTAAGTGATTTTTGGCGTTCGATATTGCGTGGAGCAATATCAACAGCTTGGCTTAAAAAATCTTGCGCTAATTCAAATTGGTTTAATTTAATCTCCAGTTTACCAAGTAAATCGAGTGCGACTAATCGTGTTTCATGACGTTGCAGCATCGTTTTCAGCATTCTTTGCGCAAGAATATGCTCATTATTAGCAATTAATGCTTCAACTAAACCTACCTTTGCCCATGTGAATTTTTGAATATCAAGAACTGATTTAAAGAATGCTTTTGCAGTATCTACTCGTTTTAAGCGAAGTAGGGCGTCACCTTTTAAACGCAATAATATTGCACTATAAGCATTGCCTTTTTTATCAAGCGCGGCATTGATTGCTTTTAGTGCTTTAGAATCATTACCATCGTCAATGAAATTATATATTGCTTGTAAATGATTTTTACGCAGTAAAATTCGTTCTATACGCGTTTTAAGGTCATGTATTGTGAATGGCTTGACCAAAAAGTCATCGGGTTGCAGTTCAAGCACGCTGTGTACCAAAGAACCACTGGTTTCAGCTGAAATAAAAATGAATCCTGTAGAGTTTTTTATTAAACGCTTAACGCGTAACTCTTCATATAGCTGATAGCCATCTTGGTGCTTACTCAAATTAAAAGAGCAAACAATCAGATCAAACTGTTCACTGGTGCACTGCTCTTTCGCTGAATTTGCATGTTCAGCAAAGCGCAGCTGTCGAAAGCCAAGTTTTTCGAGCGACTGTTTCATATAGCTTTGAGCAAGAGGCTGCTCTTCAACTATAAGTATTTTTGCATTAGAAAAAATCTTTGCTGGCATTAGACTTGTGACCACATGAACGTATCAGAGACTATAATAAACAGTCTAGTCGCTGACAAGGGAATTTAAAATTTAATACCGCAGACTTCGTTTATTTGATCAGGTATGGGTTTTAAAGTAGCTTGATTATCCAAATTTAGGTAGCGCTAGTTATTGCTTGAGGATTTTTATAGAGATAGGAGACCCTAGGTTTGTAAAGCGCCTAGGTTGATGCTTTTCAAACTTAATTATCCATCAAGGAACATATTAAAAGAGTTTAAGGTTTGGAAAAGAATTAGCGTATTTAGAGGCTTTTTGAATTTTATTTTTAACAGAATTACTAAGAAGTTTTATATGTGGTCGGTGATACTGGACTCGAATTAGTGACCCTCGCCATTATTTGTGAAGGGTGGCGATGCTCTTTTTTTTTCAGCTGAGCTAATTATCGATTAAAGAATATAACGTAAGGTTTGATTGAGGGTTTTAAAAGGTTTTATATGTGGTGGGTGATACTGTACTTGAACTAGTGACCCTCGCCATTATTTGTGAAGGGTGGCGATGCTCTTTTTTTTCAGCTGAGCTAATTATCGATTAAAGAATATAACGTAAGGTTTGATTGAGGGTTTTAAAAGGTTTTATATGTGGTGGGTGATACTGTACTTGAACCAGTGACCCTCGCCATTATTTGTGAAGGGTGGCGATGCTCTTTTTTCAACTGAGCTAATTATCGATTAAAGAATATAACGTAAGGTTTGATTGATGATATTAAAAGGTTTTATATGTGGTGGGTGATACTGGACTTGAACCAGTGACCCTCGCCATTATTTGTGAAGGGTGGCGATGCTTTTTTTTCAACTGAGATAATTATCGATTGAAGAATATAACGTGAGGTTTTATATGTGGTGGGTGATACTGGACTTGAACCAGTGACCCTCGCCTTGTAAGGGCGATGCTCTCCCAACTGAGCTAATCACCCACATATAATTTTGATTAAATGGTGGGTCGTACTGGACTTGAACCAGTGACCCTCGCCTTGTAAGGGCGATGCTCTCCCAACTGAGCTAACGACCCCAAATAATCAATTACTAAACTTTACGATAACCATTTTATAAATGGTGGGTCGTACTGGACTTGAACCAGTGACCCTCGCCTTGTAAGGGCGATGCTCTCCCAACTGAGCTAACGACCCGTAAAGTTTTATATCTAAATGGTGGGTGATACTGGACTTGAACCAGTGACCCTCGCCTTGTAAGGGCGATGCTCTCCCAACTGAGCTAATCACCCATCTAGATATCATGTAATATGCACCATTCTAAGAATGGTGGGTCGTACTGGACTTGAACCAGTGACCCTCGCCTTGTAAGGGCGATGCTCTCCCAACTGAGCTAACGACCCATATTACAAATTTAAAACGCTACTATTAAAATAAATAGTACTGGATTTTAACCAGTGAACCTCGCCGTTAGTTGTAAATAGCGGTGATGCTCTCTTTTCTTGTAACTGAGCTTGTGACCCATATTACAAATTTAAAACATGCAACTACTAATATAATAACAGGTTTTATATGTGGTGGGTGATACTGGACTTGAACCAGTGACCCTCGCCTTGTAAGGGCGATGCTCTCCCAACTGAGCTAATCACCCACATATAAATTAAAACGCTACTATTAAAATAAATAGTACTGGA
>NZ_JACJEQ010000019.1:29570-31143 GCF_014164125.1 Pseudoalteromonas sp. SG44-8 | reverse complement strand
ATACTGGACTTGAACCAGTGACCCTCGCCTTGTAAGGGCGATGCTCTCCCAACTGAGCTAATCACCCACATATAAATTAAAACGCTACTATTAAAATAAATAGTACTGGACTTTAACCAGTGAACCTCGCCGTTACTTGTAAATAGCGGTGATGCTCTCTTTTCTTAGAACTGAGCTAATCACCCACATCTAAACAACAACTCATTGCTGCGTTGTTGTGGGGCGCTATTATAGATAGAGTTGTAAATGTGTCAACACTTGAATGAGGAAAAATGTTTTAGATGCAGGTTTTATAATCAATGAAGTAAGATTGAGATTGTTTTATAGCCAATTTACTTACATTCAATCTATATGTGCAATCAATTTACTCATTATTTAATGCAATACTTTAATAGCTAGTGGTGCCTGTTAGTCAAAAGCGGATTTGTTTTTTAATCATGAGGGAGGAAGGTTATAGTCAATCGCATTGAAAAATCCAAATACCGTTAGTTAAATACGATTGATATAAAACACCGACTGTAACTAATGGAGCCTCTGTGATCATATAAATAACTGACAATAGAGTAGGGGCGTTGCAGTTAATTGCTAGTATGTTCATCTTAAATTCGTTTTACTTGGTGATGAAAACGTTGTTGTGAAAAACAAGAAAAGACTCCGACTTTATTTTGCATATAAATGTATACCTTATTGTTTTGATGTTTTAGAATATATTTCACCTCAGTTAATCTAGATTGTGCGCCTTTCAGTCCTAATTTTTGTTTTGAAACAGCTCCCTTGCATGTATTTTGAGCGCCGCGGTTTATTCATTATTCAGTTTGTTGAAAATTAAACCGTTTAAAGAAAGTTACTGAAAAAAATGTTGACATTATTTTGGTGGCTGCATAGAATGCGCCCCGCACTCAGCGATACACAGCACGGTTTAACTGCGCAAGTGTTTAGCAAAATAAATTGGGGCTATAGCTCAGCTGGGAGAGCGCTTCGCTGGCAGTGAAGAGGTCTGCGGTTCGATCCCGCATAGCTCCACCAATTTATTAAAGTGTTTGTCCTAGGGTAGCAGTTTTCTGTGTCCCCATCGTCTAGAGGCCTAGGACACCGCCCTTTCACGGCGGTAACAGGGGTTCGAATCCCCTTGGGGACGCCACTTAACTTTTATAAGTTAAAGGCGGGTTAACCGAGAAAATAGCGAACAAATTAAGCTCGAGTCTTAATTTGTATTAATCGCAATTACCTTAAAAACTCATGATGTGAGTCTAACTAATCAATTGTCCTAGTGATACATTTATGTGTCCCCATCGTCTAGAGGCCTAGGACACCGCCCTTTCACGGCGGTAACAGGGGTTCGAATCCCCTTGGGGACGCCACTTACTATTTCTATAGTAGGTGTAGTGTTATTAAGATAGCTCGCCTGAAACGAGTTAAACCATTCAGTTGTCCTAGTGACACATTTATGTGTCCCCATCGTCTAGAGGCCTAGGACACCGCCCTTTCACGGCGGTAACAGGGGTTCGAATCCCCTTGGGGACGCCACTTACTTATTTTAAGTAATGTATAAAGCAGTGTGACACCGCACTCT
>NZ_JACJEQ010000019.1:0-29470 GCF_014164125.1 Pseudoalteromonas sp. SG44-8 | reverse complement strand
GGGTTCGAATCCCCTTGGGGACGCCACTTACTTATTTTAAGTAATGTATAAAGCAGTGTGACACCGCACTCTCTATGCACGACGTTAACAAGAGTACTAATCTCTTGGGGACGCCACTTACTTATTTTAAATAGGGAAGTGCAGTGTTATTAAGCAGCTCGCCTGAAACGAGTTAAACCATTCAGTTGTCCTAGTGACACATATTCTGTGTCCCCATCGTCTAGAGGCCTAGGACACCGCCCTTTCACGGCGGTAACAGGGGTTCGAATCCCCTTGGGGACGCCATTTACTTTTTTTAAGTAATGTGCAAGGAAGTGTGACACCGCACTCTCTATACACAACGTTAACAAGAGTACTAATCTCTTGGGACGAAACTTACTATTTATTAGTAAGATGGCTTTTATTAAAAAGCCTGTAACATCAATTTAACTGCATTTCTATAGTTACTTCAGAATTATTCATCCAAGTTTAAATCTAAAAATTAAATCTTTTATATAATAATTCCTAAATTTTATTAGTATCTTTCCCTTTCTTATATTCAGCTTAAATAAACTTCATCTATGTTAGCGTACATATAAACGTCCAAATAAATAGGAGGTTATATGGCAAGTGGATGGGCACGAGAGGGTGCAATTCAAGATCAAATTGATGCCAGCGTTAATGATGCTGTGCAATATGCTAGAAGTAATTTAGTTTCTGGAGCTAGTGCCGAGCTATGTGAAGAATGTGATGAATCAATACTACAAGCACGAAGGCTCGCGTTACCTGGTGTGAAGTATTGTGTAAGTTGCCAAGCTGAACTAGAAGGTAAAGGCACGCTTTCTAAAGGGTTTAACCGACGTGGCAGTAAAGACAGTCAATTACGATAAAAAGGTGCATACAGCACCTTTTTTAATATCGTATCAGAGTTGAGCTTAAATAAATAAAAAGCGGATTAGCAAACCTATTACATATATTTGCTAAAATTTACTCATATTTTCTTTCTTCTGAATTAATTCAATTGAGTAGCCATCTGGATCTTTTACAAACGCAATTTCTGTTGTGCCGCCTTTAACAGGTCCTGGCTCACGGCTAACATTGCCGCCAGCGGCCTTGATATCAGCACAGGCTTTATAGATATCATCAAACTCAATCGCGATATGACCATAGGCATTGCCTAAATCATAGCTGTCGGTATCCCAGTTATAGGTCAGCTCAAGTACTGCTGTGTCTTTTTCATCGCCATAGCCTACGAAGGCTAGAGTATAGCGATACTCTTCGTTATCAGCACGGCGTAACTCTTTCATGCCGAGTACTTGAGTATAAAACGCAATTGATTTATCTAGATCAGCAACCCGTAACATGGTGTGTAATAAACGCATTTAAACCCTCTTTAAAATTCACATAAATTTTTGATAACGCAGCTACTCTGTAGCTACTGCTGCGCTGTTAAAATATCAATAATCCGATTATAAATTATTTCTGTGAGCAACACAGTATCATTGCCATTAGTATTTATAAACTGCACAACGACTGTATCGATATCTTTATAATAACGAGCAATGCTTGAATACCCTAATACCCAACCTGTGTGCTCATATTTATAGAGTGATGCGTACAAAGCTTGCTCTTGTTCACTAAAAAATGTGCCATTATTTAATGCCACAATAAAGTCGCCCACATCTTGTGCTGTTGCCACATACCCTTGATCAAGTGCTTTAAAATCATTTTCGTAGCCAACATAATAGCCACTCATTAATAGCGCTAAATTTATCTCATTTACAGACTCGAAGGTATTCGTTAAGCCCAATGGCGTTAAAATCTCGTTTTTAATAAATTGGTTATGGTCATAACCCAGCACATTAGACATGATTTTCCGCAGCAACAAATAATTAGTATTAGAATAGCCGTAATCAGCATTAGGACTAAAGTCAGCGGGAGTATCGAGTACTAATGCAAGCGGGTCGGGGTAGGTGATTGACCAATCAAAATGATCAGTGTCTGTGTAATTGGGTATGCCACTTCTGTGCTTTACCATCATTCGTAGTGTTATCTTATCTGCATTTTCAATGCGTCCAATTAACGATGGAAGATAATCAGCCAGTGTTTTATCCACATCAATTAGTCCAGCAGAGGCAAGTTTTGTTAAGGCTGATGCATCATACAGCTTACGGATACTGCCAATCTTAAACAAAGCAGTAGCATAAGCGGGGATTTTTTGATCTCGATTATGCCAACCGTTTGCAAAAGATTCAGGTTGCTGTCCTTGTCTATGAATATACACAATAATGCCATCGACTCCTTGTTCAATAGCCTCTTGTGTTTGTTCTTTGATCGTCGCCGGTAGCGGTTGCAAGTAATATAAAGCAAACTGCCAAGGGGCAAAAAAGTATATGCTCATGATGGTGACAATAAATGCAGCAATGCGCATTAAAGTAAGCGTTTTTTTGTTCTTAACTAGCATTATTACGCATCCGCTTCATTTATTTTTGTAGTGTCAGGGTCAGTTCTTTAATCTACTATACTTCGTATTATTTACTCTGTCTTATCTTTAAATTCTGACGTGATATTACCTAATATTAACATTAGCTTAGCACACCAAGTTCTATTAAAGTGGCCTAGAATTATAACGCACTAAACAGCAATATCGTGTGACATTGCTGTTTCGTTATAAGGAGTTCGACTGTATTAAAGTATATTTTTACTTTTGAACTTTGCCCTTAAGAACATAGATTTCACCATCAAAACTCCCTTGAATCGTCAAACCTTGTCCTGCTAACTCTTTAAGGTACTCTATATGTTCCTCTGTAATATGCTGTCCCGGGACCAAAAGAGGAATGCCTGGCGGATAGGGGGTGACTAAACCGGCACAAATACGGTTGTTACTTTTACCGATAGGCACAGATTCGCGCTCGCCATAAAAGGCATCGCTTGGAATACACGCTAAGTCTATGGCTGGTAGATTCTCAGGCAAGCGAGATCGTCGCGTCGATTTTGACAACTTCACTTTACCGCTGTCGAGTTTTTTGAGCGCATTATAAAGACGAATTATTTTTGAGCGCGTGCCGCCAAGCGTCAGTAACACTAAGATGGTGCTGTGAGTGTACTTCTCTATTTCTAGGCCAATCTCATCCAGCAGGTATTTATGAATATCCTTTAATGAATAAGGTAATTCGCTAATATCGATGAGAATTTTTAGCGGATCGTGACCCATGTTATCACCACTAAAGTGCGGAAATATTTCCATAAAGTCTTGTTTACCTAGCACTTTAATTTGCTTGAGTGAAGCCATCTGTTGTTTAAATTCTTCCACATGGTTCAACAAAGCATTGAGTAGCTTATATCCTTCCATCTCTAACTGCTTTTGGCAAACGTCAAGCGATGCGATAAGCTGATATTTTGGCGATGTACTGGCGTAAATACTGTAAATCTCGCGAAAGAAATCAGCATCGAAATCGGGATCGTTAACATGAATATAAGACGCTTGAGAAAACGCCGATACCACTTTATGTGCTGAATGGGTGACATAGTCAGCGCCAGCATGAATGGCGGAATAGTATCGTAGGCTTGGATGAAACAGGGAGTAAGCAAACCACGCTTCGTCAATAAATACTTTTATACCATGTTGATGGGCAAACTCTACCACCTGTTTCAGATCGCTCAGTAGGCCATCGTAAGTACAACCCGTGAGGACTAGCAATTTCGCATCGGTATTTTGTTCTATCGCCTGTTTAATGTCGGCCAACGACGGCGGCGCGAAGATGCCATATTTTGGATTTAAAATACTCGACAAATAAACAGGTAAACTAGCTGATTGTAAAATGCCATAGTGCACAGATTTATGACAATTGCGGTCGATAATCACTTTATCGCCCTTGCGCAGCAATGTCTGCAAGATGATTTTATTTGAGGTAGACGACCCATTGGTAACGAAATAGGTATGCTTAACCTCAAACGTCGCCGCTGCTGACTCTTGCGCACGGCCAATGGTATTAGTGCTATCTGACAATGAACCTAACGAGTCCACTGAAACCGACAGGTCGCCAACGAACACATTACGACCATAAAACTGATAAAAATCTTTGATATAAGGGGAATTTCTAAAGCTAGAGCCACCGCTGTGTCCTGGTGTATGCCAAGAGTCGTTCGCTTCGCCAACATAACGGCGATACGCCGTCCAAAATGGGGTTTCTGAGCGGTCATCGAAATCATTAATCATATAGCCTAAAATTGCTTCAGGATCAGAAATCACCTCATCTTTAAAGAAAAAAGACTCAATCTCCTCCGACTCATTAACGATTTCTAGTCCTTTCGTATCATCGCCAATAACATAAACGGGCAACTCAAGGCGGATCCCCTTTAACTGCTCGATAAAGCGACTATAAGTTCGCTCGCCAACCTTATTTTGCAAATCCCAGCTAAGCACTACGGCCTGAATATCGCCATCTTCCTCTACAATGTCCAATGCTTGTTTTAGCTCAAGACGCTCAATAATATCGATATGAATATCATCTCGCTCAAAATTTGGGATGGTTTTCGACAGATTAGTAGAAAGCTCTTGCAAGGTGGCGGGGTCTTGCTCAATTAACAAGATACGAAGTATAGGTAACATAGGAATTCTCGCAATAAAATTTCATAATGCTCAACAGCATAACTAAAGGATTGACGCTTGTGAAATTAATACTTTGAAAATATTCTAATAATTACGCCAAATCACGAATAAACAGATTTTATTTAAATTGATTTACAAGGTATGGAAAATGAAAGGTGCCAAAGTTAGGCACCTACTTTAATAAACAGAAAAAAGACGGGAATGCGAATTAATCACTGAGCTTATTCTTATAAGCCTGATAATTGAGGTTTAAAATTAATAATCGTTTAAAATGAAGGTGTTTTATCTACAGGATCTAATCTGCTTTATCTTTAAACTCACACAAGTCTTCAATAATACAACTGCCACATTTTGGTTTGCGGGCTGTACAAATATAACGACCATGTAAAATAAGCCAGTGATGTACATCAACTTTAAACTCTGTTGGTACAACTTTTAAAAGTTTTTGTTCAACCGCAACAACACCTTTACCCATGGCAAGCTTAGTACGGTTTGATACACGGAATATATGCGTATCTACAGCAATGGTTGGCCAACTTAAATATAAGGAAGGCAGATGTAACTAGCTTTCAAAATGTTGGTAGTTGAAATCCTAAAGAGCAAAGATCATGTGTTTGCATTAGGCTTCATCGGAACTTTTAGTTACAAAGTTAATTTGGTAACTCATATTAACTGTGTTGTAGTTAATATAATTACAGCACGAGATAGGGAATTATGTATGAAAGAGGATATTGATGAGCTAAAAAGTGAATTTCAAGCAAAACTTCTATCTTGGAATAATATAAAAAGTAAAAAAATTAAAGTTACATTTATATTCATATTTTTCGGTTTGATTGGATTAAAGGTTTTTACTACTATCTTAACTGTTGATTGGCTTGCAGGGTTAATATGATGATCACTTTTCGCCCACTTAACAAACATGATTTTAACTATTCAAAAGTTATAGACCTTTTTTTCGAAGCTTTTCCAAAAGTTCACAGACTACCAGAATGGCTTGTTAAATACAGAATGAGGAATGGAAAAAATGGCTTTGATATTATTTATGATCATAATAAATGGGTTGGTTTTCTCTACACTAAAGAATATAAACAAATTATCTGTGTAAAGTTTTTTGCTATATCTGAATTGCTCCGCTCAAGTGGTTACGGAAGCAAAGTAATGGATTCTATGAATGAAAAGCATTCAAATAAAAGAATAGTACTCACTATTGAGGAGCTTGATGAAAAGGCAGAAAACTATCAACAAAGAGTTAAGCGCAAAGCGTTTTATGAAAAAAATGGGTTCAGTTCTACCGGGTTTATCATAAAAGAGCCAGCTGAGCGGCAAGAAGTCCTTATACGTGGTGGAACTATATCTCAAGAAGAAATAGAAGCTATGTACAAGCATTTTTTAGGAAATTTATTGTTTTCTTTACTTAAAATCGAAGTACTAAAAATTGAATAAGAATACCGTCATTTTAATGTAATTAGTTAGTCGTTAGCAGTTAAATAATGCATGCAAACAGCAGCAAAGATAAAAACTTAAAGTTTACTTATTGGCTCAAAAAAGAATAAACATTATTCAGTCTTGTCTTTAAACTCACATAAATCTTCAATAATACAACTGCCACATTTTGGTTTACGGGCAACACAGGTATAACGCCCGTGCAGTATGAGCCAATGGTGTACGTCTACTTTAAATTCTTTGGGGATCACTTTTTCGAGTTTTTGCTCAACGGCTACCACGTCTTTACCCATGGCAAGCTTAGTACGGTTTGATACACGGAATATATGCGTATCTACAGCGATGGTAGGCCAACCGAATGATAATTATCGTAGATAGGCATTAAGACTTACATACGTATTCATGTTAATAGTTTATTGAAAATAATTTCACTACATCGCATATTGTTAAAACTTAATCGTTTAAGGGGCTTTATAAATGAAAAACCTTTCAATAATATTACTATTTTTAGGGCTGTGTGCCTGCACTAATATAAGTAAAAAAACTAAGACAACAAATATTTCCTCTAATTATGTTCCACAAGAATATGTGAAGTTAACGCATCCTCAGTGGAGTAAGAACGCAAGTTTTTATCAAATTAATACGCGACAGTTCACACCTGAAGGAACATTTGCAGCCGCTGAGCATCAACTACCACGATTAAAAGAACTTGGCGTCGATATTCTTTGGTTAATGCCGATTCATCCGATTGGCGAAGAAAACAGAAAAGGGTCGCTGGGTAGCCCTTATTCAGTAAAAGATTACTACGGTGTTAATCCTGAGTTTGGTACCTTAGATGACTTAAAAAGCTTTGTTAACGCTGCTCACGAATTAGGTATGTACGTTATTCTAGATTGGGTAGCAAATCATAGTGCTTGGGATAATGAATTAAGACATAAGCATCCAAATTGGTATACAAAAAATTCGCAAGGTAATTTTCAACCTACGCCGTGGTGGGATTGGTCAGACATAATCGACTTTGATTATAACGTACCAGAAATGCGTGAATACATGACTGATGCAATGAAGTATTGGGTCAAAGAAGTAAATATTGATGGTTATCGATGTGATGTAGCTGGTTTTGTTCCTCTCGATTTTTGGGAAAACGTTAGGGCGGAGCTAGACGCGATCAAGCCCGTTTTTATGTTAGCTGAATGGGAAATGCGTGATTTACATGCTAAAGCTTTTGATGCTACTTATGCATGGTCTTGGCAGGAAGCTATTCATGATATTTTAAGTGGTCACGCTGATTTAAATAGATTGTTTGTATACTATTCATGGAATGAGGGAGCGTATCCGAAAAATAGCTATCGGATGACGTATGTTTCAAATCACGATGCTAATTCATGGGAAGGAACCGTGTTTGAGCGTTATGGTAGCGAAGAAAAAGTAGCGACAGCAATCGTATTGTCTATTGTCGGTGAAGGTATGCCATTAATTTATAATGGACTTGAAGCTGGGAATATTAAGCGGCTTGAGTTTTTTGAAAAAGATCCTATCGAATGGAAAGAACATAAATTTAAGCCATTGATTCAGAAGCTCTTAGCTTTGCAGAAACAAAATAGTGCGTTGTGGCATGGTAAATATGGCGCGACAATGGAGCGTATTTATAATACTAATCCGACAGAGGTGTTTAGTTTTATCCGCGAAAATACCAAAGATAAAGTGTTTGTTGTGATTAATTTTTCTGATAAAGAGCAAGATATTCAATTTATGGGTCCACAAACAGCTGGAGTATATACAGAGCTATTTAGCAAACAAAAGGCAACGCTTACTGAAGACGCAAGCCTTAAGTTGGCGCCTTGGGAGTATAGAGTTTATGTCCGGTAATGTTTAAAGGTTAAGCGTTTATTTGAGGTTTTCAAATTAAGATAATCATACGTAGGGCACATATCGTATGATTATCTTAATATTTCAATTAAAAATTAGTTACTCAGTCTTTTCTTTAAACTCACATAAATCTTCAATTATACAGCTGCCACACTTTGGCTTACGCGCCACACAGGTATAACGTCCATGTAAAATGAGCCAGTGATGTACATCTACTTTAAACTCTGCTGGTACAACTTTTAATAGCTTTTTTTCTACTTCAACAACGTTCTTACCCATAGCAAATTTAGTGCGGTTTGATACGCGGTCTATGTGGGTATCTACCGCGATTGTCGGCCAGCCGAAGGCGGTGTTGAGTACCACATTGGCAGTTTTACGGCCAACGCCGGGTAGGGCTTCTAGGGCTTCACGATTCTCAGGCACTTCGCTGTTGTGCTTATCAACTAAAATTTGGCACATTTTGTACACATTGGCAGCTTTAGAATTAAACAAACCGATGGTTTTAATGTAATCGCGAAGTTTATCGTGGCCTAAATCTAAAATTGCTTGCGGCGTATTGGCGACGGGAAAGAGCTTACGGGTGGCTTTATTTACCCCAACGTCAGTTGCTTGTGCTGATAGCGTTACCGCAACTAACAGTTCAAACGGGCTTGAATATTCAAGCTCGGTTTCTGGATGTGGGTTTTGCTCGCGCAAGCGAGAGAGTATTTCGTATCGTTTTTCTTTATTCATGCAACTTAAACGCACAGTAAATACTGTGCGCTTCCCCTTAAGTTAAACTGGTGACCCTTGCTCGTGGGCCTTTTTCGGCCACTGGTGGTGCTACTTGTTTTGCTTTTATTTGCGCATCAATGACATTTTTAGCAGCAATCAGTAAGCCCAAACCTAAAAATGCACCGGGTGGTAAAATAGCGAGCAAAAATTGATTATCAAAACTAAATACTTCAATGCGTAAAACCGATGCCCATGGGCCCAGTAGTAAATCGGCGCCATCAAATAAGGTACCTTGGCCGATCAACTCACGCATTGCGCCAAGCACAACCAGTACTACCATAAAGCCAGAGCCCATCATTAAACCGTCAAACGCTGATAAATGAATCGGATTCTTAGAGGCATACGCTTCAGCGCGGCCGATAATAGCGCAGTTAGTAACTATCAGTGGAATAAATATTCCTAGCGATTGATATAAGCCAAACGTATAGGCATTCATTAATAGCTGCACTATGGTTACAAAGCCTGCGATAAACATCACAAATACAGGAATGCGGATATCTTTTGGCACGAAATTACGCACCGCAGAAATTGTGACGTTCGAGCCAACTAATACCAGCAGAGTGGCTAAACCGAGGCCCATCGCATTGGTTATCGTTGATGTGACGGCCAGTAGTGGGCACAAACCGAGTAATTGCACGAGGGCAGGGTTGTTTTTCCACATTCCTTCGTTAAACAGTTCTTTTAATTGGCTCATGGCTCACCTATTTGGCATGCGTTATCAGCACTAAATACCGCATCGAAATTGTTTTTTGAGAATAACACAGCGTGTTTTACTGAGCCAACCACGGCGCGTGGTGTAATGGTAGCGCCAGTGAATTGATCAAAGTCTCCGCCATCTTTTTTTACTGCCCAGCGAGTATCGTCGTCATCAAGTACAGTTTTATCTTTAAATGAGGTGATCCAAAGAGATTTTTTCATTTCTACTTTATCACCAAGACCAGGCGTTTCTTCGTGTTTAGTAACACGTACTCCGGCAACGTCCCCGTTTGCAAATACGGCAGTTAATAAACTTATATCGCCGCTATAACCTTTTGGCGTCACGTGGCGCATTACTAAAGCAACAGGTTGGCCACCCTTGCGAGCACGATAAACGGTTTGTGGTTTATTACCAAGTAGTGGATCATCAATGATGGCACAATCTTGATAAAGAGTATTATCGTAAAAATTAGGGGCGAGTACATCTTGCAGCTGTAATGAAAGTTGTTTGCGCTCTTGGTCTGCAATACTGTCAGCCGTGAGGTTATGGATAATACCAACAGCGCCGGTAGTGAGCAGGGCAAACAGGGCTAAAATAGCGCCATTTTTTGTCATTGATGAAATAATCATTTATTCACCCCATGGCCATAAGTACGTGGTTGAGTGTAATAGTCTATCAGTGGCACGGCCATATTGAGTAGTAACACAGCAAACGCCATGGCATCTGGGTAACCGCCAAAAGTACGGATCAAATAAACTAATAAACCAATCAATGCGCCGTAAATTAACCGACCGCGATTAGTGGTAGCTGCCGAAACCGGATCCGTGGCTATGAAAAAGGCCCCTAACATGGTTGCGCCACTAAATAAATGAAATACCATACCAGGCTCAGTACCAGGTGCTGCGATATAACCAATTGCGCTGCACACAGCAATTGATGCAATTACACCAACTGGGATATGCCAATTTATAACTTTGGCTTTAATAAGGTATAAGCCACCGATTAAAAAGCCAAGATTTACCCAGCCCCAACCTTGTCCTAACCAACTATTAAAAATAGCGGCTTGCATGCTTTCAGATACGGTTAAACCATGAGCGATATCAGTCTTGATGGTATCCAAAGGTGTGGCCATTGTTACGCCATCAACCCCAACTCTAAGTTGATCAACACTAAAACCTGCACTGGTAAAGCCATTAAAAATAACGCTAAGCTGTTGAGTAAGACTAATTGGGTTTGCGAGTAAGTCACTAACTGGCATCCAAGTGGTCATTTGCACAGGGAACGAAATAAGCAATAACACGTATGCAGCCATGGCAGGGTTAAATAAATTGAAACCAAGGCCACCATAGAGCTGTTTAACAATGACGATGGCAAAAAAGCTACCCATCACAATAACCCACCATGGGGCGAGTGGCGGAATACTTAATGCTAATAAGACCGCAGTAAGCCATGCACTGCCATCTCCAAGCGCAGGCCATACAGGGCGCTTGCGAATAAGCATAATAATGGCTTCACTGATACTAACCGTGACTAACGCTAAAATTAGCTGGATCAATACACCTGTACCAAAAAAATACAGTTGTGCGATAAGTCCAGGAATACAGGCTAAGATCACTGTTTGCATCAACCTGCTAAGTGATTTATGACTGTGGCTATGCGGCGAACTGGCCATCGTTAGCTTCATTACTTATCACTTCCTTCTTGTTGTAATTTTTTAGCCTTTGCACGGGCAATCGCAGCGGCAACAGCGGCCTTTTTCTTATCTTGTGCGGTCTGTTCTGGTTTATCTTCAGCGATTTCAGCTTCGTTTATCGCTGTAGCCGAAGTTTCATTTTCAGCATCGTCGTTTTCTTCGCTAGCCGCTTGTTCAGCTTGTGCAGCCTTTTTCGCTTTCGCGCGGGCAATGGCTGCAGCGACAGCGGCTTTTTTATCATCGGCAGGTGAGGCTGTAGTGACTTCACTTTCAGAGTTGTCGTTTTCTACGCTTGCTGCTTGTGCAGCCTTTTTCGCTTTTGCACGAGCAATAGCAGCAGCGACAGCGGCTTTTTTATCATCAGCAGGTGAGGCTGTAGTGATTTCACTTTCAGAATTGTCGTTTTCTACGCTAGCCGCTTGTTCAGCTTTTGCAGCCTTTTTCGCTTTAGCGCGGGCAATGGCGGCAGCGACAGCGGCTTTTTTATCATCGGCAGGTGAGGCTGTAGCGACTTCACTTTTAGAGTTGTCGTTTTCTACGCTTGCTGCTGGTTCAGCCTGTGCTGCCTTTTTCGCTTTTGCACGAGCAGCAGTGACAGCGGCTTTTTTATCATCGGCAGGTGAGGCTGTAGCGACTTCACTTTCAGAGTTGTCGTTTTCTACGCTTGCTGCTGGTTCAGCCTGTGCTGCCTTTTTTGCTTTAGCACGAGCAATTGCAGCGGCTACAGCGGCTTTTTTATCATCAGTAGGTGAGGCTGTAGCGACTTCACTTTCAGAGTTGTCGTTTTCTACGCTTGCTGCTGGTTCAGCCTGTGCTGCCTTTTTTGCTTTAGCACGGGCAATTGCAGCGGCTACTGCGGCTTTTTTATCATCAGTAGGTGTAGCCGTCGTGTTATCGCTTTCATCTTCTGATGCCGCCGCTTTTTTCGCTTTAGCGCGGGCAATTGCAGCGGCCACGGCTGACTTTTTATCATCCGGATCAGCGGCTGTATTGCTTGCGGATTTTTGCTCTTTGTATTTGCGAGCTTGCTCTTTGCGCGCTGCGCGCTCTAATGCTACGTCACTGTTATCTGGTTCAAGCGTTGCTTCTTGATTTTGTTTTTTAGCTTTGGCGCGAGCAATTGCAGCGGCAACGGCTGATTTGTCGTCATCTTTTGCTGGTTTATTTTTAACGCGTGCTAGAGCATCGGCAATTTTTTGTTTTTCGTCAGCCGATTTTTCAGCAGCTGGTTTGCGTTTATGGCGATTTTGTCGTGCTTCTTGCTCCCGCTCTAGGCGTTGTTTTCGAAGTTCAAAGCGCTCTTTCGCACGTTCAGCTTTAACTTGCTCAGCTTGCTGTTCTTTTATTTCAACTTTAGCCACACGGTAATACTGCACCAGCGGAATTTCACTTGGGCACACATACGCGCAAGCACCGCATTCAATACAATCAAACAGGTTATGCTCTTTCAGTTTGTCGTATTCTTTTGATTTAGCAAACCATTGTAATTGCTGAGGCAACAGTGAAGCAGGGCAGGCATCAGCACAAGCACTACAACGAATACAGGCTTTTTCAGGGCCGGGCTCTGCCAGCTCATCATGATCTGGGGCTAAAATACAGTTAGTGGTTTTTACCACGCCGATACGCACCGTTGGCAAAGTAAAGCCCATCATAGGGCCGCCCATTACAACGCGTTGCTGTGGCACTGGTGAAAAGCCTTGGCAATCAAGTAGATGTTTTATTTCAGTGCCTAATAAAGCCCATACATTACCCGGATTATGAATTGTATTACCTGTTACCGTAATAACACGTTCAATTAGTGGCTTACCTTCATAGACAGCTTGATGAACAGCAAATAAAGTGCCGACGTTTTGTACTAACACACCGATATCTGCTGGAATTCCCCCACTAGGGACTTCTTTATTGGTAAGTAGCTTAATTAATTGCTTTTCACCACCAGAAGGATAAACAGTAGGAACTGTTTGAATGATTATTTTGTCATTATACTCAGCCGCTGCCTGCATGGCTGCGATGGCCTCTGGTTTGTTATCTTCTATACCAACGATAGTAAGTGTTGGTGTAAGCAATTGCTGCATGATCTCTATGCCAGCAATAATGCCTGCAGCATGCTCACGCATTAGTACATCATCAGCAGTAATATAGGGCTCACATTCCACTGCATTAACAATAAAATACTCAATTGCTTTGCGACTATCTGCTTTAATATAAGTTGGGAATCCTGCACCGCCCATACCGGCAATACCACGGTCATGAATTATATCGATAAGTTGCTCGTGAGAAAGCTGGCTTGGTGTTGTCACCGGTGCTAACGCACACCAGCTATCTTGGCCATCGGGCTCAATAATTACACACAATTCAGGCAATGCCGATGGATGCGCAGACGGCATTTGGCAAATATCAGTAATAGTACCAGAAGTGGGGGCGTGTATTGGCACCGACCAATTCGCAACAGGCTTTGTAAGTGCTTGCCCTTTAAGTACCTGTTGGCCTTTTTCGACGATCAGTTGACCGTTAGCACCAATATGTTGTTTTAATGGCACAACGAGTTTGTCAGGCAAAGGTAAACGGGCGATTGCTTGACTGTTGGAAATTGTTTTTTGTCCCGGTGGATGAATGCCACCTGGAAACGGCCACACTTTACCTTGTTTTATCTGTGCGATTAGCTTTTCCATAGGGAGCCCTTAATCAATCTGTGTTACTGGGATTGCATCTAGTTGCCATTTCCACGTTTGCTTAGTGGTTTCTACAGGCAGCATATCAATACAGTCAACAGGACAAGGTTCAACACATAAGTCACAACCCGTACATTCATCAATTAAAACAGTATGCATTTGGCGCGTGGCACCAACAATAGCATCGACAGGACAAGCTTGAATACATTTGGTACAACCAATACATTCATCTTCACGTATATAGGCAACGGTTTTTATCGGTTCAGCTTGTTCGCCACCGGCAAGGGGTTTAGCTTCAACACCCATTAAGTCAGCTAATTTTTTTACTGTCGCATCGCCACCTGGTGGACATTTATTAATCTCATCGCCATTGGCGATGGCTTCTGCATAAGGGCGGCAACCCGGATACCCACACTGGCCGCACTGTGTTTGCGGTAATATAGTATCGATCTGTTCAACAATCGGATTACTTTGCACTCGATAGCGCACAGCAGCAAATCCTAAGATCAAACCAAAAATGAGTGCTAGGGTTCCCAGCGCAATCAAGGCATAAAACAAGGTCATGTTAAAACTTCACTAATCCTGTAAAGCCCATAAAGGCCATCGACATTAAGCCTGCGGTGATCATCGCAATCGATGCGCCTTTAAAGGGGGTAGGTACGTCAGCAGCGGTTAAGCGTTCACGAAGAGCTGCAAATAATACCAGTACCATAGAAAAACCAACAGCAGCGCCAAAGCCATATACTGCAGATTGTAAAAACGTATGATCCTCTTTGACATTTAGTAACGCAACACCTAAGACCGCACAGTTTGTGGTGATCAAAGGTAAAAATATACCGAGTAAGCGATACAGCGTAGGGCTGGTTTTTCTGACTACCATTTCGGTAAACTGAACCACCACCGCAATCACTAAAATAAAGCTTAGAGTACGTAAATACGTGATATCAAGTGGGATCAAAATATATTGATTAACTAGATAGCTTGTTACAGAGGCAAGTGTTAACACAAAAGTGGTCGCAAGTGACATGCCTATAGCTGTATCCAGTTTGCCAGATACACCCATAAACGGGCATAGACCTAAAAATTGTACTAACACAAAGTTATTAACCAGTACTGTGCCGATCAACAGCAATACATATTCTGTCATGTTCGCCTCAAGCTATAATAAACGCCGACATTATCCTTTTTTATTGGCTGTTTAACAACACGTAGAAGGTAAATAAACGGCTCATTTAATAATGATAGTGAATTGCATTTAGAATTTTATAGCATGATAAATAAAGATTAACTGTTCATTAACCTAGTTACTGACATTTGGAATGATAAAGCAGATCAGGGGAGGGGGAAATAAACTACTAGAAAACTAAAAAGGTGCTAAAAGCACCCTTTAGATTGATTAAATATCTTTTGGCTTTTCGATGTAATAACCTTGCACACCATCAAGACATAAAGTTTCAATAATGTGTTTTTCTTCTTGGCTTTCAACACCCTCAGCAAAAACACTAACACCAATTCGATGCGCGAGGTCGACCATTAAACGCATAAAGTATTGGTTATTTTTATCTTCTTCAAGGCCGCGAGTATAGCTTGCATCCATTTTGATAAAGTCAGGTTTTAAATCGCGGAAAAACTTAAACGAGGTTAAACCAACACCAAATCGTTCTACCGTGATCCGAGCACCAACACGGTGGATCATATCTATAAAGCGTTTACTGGCTTTAATATTTTGCTGTAAGCCAAATTCACTCACTTCGAATACCAGTTTTGAGGCAATATTTGTGTCTTTTAATAAACGTCGCTCTAGCCAAATTACGAACTGATCATTGTGTGCGCTTGAGGCGGTAACATTCAAACCAAAGAATTTTTCAGAGAAATTACGGCTCTTAATTTTTTCCAGTGATGAATTAATGATTAACTGATCAATTTCCATCGCCATATCAAGCTTTTCAGCCATAGCTAAAAATGAAGCGGTAGGCAATACTTGGTTTTCTGTTGTTTTAAAGCGCACTTGAATTTCAGCGTAGGCCTTCATGCTTTTACCAATTGGCATAATGTTTTGCATTACCAGATGTACACGCTCAGCTTCAATTACTTCATTAATCACTTTACGCCAGTTTTGATTGCCAAATCCTGCACTTACATTATTAACTAAATCAGTTTCGCGTTGTATATGCCAGGCGTTAGCTTGTTTTGATTGGGCCATGCTCATAGCATTGTCTACTATCGAAAGTAGCTCACCTAAGGGTTTGCCTTTTTCATAAGCGACGATCCCAGTATTTGCTACTGAGCTTAATTCTTGGTTTTGCTGATATTGAGTAAATCGAGATTGTAAGTTATCACCAAAACGTTCAGATTCCTTGAGAGGAGTGTTAGGCAGCACAATCGCGAAATCTGAGCTATTCAAACGAAAAACTTTACTGCCTGTATATGTGCCGCTGATATGTTTAATAATATCAGCCACAGCTTTGACATACTCGTCACCTTTTTGGTAACCACGAGTTTGGTTGATTGCTTGTAATTCACTACAACGAACCATCGCCAAAGAGCCAAAGGTGCTTTTTTCACTGCTTTCAATGTACTTCTCATAATATTCAACAAACATATTACGGTTGCCAAGTTCAGTAACTACATCTTTATAAGCTTCTTGCTTGATAGAATGTGCGGCATTTTGAATATCATCATGCTTACTTTGTAAAAAGTGCGACAGGCGATTAAAGCTCGGCACTAGGTCAACGCCCAGTTGTTTTATTTTGCTGCTATTAATTGCTGTTTCAAGACCGTTGTTGACTTGATTTTGATTGATATAAACATCAATTATCTCAGCCACTGTCATGCTTATATTTCTATTTAGCTTACTAAACATGGTTTTCATAAACACAATGGGAATAATTGCCATTAAACCTGACACTAAAATAACAATAAACAACGCTTGTTGGAGTATCAACCCAAGGTTATTGGCATTAATAGTAAATTCAACTTTGATATCAGACGCTTGATTAACAGCAAATTGAGGACGGATAGAGTTAAAGCTGGTGTTAACTAATTGCGCAATGGCTGGTAATGAAGTAGGGGATGTAATATTTATAAGTTCTTTACCTTGCTGATCACGCAAAATAAATGAAGAAAAAGTATTACCGTCAGCAAGCACTTGCTGAAGTTTATCTGGTGCTATATCGACAATAGAATGTTTACTAATATAGTTGTTTACCACTGATTGCGTTTTATGTTGTGCATCGCTTACTGCGTTGTCAAACGCTGACGCAACAAAATAGCCACCAATACTTGCAAACAACAGCCAAGATATTAATTGAATAAATATGAGTTTTTTGAAACCAGCCATGTCTTATTCTTTTTAGTAGATCAAAGGGAAGGAATCAGATCCTTGATTAATCAAATTATTTTACACTTATTAAATGTGTATTAAAAAGAAATATTTTGATTGTAGTAGAGTAGTGGAATTGTTTAGGAAAGTCTAATTGATTCTTTAAGTTGGCTCCCCCTCCCCGACTCGAACGGGGGACCTGCGGATTAACAGTCCGTCGCTCTAACCAACTGAGCTAAGGGGGAACTACAATACTTAAATTTTATATGATTTGGCTCCCCCTCCCCGACTCGAACGGGGGACCTGCGGATTAACAGTCCGTCGCTCTAACCAACTGAGCTAAGGGGGAACAATAATCATATTACATAAACTTGGCTCCCCCTCCCCGACTCGAACGGGGGACCTGCGGATTAACAGTCCGTCGCTCTAACCAACTGAGCTAAGGGGGAATCGTTTATGGTTGAAAAGACTGGCTCCCCCTCCCCGACTCGAACGGGGGACCTGCGGATTAACAGTCCGTCGCTCTAACCAACTGAGCTAAGGGGGAAGCGTATGTGCCTTTCAACGGGGCGAAATATTAATGACCGCGCTGCAAAGTGTCAACACATAAAACCGGATAAACAAAAAAAAGCAGTCTGTTCGATGTTTTTATGTTCGATCTGGCTGTTTTGTGGCTTTTTTTCTCCCTATTTGAGTCGTGTAGATCGAGATGTGGCATAAAATTATGGTTTTTAACGACTAAAAAACAAACAAGTTAACCGCCAAGCAAATTATAAAAGTGATCATTTATCTAGTTTTGTACGAATAAATTTATGAAATGTACTTTTTTAACGTTAGCTAATAAAAGCGCAAATTCGCAATAATTAAATTTACTTATGCATTTAATTAGTCGTTAACGAAAAATGCCGAGAAAAAAATGACATACAGATCTGAACCCTTAGTTTAGCGACTTAATACCCATGAGAATAGCAAGGAAATATATATATATTGTTTTATTTCAATTGGTTAAATTTATTTTTTCATATTGAATGGGCGTTTAAATAAATGTGACAGGTCATTGGTACAGGGGTTAAGTATGTTTTATGAGCTATTTAACTCAAATTGTCTAAAGTTAGTATTTGCCAACATTGCCGTTAGCGTGTTTAAGCCGCCCCTTTGCACGCCTTTATTAACGTGGCTTTGCAAGAGTTATCCACGGTTTCTGTGGATAACTCTGTTTATGAAACTTTAAGAACGTTGGCAGAGCCATATTTTTAGGGCACTGTGAGGATATCAAGCATTTAAAACAGTTTTTTTATCTCATTTTAAAACAATGACTTGAAAAAATAAGCTGAAAAGAGCTTCGTTGATGAGTAAATTTATTCGTAACGATTCGATTAGCGCAATTTTTGTGTAAAAATGCAGCACCAGTCGCGATGTTTTTGTGATAAAGGTTATAAAAATGTATTTTTATTGTTTTTAGTAGAGGTTCGAAGTGAAATCATCGCTAAACACGTAAAAAGAACACTTTTCTATGGTTTTTTAGGCGTTTTTGTAATCAATTTATAATCACTTGATAAATGCGTGGCTTGAAAAGCCCTGATGCTTTAAAATACCACGCTTAATAAAAGAGGTTTATTTATTCCCATGCGCGCAACTTTGCAGAGCAACTCAGCTCCCGATTTATTAAACGATCCAATAGTACCGACCTTGAAGAAAATGACTGTGCCGATGATTTTCGGCATGATTACGTTAATGATGTTCAATATTGTTGATACATTTTTTATTAGCTTATTGGGAACTGAGCCATTAGCGGCTGTCAGTTTTACTTTTCCGGTAACCTTTACCGTGATCAGCCTAGCTATTGGTTTGGGTATCGGTACGTCAGCGGTTATTGCCAAGGCATTGGGTAGTAATAATATTGAAGAAGCACGCTTTGACGCCAGCATCGCATTATTAATTGCAGTGGTGATGGTGGTGTGTTTATCGCTATTTGGTTATCTGTTTATTTCCCCGATATTTAAATTGCTGGGAGCAGGGGAGCAAGTGTTGCCGCTGATCCATGAGTATATGAGTGTGTGGTTTTTAGGCAGTGTATTTTTAATTACCCCTATGGTTGGTAACTCAGTGTTACGTGCCAGCGGTGACACCAAAACACCTAGCATAGTGATGGGTGGAGCGGGGCTTATCAATGCCGTGCTCGACCCAGTATTGATTTTTGGCTTTGGGCCAATTCCTGCATTTGGCATTAAAGGCGCTGCGATTGCCAGCGTCATCGCATGGTCGGTAGCCGTTGTCATTATTTTATATTTGCTAGCAGTAAAAAAAGGCTTGCTGAGCCTAAATGCAAATAACCAAACCCCATTAAGCTCTATTCGAAAAATTCTTAAAATTGGTTTGCCAGCGGCAGGTGCAAATATGTTAACACCAGTTGCAATGGCGGTGATGATTGCCATGGTTGCCCATCATGGACCTGAGGCTGTTGCTGCTTTTGGCGTAGGCAGTCGTATTGAATCAATTGCCAGTCTGGTGGTGTTAGCTTTATCGATGACGTTACCGCCGTTTATTAGTCAAAACTTTGGTGCTGGTAAACTTAACCGTGTTAAAGAGGCGTACACCACAACATTAAAATTTGTGATGATTTGGCAGTTTATTATTTATTTACTGCTCATTGCATTTTCAGGAGTGATCAGTGAGTTGTTTGGTAAAGAGCAGATGGTTATCGATGTGATCAAATTATTTATTTTTACCTTGCCGCTAAGTTACGGTTTGCAAGGGATAATTATTTTGTCTAATTCATCGTTCAATGCCTTACACAAACCAATGAATGCATTAATTCTAAGTGTGATCCGATTATTTATTTTTTATATTCCATTTGCTTATGTCGGTAATTTATATGCCGGTTTACCAGGCTTGCTGATCGGCGCAGCGCTGGGTAATTTATTTACTGCAATAATAGCTTATAAATGGTTTATCAAAGAGCTGAATATGATCAGTAACCAAGCTGTACAGGAGTGCCAAGCATGAGCGACCATTTTCAACTGGTATCTAAATTTAAACCTGCGGGGGATCAACCCACCGCGATTGCGCAGTTATGTGAAGGGTTAGAAGCCGGACTTGCTCATCAAACATTATTAGGGGCAACAGGTACTGGTAAAACATTTACCATGGCTAATATTATCAATGATTTGAATCGCCCAACGATTATTATGGCGCATAATAAAACCTTAGCAGCGCAGTTATATGGGGAAATGAAAGAGTTTTTTCCGCACAACGCGGTTGAATATTTTGTTTCGTATTATGATTACTACCAGCCAGAAGCGTATGTTGTTGCAAGCGATACCTTTATTGAAAAAGATGCCTCGATAAACGAACACATAGAGCAGATGCGCCTAAGTGCTACCAAAGCGCTATTAGAGCGTAGGGATACAATTATAGTGGCATCAGTATCAGCCATATATGGTTTGGGCGATCCAAAATCATACATGAAGATGATGCTGTTGTTAAAAGTGGGCGAAAAAGTTGATCAACGCGATATGCTGCGCCGACTAGCCGAAATTCAATATACGCGAAATGACATTGATTTTAGCCGCGGTACGTATCGGGTTCGTGGCGAAGTTGTGGATATATTCCCTGCTGAGTCAGACACTTTTGCAGTGCGTGTAGAAATGTTTGATGACGAAATAGAACGGCTAAGTATTTTTGACCCGCTTACAGGCGCGGTTGAAAAACACATAGTCCGCGCAACTATCTATCCTAAAACGCACTATGTGACACCCAGAGATAAAATTCTTGATGCGGTTGAGCATATTAAAGCTGAATTAAAAGATCGTCGTGCGCAGTTACTCAGTGCTAATAAACTGGTCGAAGAGCAACGCGTGGCACAACGTACACAATACGATATTGAAATGATGACCGAGCTTGGTTATTGCTCTGGCATCGAAAACTACAGCCGATATTTATCTGGTCGCACGCCGGGCGATCCACCGCCAACCTTGCTTGATTATCTTCCTGAAGATGCGTTAATGATTATTGACGAATCTCACGTTACGGTATCGCAAATCGGCGCTATGTATAAAGGCGATCGTAGCCGTAAAGAAAATCTCGTGGAATACGGTTTTCGTATGCCGTCGGCGATGGATAACCGGCCACTACGCTTTGAAGAATTTGAAGCCATAGCACCGCAAACAATTTATGTATCAGCAACCCCGGGTGATTTTGAACTTGAACGTTGTGGAGATGATATTGCCGAGCAGGTTATTCGCCCCACAGGATTACTAGATCCACAAATTGAAGTACGCCCAGTGGCAACTCAAGTTGATGACTTATTGTCAGAGATATATAAACGCGTAGCAATTGATGAACGCGTGCTAGTAACCACACTTACTAAGCGCATGGCTGAAGATTTAACGGATTACTTATCTGAACATGATGTAAAAGTGCGTTACTTGCATTCGGATATCGATACCGTTGAACGGGTCGAAATTATTCGTGATTTTCGCGCTGGGGTGTTTGATGTGTTAGTGGGTATTAACTTACTGCGTGAAGGTTTAGATATGCCAGAAGTATCACTAGTTGCAATACTCGATGCTGATAAAGAGGGCTTTTTACGTTCAGCTCGCGCATTAATTCAAACCATTGGTCGTGCTGCTCGTCACTTAAATGGTCGGGCAATTTTATACGGTGATCGAGTCACTAAATCAATGGCCAAAGCTATTGATGAAACTCAGCGTCGCCGCGATATTCAACACGCTTACAATATTAAGCATGGCCTTGAACCACAAGCCTTATTGAAGAAAATTACTGACATTATGGATGTTGGTGAGCGAGCCGGCCCACAAGATAATTTACAGCTGATCCGAAAACAAAGTAAGCAAGTGCTCAGTGCAAAAGAGATCGCAGTGCAAATTAAGCAACTCGAAACCAAAATGCATGCATACGCAAGTGATTTAGAATTTGAAAAAGCCGCATCCGTTCGTGATGAAATCCATGAATTACAACAACAGTTAATTAAAAATGCATAATTTTACGCCCCTTATTACAGCACTTGAAAGTGCGCCCTTAGCAGACAATGAACTTTGTCGTGTGTTTCATGGCCGCGGTCACACTACTGAGCATTTGAGTCATCTAAATATCGACTTTTACCCACCGTGTTTATTTTTAGTGTCTTACGACGACGTTGACGCACAAACGCTAATGCAATTAAGTGAGCAGCTTTGGCAATGGGCACAACAACACGCTAAAGAATTAATCACCTCGTTGGTATTTCAACAACGCGCCGGACAACAAACTGAAAATAAACTGTTATTTGGTCAACTACCGAGCCCGCATAGTGTTAAAGAAGGTGACAGTGAGTTTTTAGTGGATTTAATGAGCCGTCAAAATACCGGTATATTCCCGGATATGCGCCGTGGTCGGGAGTTTGTGCAAGCCCATAGTAAACACGCTAAGGTATTGAATTTATTTTCATATACCTGTGGGTTTTCGGTTGCTGCAATGCGTGGCGGTGCCGATAGTGTGATCAACATGGATATGAATAAAGGGGTACTGCGCACCGGTAAGCAAAATCATCAACTTAATGGCTTTGACCGCGGTGTGAGCTTTTTACCGCACGATATATTAAAGTCGTTTGGTAAACTTAAAAAGGCTGGTCCTTTTGATTTAATTATTGTTGATCCGCCAAGCTTTCAAAAAGGCAGTTTCATTTTAACTAAAGATTATCAAAAAGTGCTGCGCCGCTTACCTGAACTGCTCAATGACCATACTCAATTGCTGTTATGTGCTAACAGTCCAGAGCTAAGTGAAGCGTCATTTAAAGCGCTGATAGACGAACACACTCAAGGTGCGATTGAATTTGTAGAGCGCCTAGCGCCGACCCATGGTTTTGTTGATGTTGATAGCGACCGTAGCTTAAAAGCATTGATCTATAAAACGGCTCAAGTTTAGCTTTAAATGAAACTAAGTAGCCGCCTCAGTGCAATCGATTCGTTGATCTGCGCGCCGTATGATGTAATTTGGGACTGTTGTTGTGACCACGGTTTGCTTGGTATGGCGCTTTTAAAGCGGGCAGCCGCCAAGCAAATAAACTTTGTTGATATAGTGCCTACGTTAATGGACGAGCTTGAACACACGCTTACGCGTTTTAGTGATCAGCAAGCAGCTTGCCAATGGCAAGTATTATGTCAGGATGTAGCTACAATTGAGCTGCAGCCATCAGCCAAGCAGCTGATAATTATCGCCGGAGTCGGTGGAGAATTACTGCTGAGGCTAGTACAAAAAATGGTTGCTAATTGCCCTGAAAAGCTTCGTGAACAACTCAGTTTTATTGTTTGTCCCGTGCATCATACCTATACCTTACGACAAGGTTTACAGGCGTTAGGTTTAGGACTTATCAAAGAGCAACTGGTGCAAGAAAACAACCGTTTTTACGAAGTGATACAGCTAAGTTTTACCAGTAACACTGCGTTGAGTGTTACTGGCAGTCAGATGTGGGACAATGCTGAGCAAATGCACGAATTGTATCTGCAACAATTAGTTGCGCACTATACTCGGATGTTGAACAAAGACCGTACATATTTTCAACATGTGCTCGATGATTATCAAAAAATATCGCTAAATTAAACGCAGCACTGTGATCTATCGACTAGCGTTACAGCGTAAATAACTCATCTTCAGCGCTTTGTGTTAGCGAGTTTACTTGGTTTAGTTATGTCAGATAAAAATAACCACTTTACATCAGTCAAATATACTCATAATGAGCTGCTATATAATTGTGAGCAGCCAATTGCTTATGCACCCATCGTGCAATTGAGTAACGCGAGCTGGGTAGTGCCGCAACATTTTTTACGTTATCAACATACCCTCGAAAGCGTGAACGAAACCCTTGATAAAATTGAGTTTTCAACTCACTTTCGGGTGCTCGCCGCAAAGCAGAATGAGCAAATTTATTTACAAGTGGCCATTCTTAGTCCAGATAATTACCGCAGCACCAAGGCAAAAAAGTTATTATTTGGCCGGCGCTGGTTTGTGGAAGAAAACTTACCTACCTCGGAATTGATCCAAACCGCTTTTTTAGCGTTAAAAATAGCCCGTGAACACGAAGTAAGAGAACTATTTCAACTCGATAGTGAGCAGGGCAGCAGCACGCCGTTTAATAACCATCATGATTTACCTTTATTAGCACAAAACCCGCAATTAACCATGGCTGCTGATTATCAACCGCAAAGTGTCATAAAGTTACTCGCTAGATGTTTATTTGCTGGAGCTGCACTGACTTTAATTGCACAACAAAAAATTGCCGATGAGCACATACTTTACACTCTGCGGCTCAATTGTACTGACTGTCAGTTAAGCGAATTTAACGCAAAAACAGTGGTTTTTTTAGCCGCAGATACATCTGCAAATGCTTTTTTGCATGGCTTGATGACCGCGTTGGTAGCGATCAGTAATGATTATGTAAATGAGCAATTTAAATATGCAGGTTTTGCGCGCTTTAGTAAAAACGTTAATGTAGAGCAAATCGGGGCATTGAGTATTGTGTTGCGTTCGCAGCATGCGTTGCAATTATGCGAACTTGGCAAACAACATGCCGATCAATTAAATTTTGAAATTGACAGCTCTCGTGCTCCACAAGGGTGCGGGCAAGTGATCTGTGGTTTTTTAGCCGCTCATGGAATTGAGCAGCCAGAAAACGCGCATTTATATCCAGATTACTTGCAAGCGCTTTAAGCAAATTTAAAGTTTATTGATTTCCTGTTTTACGCTGTAACTTGGATCAGTCACGATAGCTTCTAATGTTTGTACACGCTCTTTTAACGCAAGCATTTCAGCATTAACAGCAGCAATTTGATTATTCGACTCTTTATTATCGGTGAGTGTGCGATGTTTAAACTCTAAATGTTTTTTATACATATCGTACATTACCCCAAACCCAACAGAGATAAATACGATCATGACTACCATAGTAGTTCCTGACATGGTGTATTCCTTATTATTTTATATAGTGTGTAAAGTATAACCAGAATGCGCAAATGATGAAGCTGACAATTGTAACTTTATTTGTATCAACATGACCCTCTGCGGTATATTCATCAGTGATACAGTGTGATGAGTGTTTAATTGCATTAACTAATTTTAACAACAACAGTGAGTTACTATGCTAAATAATAAAATCCCTCCGATTATTATAGTGCTTTTTTTTGCTGTGCTGATGGCGGTAATTGCCCATTACAGTGTGATTGATTTCACCACATTTATTTTTTATGTTGCGGTTATTTTACTCACCACAGGCTGTATTTTTTGTATTGCTGGGGTGGTTAGTTTTCGCTTAGCAAAAACCACTGTAAACCCAAATAAACCAGATCAAGCGTCAGCACTGGTTACCACGGGTGTGTACAAAATTTCACGTAATCCAATGTATGTTGGTTTTGCTTTTATACTGGCAGGTTGGGGAGTGTGGTTAACATCACTGTGGGCGTTATTGTGTGTGCTGGGCTTTATTTGTTACTTAACTTGGTTTCAAATTATTCCAGAGGAGCGGGCTCTATTAAAAATATTTGGTCAAGGGTACAGCGATTATAAGTCTCGGGTAAAACGTTGGCTGTAAACTTATTTCAGTTAATAATAAAAAGGCTATCGCGATGATAGCCTTTTTTAATGTGGGTTATTCGTACTCGATTGGATCGGTAATGTTATTAAGGCTAAATGCCTCTAAGCGCTCTTGGCAGGCACCACATTTACCACAGGCTTTTTCACGGCCATTATAGCAAGTCCACGTTTGGCTGTAGTCCAAGCCCATTTTTAAACCATCAGTAAGAATGTCAATTTTGGTGTCATTTAAATACGGGCTGAAAATTTCCACCGCGTCGTAATTAGCAATACGACATAAATCATCCATCTTTTGCACAAATTCAGGACGGCAATCAGGGTAAATAGCATGATCCCCAGAGTGAGCACCGTAATACACTTGGCTTGCTTTGAGTGATACAGCGTAACCCACAGCCAGTGATAGCAAAATCATGTTGCGATTAGGCACTATGGTGCTTTTCATGTTTTCGGCTTCGTAGTGGCCTTCTGGGACATCAATATCATCAGTTAACGATGAGCCACCAATTAACTGATTGATCGCAGAAATATCAACTATCTTATGCGGTACGCCAAGCTTTTCACACACACTGGCTGCAACTTTAAGCTCTTTTACATGACGCTGACCATAGTCAAATGACAGAGCATATACCTCGCGGCCTTGCTGCAGGGCTTTATTTAATACGGTAAATGAATCCATACCGCCGGAGTAAATCACAACTACTTTTTGCGTCATAACTGTTTTGCTCTTAGTTTTAATAGAGGTTTATATCAGGGCGCGATATACTACACGGCTGGGGCATAAATAACAATTTCCGACCGTGTTTTTTGATTTTTTAAACTATGTTTATGCTCGTAATTAATGCCAAGTAGTGAGTGAGACTCTTTTGTACAAAATTAATGAAATATTTGAAACCATTCAAGGCGAAGCCAGCTTTACCGGCACGCCTTCAATATTTTTACGTTTACAAGGCTGCCCCGTAGGTTGCGCTTGGTGTGACACTAAGCAAACGTGGGAAGTTGATAATGTGTATAAAGTATCACTGGACGACACGGTTGAGAAAAAGGCCGATTCAGATCACTGGGCGGACGCATCAGCTGAGCAAATATTTAACTTGTTTGTCGATCGTGCTTATCGTGCCAAGCATGTAGTGATCACCGGCGGTGAACCATGCATGTACGACTTAAACCCGGTGTGCGAATTACTTCATGCTAACGGCTATAGTACACAAATAGAAACCAGCGGCACTTTTGAGATTTTAGCCCCAGCACAAACTTGGGTGACGGTATCACCGAAAATTAATATGCGTGGCGGCTACGACGTACTTACTTCAGCCATGCAACGCGCCGATGAAATAAAACACCCAATCGCGATGCAAAAACACGTTGCAGAGCTTGAAGAGTTATTTGCAAAAACAGGCATTACCCCCAAGCTTGTTTACCTGCAACCAATTAGCCAAAAAGTCTCTGCAACTAAGTTGGCAATTGAAACCTGTATTGAAAAAAACTGGCGCTTATCAGTTCAAGTACATAAGTATTTAGGGATAAACTAAAGTAAAGTTGCCAGTGGTTAGTTTTAAGTAGTTTGCCATTTAAATTGAACGTTGGGTTGAGTAAAACAAAACCCAACAAACCTCTTACTTTCATATCTGCTTCGTTAATGGTGATAATTAGTTTATTATGCGCGACTTAAAATACTCTACTCCAAACCACTAGGCTGATATGTCCGCGAACGCTCTATACACAGACCTTTCTGATTACTATGACTTAATGTGCGCAGATATAGATTATCAAGCCCAAAGCTATTTTATTCATAGGCTACAGCAAATATTTGGTAATAAGGGGAATACGCATCTTGATTTAGCGTGCGGTACGGGCCCACATGTTCGTCATTTTATTGATTACGGTTATCAAAGTAGTGGGCTTGATATAAATCAACCCATGCTAGATAGAGCAATTATTCGCTGCCCAGAAGCGCAATTTTCATTGCAGAATATGAGTGAGTTTGTGATCCCTGAGCAAGTGGATTTAATTACCTGCTTTTTGTATTCAATCCATTACTGCGACGGCATTAATAAATTAACAGACTGTATTAAAAGCGTACACCATGCACTAAAAGCCGGTGGTATATTTTGCTTTAACGTTGTTGATAAAAATCACATCGATAACGATTCATTTGTAGAGCATAGCGCTGAAAACGCGGGCAGCTTATTCACATTCCGCTCTGGTTGGAATTACAGTGGCAGTGGCGAAAAACAGTCATTAAAGCTCAGTATAAATAAAGCAACAGCAGACGAAACATTTATATGGCACGACGAGCACCCAATGGTCGCTGTTAGTTTTGCCCAGTTAAAAGAAGCCCTAAAACCTTATTTTGAAATACATGTGTTTGAACATGACTACGAAAAAATAACCCCATGGGGTGAAAGCTCTGGCAATGCCGTTTTTGTGTGCGTAAAAATTTAAATTAGAAAGTTAAGACAATTATTCACAAAAAGATTAAGGGTTAAGAGACGCTGCGTTTTAGAAAAATTCATAAAAAGCAAGGAGCTTACAAATAAGCATTGTCCTGTTGAGTGACTCGCTCGTGAGACTGATCAAGCAGCTGATATATACCCCTAGCTAAACCATCAGGGAGTGCTCTGCGGTCTATTTTTTTGCCCTTCTAACAGCAGCAACTCCACATAAGATTATTATCGGGTTTTTTGTATTCCCCAAACGCGATATTCCAATAGATAATAAGAACCTAAAGTAGCTGCGACAACGGGCTTTTTACGCCACTGGCACCACTGTTAAGTACATGCGTATAAATTTGCGTGGTGCGAATATCGCTATGGCCGAGTTGTTCTTGCACGGTGCGTATGTCTGCACCGGATTCAAGTAAGTGGGTAGCGAACGAGTGCCGTAGTGTATGGCAGGTAACATTTTTTTGAATTTTTGCCAGCTTTGCTGCCAGCTTAATTGCTTTACGAACCGTTGTTTCATCAATATGGTGGCGTCGCAGCTTTTTACTTTCTGGGTCCATGCTTAACTGGGCAGAAGGAAACAAATATTGCCAGCTCATTTCATAAGGAGCCGCTGGGTATTTTCTAGCTAGTGCATTCGCAAGCCAGACACCGGCATAGTCTGTTGCTTGTTTGTCTCGTTGCCAGTAGTCATTTACCAAGTGACTTTGGCTGCGCAACAACGGCAGTAGTTCGAGTGCTAATGTTACTCTGCGGTTTTTATTGCCTTTGCCCTGCCAAATCATTAATGAGACATAGTCATAATCGACATCTTTTACCCGTAGCCTTACAGCTTCCATTAAACGTAGACCACTACCGTAAAGTAACTGAGCGATAAGTTTATACTTTGGATCCATTGCCAATAATAAACGCTGCATTTCTTCACGGGTCAGTACTACAGGTAATTTAGGTGGCACGAGTGATTTATTAAAATTCATCTCAAGTGATAACGGTCGATTAATAATATGACGGTATAAAAATACCAAAGCATTTAAAGCCGTTGCCTGAGTTTTCATTGCAACATTACGCTGATTACTTAAATAAGATAAGAATTGCTCAACCTCCGACTCTGCCAATTGCGCTGGATGTTTTTTAGCATGGTATAAAATATAAAATTTTATCCAATATTGATAAGTGTCTATAGTGCGCTTGGCATAACGACGCGTTGTCATAAAGTCACGGATGGATTCTAAAAATACAGAAGCCATGATCTGCTCCAGTCATTGCTGTATATATAAACAGTAGTTGTGTTTGGTTTTTTTTCAACAACTCGCGGGATTATTTCTTGTATTTTACAACAACAAAAAAACAACAAATATAAATCCCTTGATTTACATTTAGAT
>NZ_JACJEQ010000018.1:0-73081 GCF_014164125.1 Pseudoalteromonas sp. SG44-8 | reverse complement strand
GAAAGTTAGAAAGTTAGAAAGTTAGCGAGTTATCAGCGCACACTGATATTTAATCATTTTACGTTAACTATAAAAAACTAAGGCGTAACATATAGTTACGCCCCAATCTGACTTCGTCCATAATAAGGCATCCATACCTACGCCGAAGCTACCATTTTTATCTATCCCCTGAACGGGTATATATCCAAATACACCCTCACATTGCATCTATGCAATATCCTACACATCCTAGTGTTATCCTCTTTGCCTACCTGGCCATCCTGCGTTTCCAAACGCTCCTATTACTTCCTGTAATATAATCCTTTGGGCTGTCCTTATCATTAGCTCCGCTAATGTACTGCATCCTCGCAGTGTCCTAACTCATCCTTGCATCCGTGTTAACTTGTCCATTTGCTTCCTGCTAAGCATCTTGCTTAATTGCCATAATCCGTTTCCTTGGCAGCAGCTCATTCATTGAGTCTGTGTCGTCTTGACAAAGTAAAGTTTAAAGCAAAGTGGACTCAGCGGTAGTCATAAATAATAATAATTTTCATGTAACAAATTTGCAAAAATAATTTTTTTACTATAAAACAGTTTGTTACGATGAAATCAATCATGATCACAGCGATATAAAAGGCTTAAGCGCACGATAATGTAAGATATCTCTCACAGTGACATTTCCATTATGGCGCTTTATCTTAAATCAATGCTATTGAGCTGATTTAAATAGCAGTTCACCTTGTACATTGTTAAAAGTCAGTTGTTGTAAGTGCACAAAACCTTCACTGGCAAAAAACGCGGTATGTTTATCTTGGGTTACAAATACAGCCATACCCGATGCAGCTGGATTACCGCTAACTAAATCATTCAAGCCACGAAGTAGATGACGGCCGAGGCCTTCACCATGAAAATGAGGATCAACTGCAATAAAGGCTAAAAAATAGTAGTTTCCTTGTGCTGCGAGCGCATTACGGATCGTTTGCTCTTTTTCAATTAATTGATTTGTTTGCAAATAGCCAGCACTAAGCATTAACTTTAAACGCCAGTGCCAATAGCGCTGTGCTTGCAGCTGACTTGATGATTCGAATACACACGCAACCGCTTTTAAACGATCATTTTTATATAAACCAATCAGCGGCTGTTTTTCTTGCCAAAAAGTACTGAGCTCTTCACGGATCAGAGCACGTAATTTTTTTTCATAAACGGCTTTATTCGCCTCACTATAATTGAGCATTGGTTGCAATAGCGGATCATCATGATAAGCTTGATAGATTAAGCTCGCAGCAATACTAATGTCTTCTGCAGCAATATATTGAACTCGAAATGTCTCATTTTCAGTCTCAACTGTCATAGCTAGTCCTTTTTATTATTTTGATTTTTTGTACATCAACAACTATAGGTATATTCCTATCTGCGTTAAAAGGCAAATTCAGCGGGTGTTAAACTCTAACAACCCATCATAAAGTTCTATAACTGTTTTACCGTTACCATCAAGGAGCATGACATGGATACCACTAAACACGATATCAATACATTATTCAAACAACTCGGCTTACCAAGTTCAGAGGCTGAGATTGACACTTTCATTGCTGCTCATTCATTACCCGCCACAACATTATTACAAGACGCCCCTTTTTGGGATCAAGCACAACAACATTTTATTGCTGAATCATTAGCAGAAGATGGTGATTGGAGTGAAGTGATTGACGAACTGGATGTACGTTTACGTCAGCAGTAAAAGTATTTGGCTACGGCCAACCACCTGTTATTATACCCGGCGCAGCACATGTTAGTGCTATGCCTTACTTTAAAGAGTTTAAAAATCGAATGAATGCTGTTGTTTTTGATGCAATTAAAGCCCTTCTTGATGAAGGCAAAATTCCTACTGTAGCTTTAACTAAAAGTAAACTGACACAACCTATTCCATTGCCTGTTATTATTGCTGCTGTTAGCCAATATAAAAATAACCCTGATTCTATCCATAATTTAGCAAAACAACCTCAGCAAAAAAGTGAGACTATAGATAACTCTAGTCAACTTGATCGCATCGAAGCAAAACTAGACCGCTTACTAGCACTACTTGAAAAATAATAAATTAGAGATCCATCATGTTTGTTGTTGATTTAACGTTTGATTGTTACCAAGACACGACCCTTGAAAATGCCGAACAAGCGATAAACCGCTTAGTTAATGCACTGCGCTTTAATGGGCAAATAATGGGAGAAGAATTCCCAACAGTATTAAAAGATGGCTACTTTGTAACGCGTGTTATGTGTCCCACTGATGATGCAATGCACCCGCTCAACAACAGTCCATTTGTAAAACACAGCATTGATAAATTACATAGCGCTGGATTGCTGGCACCAAAAGTAAAAGTGATCGGCCAAGATATTCACTCTAATGGTGCAGATGAGTGTCATGAGCCGTCCAGCTATATTTTATATACAACCTATGTGCATACATGTAGTCCGCTGTATTGCGGTGATGATTTTTTACCCGTTCCGTTGTTTAAAATACCCGCTATTGCCAATGGTGATTATAAAACTTTAATAAAATGGCAAGAAGACTGGCAAGCTTGCGACCAAATTCAAATTAATGGTGCAACACGTTGTGAATTTCCTGCATTAGATGAAATATCAAACATTGATAGCGATCTTTCTCGTCGCGGTAAAGATATTGCCAAACGTGTTAGCTTTTTAACTAAAAAGCCAGTTTATTATTATTTGTATCGGGTTGGTGGCAAAGACAAAGCATCTGAGCTTGAACGTAAATGCCCAGGCTGTAATAACGATTGGAAGTTACCTGAATCATGGTTTGGCTTATTTGATTTTAGGTGTGAACCATGTGGTTTAGTGTCTAATATATCGTGGGATTTTCAGTAATAAAAACAAAAGGGAACTGCAGTTCCCTTTTTTAGCATTGTTATATTTCAAGTGCTGCAATAAACTCTCCAAGATTAGCCGCTAAGGTATGATGCGGTTTCTTTCCGACATACTCCAAACATACTTCACCTGAAGAAATTAATACTGATACTAATAAATCGTCTTGATCCGTTAAGCCTATAAATACCGTTGGCTCTTGCTTAAGCTTACGCTTCATCAATACATGCCCGGTTATATTTTGCTGCAGTAAATCAAAGTCATCTTCATTCCAAGCTTGCAGTAACTCCACGCTATGTTGGTTTATTTTGGCAGTAATTGCTCCTGCGAAAAACGCGCCATAATACTCATTCAGTGCTTGTGGAAACTCAACCTCAAGGGCTGCTGCTAAATCAGTTAAAGAGCCTGTAGGACTGCGACGCGTCGCCTGCCATTGGATCATACCATTTGCATCCGCACTGCCAACCTCACAAGGGCTTGACCAATCACTGTCGTGCTCAATACATGGTAATGAATCTGTTTGCTCTAACTGGCGCTGGGCAAATCGTTGATGAAGTTGTTCTAATTCTGTAGCAATACTCATACTGTGAAACTCATAAGCTTTAGGTATAATGGCGCTATTGTAACTATAAAAGACGTAACATGACAGATTACAGCAATTCACCTGAACTAAAAGGCAGCGTACTTGGCCAATCAACCGAGTATGTAGATACCTACACACCGAGCTTATTGTTTCCGATCGCACGTAAACTTAACCGCGATGATTTAAATATTGATGAAAGTGCCTTACCCTTTAAGGGTCAAGATCTTTGGACTGGCTATGAGCTATCGTGGTTAAACGCAAAAGGTAAACCTGTGGTTGCCGTGGCCACCTTTGAATTTCCTTGTCAAAGTAGCCATATCATTGAATCAAAGTCTTTTAAGTTATATTTAAATAGCTTTAATCAAAGCCGTTTTGATTCAATTGATGACGTACAGGCTATTCTAACTGCGGATCTATCGACAGCAGTAGCAAAGCCCGTCAATGTTACTTTGTACAGCCCGAGTGATTATAACTGTTTACCCTGTACGCCGTTGCCTGGTGAGTGCATTGACGACTTAGACATTGAAATTGATAACTACCATTTACATGCTAACTCTTTACAAGCGGTCGCGACAAATACAGTGACTGAAACACTGCACAGTCACTTATTAAAATCTAATTGCTTGATCACCTCACAACCTGACTGGGCGAGTATTATTATTCGCTATACCGGTGAGCAAGTATGTAAAAAGTCTTTATTGCGGTATTTGATTTCTTTTCGTACTCATAATGAGTTTCATGAGCAATGTGTTGAGCGTATTTATTGTGACTTAATCACGCAATTGAAGATTACCAAGCTTGAAGTTTATGCCCGTTACACCCGACGTGGTGGCCTTGATATCAACCCATATCGATCCACAGATCACGATACAATACCATTTAACGTGAAAATAAACCGCCAATAATAGTCATTTTATTGTATAGAACCCCGAGCCCGCTCGGGGTTAATTTTCAACTCGCTAACTTTCTAGCTCACTAACTCTTTTAGTTGGTATTGACATACCGCATACATCAACATAATTAGGCGTTTCTACAAACCATGCTTCACTGCGATTTTGACGCGCTTTAATCAACATTTTAAAACTATTAGAATCTGTTTTTAGCACCTTAAATTGACTGCGGTCCTCTTTGCTTATATCAGCTAAAACTTGCAGATCCGTTATTGGATTAAATTTCTCTCCTGCTGTTTCTATGCGTGAGAGCAGATTAAAATGAGCCATGCCTTCTAGCACCCGGCCAAATACGGTAATATTTCTATCTAAGTAACGAGGTCCATGACCTAATGTGACATAAAATTCAGTACCACCGCTGTTAATATCATTATCCCTTGCCATCGCAAATATACCGTTACAATGTACTTGCCAAGTTTGGGTTTGCGCTTCATTTTGTGCCACTGCAAAGCCATTTAAAAACCCCGTGATTGCAGCGTAACCATCTTCTCTATCCAGTTCGGTAATTTTAATTGCCGTTTTAGTCGCTAAATAAAACTCAGCAGGTACTGCTTTACTTGCAGTGTTAATTACTTTTTTACCACTGGCATCACCGCCTTGGGCTACAAAACCTTCCACAAAACGGTAAACACTCAAACCTCTATAAAAGCCTTCACGAGCAAGTTTTTTTATATTCTGTGTGTGTTTTGGTGCAAGTAATGGATTAAGTTCAATATACGCCGCGCCCGAAGGTAGAGTAATTTTAATGATATTATCAGTGTCTACCATTCGCCATTCTGATGCGCTTACATTACTCATTACATCACTGACTGTTAGTTGTTCAACCGTGTTTGCCACGCTTGTTTGACTCAAGATTAACGCAACCGCAGCTAAGTATGATTTTTTCAACATATCCCACAACTTTTTTTATTATTAGTGGTGCTACATTATTGGGTTAAGGCTTTTTTATCAAGCCAAAATTGTTGTAGCTGAATCGGCGCACTGCCCGGCAATAAGGGATTGCGAAGCTGAATAATTAGACGATTTTTTAAATTAGCTTGCGCAATAGTGATAGCAGACTTACTTAATACCAGTGCGAGTAACTCAGCAGGATAAGGATGACCTTCGGCTTAGCTAACACTTAATTGCGTGTTAGCTAAGCCACTAAAAAAACAAAATAAATAAGCTAAAATATAGGCTCTCAATGCATCATGACCATTAATCTAAATCGAATTTATAAAGAATATCAACATTTTGATACAGGCCACTGGTGATTTCAATGTATAACTGCGACAGTAACTGATAGCGTACAGCCACTTCACTAAGGGAGTCAAAAATCCCCACACTGTATTTCACTTGAATGCCTGGCGCAACGTAACCCGAAATTTCAACTTTGGTTTCCTCGCCGCTACCCTTAGAGCTCAAACTCACATCAGATAAACCAAACGTTTCACCAACTTTAGAAACCATTCCTTCACTACGGCTCACCCCTTGTGCTAGCAACAACTGAGTTAACATCGCATCTGTTGAGCTATCACCTTCACCTAGTGGTTGACCATTTAACAAGTAAGCGAGTGATTGTGCTTGATCCATTGCTGGTTCAGAGAACACTTTGAATACAGGCTGATCGATATTGCCTGTTAAAGTGATCCCGGCAATAACATCATTAGCAGTATTGTCTGGATTACGGATCGCTTTAATATTTAAGTACGGCTTATCAATTGGGCCACTAAAACCAATTTGCCCGGTACGAATTATCAAATCTTGACCAAATGAACGATATGTACCTTGTCGTAAGTTCAATTCACCGGTGGTGATCATTGGCGTTTGTTGATCCATTTTAATCGCTAAATCACCTTCAATTTTTGACTCCAGACCAAAAGATTTTATACGCACATCGTTTTCAACAATTAGCTTTAAGTTTATATCGTAATCAAAAGGCACAGCTTGCGTTTGCTTGGTCTGCTTATCAATAATAATCTCATCATCACTGACTCGCACAGCGCCTTCTGGTAACTCTTCTATTTCTATTCGACCATACGGGACAACCACTTGCCCTGCTAGTTTAAAAGCATTATCAACTAAACTTATTTTTAGGTCTGGGGAGATCTTAAAAATCACTCCTTGCTGCGCACGCACGTAAAACTGCTCACCAAGTACCGCTAAGTTAACTGCAGGCTGAGTTCCTTGCCAATCAATATCACCGATCAGTGCTAATTCACCGCCTTCAGCATCTTTTAACTTCCCTTCCAAGATGGCTTTGGTTTTATCAAATGCGATACTAATATTTGAATCCACAATCGCGACTGGAAGTTGCTCGCCTTGTAAATTCACGTCGGAAATCTCAAGTTCACCATTTAACAATGGCGCACTGAGCGTGCCAGCTAACGCAATTTGCCCGCTAATACTGCCTCTTAATTGCTCTAGAGTACCCATAAAAGGCTGTAAATCGGTTAATAAAATCTTATCAATCATAAGTTGACCACGAAGCAATTGCTGACCAGTTAAATCTTCAGTATTGAGGTCAGCACTGATATAACCAATCACACTAGAGCTTAGACGAGCCTGCAATTGTGCATTTTGTTGATCCGCGGTGGCGTTAAGCGAAAATGTTTCTATTGGTAAACGATAGCGTTTATCTTCATTTATAAGCGTGGTCGCTAAATCATGTGAGCTAATTACTGCTGTTAAAGTTTGTAATTGAGTGTTTTGCCAATTCGCATTTAGTTGGCCGTTCAAGCCCCCTTCGGTAATAATATTTTCAGGTAATAAATGTTTTATTTCAGCTAGATCAAAATTATCCAGTTGCGCTTTAAACTGGCCTTGTTGGTTAGTTTGGCTAAGCTGCTCAACGCAAAGTTTGCTATTGTCACTTTGCCAGCAATGTTGCTGCACCGAAAAATCACCATTGTCGATGTTAAATTCAATTGCAACCGCCGGTTGTGCGCTAACGCGAATAACATTATCAGTAAGCATTACATCACTGACATGGCCTTGCCATAATTGATTAGTAAATTTACCAGCAACTTCAAATTGAGCTTCTCCGTCAGCGGCATCTAAATTAAATTGCAATTGATGATCAGCTTTATCGCCTGCTGCTGCAATAGTAAAACTGTTGATATGACGACCAGATACACTCGCATCTGTGAGCTTTAAACTCACATTGGTTTGCCAATCAGCGGCATAATTAAAGTCCGTTTTGAGCGCTAGATGTTCAATCGCAATATCAGCAAAGCTTAAATGACTGATGCCAACATCTAGATTGACTATCGGCTCCAACCGTTGCCCAGTTATAGCAAGCTTACCTTCACCAACACCGGTAAATTCGAGTTCATTTTGCTGCGCTTTATTTAAATGTAACAGCCCTTTAATATTCCACTGCTTAGTAATATCACCAGATAATGTAAGTTTATTTTCACCACTGGCAAGCTCAAACTTATCAATACTTGCATACAGTGAGTTATTTAAATCAAAGTCTGAGGCTAAGCTAAATGGTATATCGTTCAGCGTACCAGCTAGCTGAGTATTGGTCATTTTCAGCTGCCATTGCTGCTGCTCAGCACTGAAAACACCGTTAAATTGCCCTGAAAGATCACTTGTTAGCGCATCTGTTAGGTACTGGGCTTTCAAATGAGTTAATTGCCCTGAAAACTCACTATGGATACCTTCATCCCAACGCGCAGACGCTGTAATAGTGGCTTTACTCTCGTTCGCTAACAATGACAAGTCATCGACGTGGATCTGGGTTAGGCCACCTTTAAGAGAGGACTTTAACTGTACCTTAGGGTATGCCGCCAACTGACTTTGCGCTATTAGCTGTAACTTATAATCATCAGCATTACCTTTGCCAGTTAACTGCACATCACTAATCTCTAAAGCGTTGTTATCTACTTCAAGCTGCCACTGAGTAATATTTGCATTGACTGAAAAAGGAAAGTTTATCGTTTTTAAATCTGCGTTTATTTTTGCACTTAGCGGATATTGCCCTTGGGTGATTACATCTAGTTGCAAATCGTGTAAATCACCATCCACAGCCAAACTGAGCTGATGCTCTGGATTGTTAAGAGTTATTTTTGCCGTAACAGGCGTATCATCAACTAAGGTTGCTTTCAATTGGCTACTCAAATGCCATTGCAAATAATCAGCACTGAATGAAGGTAATATCAGTTGGCTTTTTGCAATTGAGAAAGCACCTTTAATATCTGTAATTTCATGACTTTGCTCACCTTGTACAATCGTTACTTTCGATACCAATAATTGCTCAAGTGTTGCTGCAAGCGGCGAGCTAAAATGGATGTCAGGTAACGCCGCAAGTGCAGTTAGTGGTTCGCTAGGAGGTGATTGAGTCTCTTTGAGCAGCACATCAACTTGAGCAATTGAGAGTGAGTTTAACGTCACAAGGGATTGCTCTGCCGAGGCTGACAGCGCAAATTTTGTCACTGTGACATCAGCGCTGGGATGAGCAAGCTTAAACGATGCAATTGCGATACGTTTAATCGAAATTGCTATCGGTAAACTGATCTCATCAGTACTACTGGCAACTGGCTGCTCTGGAACAGTCGCTTCATCATCAGCTAAATTTTGTGAAATATCGGGCAATATCAGTGCCATACTCTGCGCACTAATATTTTCGATGCAAATACCTTCACATCCCCACCAATATAGGTCGAGTTTTAGGTTTTTAGCATTAAAATCTAAGCCATCTTGTTGAAACTGCACATCAAATGAATCGTTATATAAAAAACGGCCATTGTTAATATCTATGTGTAAGCCATCGACTAGTTTATTTGCAGTATAGGCAATCAGCTGATTACCTGGTGCTGTAAATAATAAACAAAATACCAGCACGAATACCGAGGCGAGAAACACTGTGAGTACAGTGATGATTTTTTTCATTCTTGACATTAAATTTCAGGCCCTATGGTAATACTTAATCGTGTACTTTTACTTTCTTTAGTGAGTCCCCACGCGTGATCAATTCTCACAGGGCCTACTGGTGTTAAATAACGAATACCCAACCCAGCTCCCACTTCGACACGATCAGTAAAGTCATTGGTCGCTGTACCGCTGTCTACAAATAAGGCTGCTCGCCAACTCTCTGCAAATTGATAATTATATTCAACAGTACCTGTAATTAGATATTTACCACCAATCAAACGACCGGCTTCATCTTCAGGTGATATTGATTGATATGCAAAACCACGTACGCTTTGATCACCACCAGCATAAAAACGCAGTGAAAATGGTACGTTATCAATATCATCGACTAGCATTGCACCAATATTTGCTTTTAAAAAAATCAGATGTCGGTCAAGGTATGTTTGCAACCAAGCATTTTGTATCTGCATTCTGACGATATTTGTGGTTGAAAACATGTCCTTTAAGCCAAACTCTGCCGACAATAACCATTGATATCCTGATAATGGCGTTGTGCCTCCCTCTGTGACTTTTTTTGCGTAACTGAGCCCGGGCATTAACATTTTTGAGCTTTGCTCTGCATCACCAATTCGGTATGTTTCTCGATCGCGGCGTAAAAAGGCAGTACGAACCCAATTATCATCAGTCAACCATTGGCGTTGTAGTTGTCCAGTAAGGATTTTACTGTAAACGTCGTTAGTTAACTCATCTTCTAACTTGTAACCGACAGAAAAACGCCATAAATCATCATTTGGATCATCAACAGGAACTGTGTAACCAAGTGAAATATCTTGTTGGCGCTGCGACACATTTAAGTTGCTTTCAAGGTAGTGGCCATTTTCAGTGAGCCAAGGTTTGGACCATTTAAAACGCACTTTTGGACCAAGATCTGTACTGTAACCGCCACCTATTTCATAACTGTTGGCAGGTCGATGTAGTACGTCAACCCTAATAGGTACTTGCTTATTCGCACGATTAGCAATATCAGCGTAAACACGCACACTGGCAAAATAAGGTGTGGTTGAAAGTGCTAAGTTATACTCAGAAACCAAGGTTGCTTTATAAGCTTCACCTTGCTTAAATTTTGCAATTGAACGAATGTATTTCTCTGCTCGGGTTTCTTCACCTAAAACTAACTCACCAAATTGGTAGCGAATACCGGTGTCGATCGTTAAAATCACTTCAGCACTGTTATTCTTTAATGAAATTGCGAGTTGATGTGCTTGCCATTTAACATCAAAATATCCTAACTCAAGCAATTGTCCTTCAATTTTTTTACGCGCCGCGTCATAATTGCTGTGATTTAAAATATCTCCTTGCTTTAAATTAATACTATTGATGCTTTGCTTGAGAAGAGGGTCATCTTTACCATCACCTTGAACAGTGATACGTACATCTGCAATTCGTGTTACAGGTCCGCGCTCAATGGTAGCGACTAAGGTTTGTGTTTCATTATTATATTTTAACTTAATGGTCGGTTTATAATAACCGAGTGCTTTTAAGCTAATCGCCACTTGTTTTTTTGCATGACTTAACAAAGTGCTGGTTACTTTTTCACCATCTAGTTGTTTTAAGTACAGCGCAACGTTTTTTTCAAGATCGCCCTTTATACCATTAATTTCATAACTAGTTACCACTTGCGAAGCTGCAAATACATGAAATGAAAACAACAAAAATAAACCAACCGCAAAGCGAGTTAATATCCAACTAGGCAAGTAATTTCCTTACTTAAAAAAATTTACCGATAATGATTGAAATAGTACCATATTGAAGTGACTTCACGCAGTAACTCAAATGTGAAAATTAGTACGCTTATGTGCTTTATTTTGGTTACAATAGTCGATACTAATTTGAAATAATTTTATTGAGTTTTTAAATGCACTTTCCTGATGATGACAATGGCCAACTTTTAGCTGAAATCGCCGCTGCGGGTATAGATTTGGCGCAGATGCACAAAATTGATTTCTATATTTTATTTGAGCAAAAAGTAGATGCCGAAAAGTTTGCCACCGCGATAGCCGAAGATGAACTCTCCCCTGCCACCGAATTAGTGCAATGCACAGACACGGGTATTTGGGAAGTGGTAACTCAGGTCGAGATGGTGCCAGATCACACTTTACTTGGCCAAACAGAGCAATATTTAGAAAGTATTGCAAATGGCTATAACGGTTATGGTGATGGCTGGGGATTAATGGATGGCGACGACGCCTAAATCTAAAATCAGTTAAGCTTATTAATAGCTTAGCTGATTTGCCTTTCTAAAGTTACCTTGATAATCAAATAGTTTATCGGCAACCTTCCAGCCATATTTTTTACTCTTTCTAGCAATAACAAAATCCGGTGCAACAAGCTGCACCTGTCCAGCAATAACTTGTCCAGCTGACTTATATTCTGTGGGTGTTTGACCATTAGCAGTACGCTGAGCAAATTGTTTATTAAACGCATAACGGGCGCCGGACTTTGAGAAATCATAAATTTCATCGCAACTAGCACCATCTTCATCATAATAAGTAACTTTAATAATATGTTCGTTATTTGCAAGGCTAACAACACTTAAACCACTGCAACGTAATACCAATGCATCTTTTAAATTTAATGCAGCACGTAGTTTATCATCAGGATCAGCCATTACCTCATGGCAAGACTGGCACTGACGTGCGGCAATATCATTTTGCGCACCACACGCTTCACATTCTTTAAAGCGAAAACGGTAATCACATTGCTCTTTTGAGCCATCATCATCTTCGAGTAAACCTTGGCAGCGACGGCCAAAATGCTCAATCACTTTACCTTGTATATCGGTTTTTCCCCAAAATATATTGGCAAAACCACAACCAGGGCAAAGTACTTGTACAGGCTCGTTATCACTATCGCCTTTTTTACTTCCTACTTCGGGGTAAAATAAGTCAAAGCCATTACCTGCATAATCAATTACCAAACACTCGGTTTTCCCTTCGCTTAAACGCAGGCCTCGACCAACAATTTGTTGGTATAAACTAACCGACTCTGTCGGGCGTAAAATAGCAATAAAATCAACATGAGGCGCATCAAACCCGGTGGTGAGCACAGATACATTGACTAAATACTTTAGTCGGCGCTGCTTAAATTCCATAATAATACGGTCACGTTCAGCGTTAGGAGTATCCCCGGTGATCAAAGCCGTTTGTTGTTCAGGCAAATAACCATAGACTTCTTTTGCATGCAATACGGTTGCAGCAAAAATCATGATCCCTTGGCGTTGCTCGCTGTACTGAATAACTTGCTGCATAATAGCTTTGGTTGCTCTGCTATGCTTTTCTAGCAACTGGTTCATATCATCGGCTGTATAGCGTCCGAATGAATCACTTTGTAAAGAAGAAAAATCATAATGACTGATCGCCGCATCCACTTCCTTTGGTGAAGTCAAATAATGATGCTTGATCATATAACGCAGTGGTAGTTCAAAAATACATTCTCGAAATGGACTCGCTTTATCGCCTCGAACAAAACCATGATAATGACGATAATAAACCCAGCCCATTCCCATACGATAAGGCGTAGCGGTAAGTCCAAGTACTTTTAACTGCGGATTATATGCTTTTAGCGCAACGATCACTTTTTGGTACTGGCTATCTTGCTCACCACTGACACGGTGACATTCATCTATGATCACTAACGAATAATGTTCGTTAAGTTGCTCAATATTGCGTGACAGCGATTGGATACTGGCAAACGTTACTTGATGTAGCAATGACTTTTGTTTTAAACCCGCAGAAAAAATACTCGCCTGAAGACCAAAGCTTTTATATTTTTCAGCATTTTGCTCAACAAGCTCTTTGACATGGGCAAGTACTAAAATTTTCTTTCTGGCAATTCGCGCTAACTCAGCGATCACCAAGCTTTTACCTGCACCCGTAGGTAATACAATTAAAGCAGGATCTGAAGTTTTACGAAAATGAGCGACTGTGCGATCAACCGCTTCTTGTTGATAGGGTCGTAGTACATACGTCATAGTAGCAACTTCGAAGGGGTCAAAAAAATAATGGAGTAATAAACTATTTTGTAAATAAAGAGGGGGTATACACCCCCTACAGTATTAAGCTAAGTGGTCGGTAAGTTCAACACCTTGGAATGCTTTAGGGCGTTTACCACGGCCAGTCCATTCAACAATTTCACCCTCAAACTCAATACGGTATTTAGGCATTACTTTTGTGCGTTTATCGTTGGCACCGTCTTGAAGATCATCAAGAGTAAGACCTTTTTCTTTCAACAGATCAAGTACTTCCTGTTTAGCTTGCTGCTGCTGCGTATATTTTGCAATCGCATCACCAAGTAATGCCTGTGCTTTTTCTAAGTCTGATAGACTCGCTGATTTAATAAAAGCTTTAACTTCTTTCATTTTTTACTCACTAAGTTGTAAAGTTATAAATTAGATATGATTCAACTAAATTATAAGCCTATTCTTTAAAATAGGCCAAGCTGATTAATCAGTTTTTAAGGATTTTATTTAAACGAGGATTAATCAATAAGATTAGTATAGTCATTTATTAAGGTTAAGTAGTTTATTATTCACTTTATCAGCGCTGAAAAATATACTTAACATGCTTAATTAACCTAAAGAGTATGCAATCCTTTTATTTAAAAACGAACGTTCAGTTTAATATTTTCGCAATTACATAAAATCATTTGATCACTTTATAATACAACTACATCGACGTTATTAGCGTTTCAAATCGCCATTTTAAACCAATATCATTAATATTTTTTTCAATACCAATGAAATAGGATTGATTTTCGTCAGCCCAAGATAAACTAGTGTACACATTATCGCTATTATCTTTAAGTACATAAAGGATCCCTGGATTGCTATTTACATAATAATTCACCGCGTCCGCATCGATATATACACCACTGCTTTGACTAAAACTAAACATTTTTATAATCACAGTACCAAACGTATCATTTTTGACAACCTGAGTTAACTGATCCCAGCCGCTACCGGCAATAAAATTTCCACCGACCATTCTACTAAAGGTAATAAAGTCTTGCTGTAACAAGATACTGTCTAAGCTAACTGTATCGCCTGCAAATTGCTGCGACAAATTAGTTTGGTCTGCGATTGATTGCGCCGCCATAATTTCAGGTTTTAAACTACGCAGAAATAGTTCATGGCCATTTTTGTGCTCTGCAATCACTTTTTCAATATCTTTGATCTGAGATGTGTCCACTAACGCAAAACCATTGCTTTTAGTCTCTAAAGCAAGCCGTAAATAGCCTGTATCTTGGGCTGTATTAATTTTATTATTTTCGTGCAGTTCAATTGGCGTTTCTGTAAAAGAAAACACCTGAGCGCCCTGCTGTTGTGTTGAAGGTTCTACAAGAAAAGGATTAGAATTTAAATCGGGCTCATTAGCAAAAGCTACAACCGAGAATACAGCTATTAGAGTTGCATTGAAGATCACGTTACATTTTTTCATAATAGGCTCTTTATCCATAAAGAAGGCAATTAATGGTGATTAACTAACAATCAGTATAGTCGATTAAATACACAACTTGTACCTGTATAATAAAATTATTATTTTGATTTATATCTCGATGACCGGTTATAAACAGCAGCCCTTACAGCGTGTGCCTCCTCTTGTAAATTAAGCCGCAGTAATAGTGCTAATATTTAATAATAACCTTATAGATACAAAAAAGCCCTGTACGTGCAGGGCTTCAACCATCTGAATAATATTAGTTTAAATGCTAGGTACTAATTTAATTGCGCCCTGCTCTACTTTCATATCTAAAGGTAATTTACTTAATAGCGCAACCTTAGGGTCATTCATATTTAGTTTATAAACTGGGTTTACAGCTAAAAATCCGTTAATAACTTTCATTGCTTCATCATCAAGTACCGCTAGGTTTCCCTTAAAACCGCCTGCGTCGATAGTTGAATCAAGCAATTTTACATTCCGTAAAAATACCGCCTTTTTCTCACTATCATAAAATGGCGCACCTTCTATTTGCAGCTTTAAACGCACTGGGTATTTAAGTGCGAAAGCATTTATAACAGCACTCGAATCTGCACCTAATAAGATTACATCACGATTATCAGGGCCGACATTCACGCTCAAATCATTCACATTAAACTGTACAGGTAATCCCATCAAGCTGACTTTTTCACTAAGTTTTGGTAATTGCTGGTTAAGTGCTGTTTCAATTTCACTGCTAGTAAATGAATAAACCGATACGCCGTTCGTGGTGTTACAAGCAGAGAGTAATAAGCAACTAATTAATAAAATATACTTCATTGTTTTTCCTTTACTATAATATTATCGTCAAAACCAAATAAAAATAAAAGCCGCACAACGGCGGCTTTTATTTAATCTACAGCGCCCTAGATTATTTAAATGCTAAATACCGCTTTTAAACGTCCTAGTGTGTCAGCATCAACTGAACCTTGACCCAAAGCCAATAACTGTTTTAAGTAATAATGTAGATCAGCTTGTTCACCGCGATGCTTATCGTCAAGCATTGCAACCTGCTCAGCCATACGCGGTGCTCCCTCAGGACTGGCAACATTAGCTAGAATTTCCATTCTTAGCATCAGTTGTGTAATGGTTAAATGCGTATCAGCACCCCCTTGCCATTGTGCAGGGATTGCTTGCTGGTTTTCAAGCGCACTAAATAAAGCGCTAAAATCAGCCTGTGCTGCTTGCTCTGTCAGCACGGCTAATTTACCATCAATGTTAGCTAATAGCTTTTGCATGCGGTTATTTAGTTCTTTGCTCCCTTCAAGCGCAATTAGCTTAGTGCGTAAATCAAGTAATTGTGCTTTTTGATTAACCGCTGGTAATGCGTCTTCAAGTTCACTCAGTTGTGCTGCGATAACTGCGTTGTCGGCGGCTTGTTGCTGCTTATGCTGAGCAAACTCTTCACTGCGTTTAGCAAATGTCACATCGTTGCATTGACGGAATTTTTGCCATAATGCATTTTCAGCTTTTACACCCGCAAAGCCTATTCCCTGCCACTGCTGTTGCAGCTCTTTGAGCTGCTGACAAGCATCAGCTAAGTCTTCACTTACTGATAATTGCTGTGCTTGTTCAACTAGTGCATTTTTTGCTGCCGCGTTGCTTTTATGAAACGCATTCAACGCATTGAATACTTGCTGTTGCTGCGCTTTATATTGTGTTTGCAAAGCACGGTATACTTTTGGCTCTACATTACCAGCATTACGCCATACTTTATTGATACGATTGTATTGGCTTTCAAACTCTTTCCAATCAAACTCATCACTCGTCGTATCAGTATCAGCCAATGATTTCATCTGAGTGATAATCGCTTCGCGTTCAAGTTTCGTCGTTTCGCGCTGTTGTTCTAGTTGCGCAAAATGTTCACGACATGGTACAAATAATAGCTCTATCTTGTCATCAAACTCTTTACCTTGCGCCTGCTCTTGCTCGGTATCTAAACGCCCAAGCTCATTCCAACGACGACGTAATGTTTTCACTTCGTTTGCACGCGCCTTGGGATCTGTGCAAGGTTGATTGAGCAAACTGGTAATTTCAGTTAGTAGCTCTTCACGCTTAGGGGCAGACGCATACTTTTGCCAATCACGAGCATTTTCTAACTGCTGCTCAAGATCTGCTTTGACTTTTTCAAGACTTTGCTGACTAACTGGAGTTAACGTTTCATACAGCTCAATAAAGCCTTTAAACACACCAAATGCAACATTAAAACGGCCTTGTTCAATAAGGCGCTGAACATCGCGTCCTTTGCGAGTAGCTTGTTGCTGATTTTTCGTTAATTTATCACTAATAGGTGCAACAGCTTTATCCCAGCGTTGTTGTTGCTCATTTAATTGTGCTTTAAAAGGCCCTTGTAAAGGCTTAGGTAACTGAGCTAGAGATGCATTCGCCGCTTTATACGTCTGCTTAAATTGGCGATTAGCCTCATCATAATTTGCTTGGTCAATATCGTCAGTGTTGATACTGCTCAATTCTTTTAATGAAGTTTTAAAAACCCTGATCGCTTCACTAAGCTCTGGTAATTTAGCTACTTGCTTAAACAAACTTGTTAATCTGCCAGTCACTTGGTTTTTTTGCCCGCCGTCTTGCAGTTCGCTTTGTGTCAGTGTTTCCTGTGCTTGTGCAACTTTAGCTTCCAACCAATCTTGTTGTATTTGCTCTGGTGTTTCTAAGCCAACTTGTAGCGCATTTTCAATTTCATCACTTAACGCTTCTAAATTTGCCAACGCCAATAATTGTCGTTGCTGCTGAGCTAACCGTTGTTGTTGTTGCTCATGCACAGCTTGTAATTGACTAACTAACTCATTTAATTTTTCGGTTAGTACGATGTATTTATTTGCAACCGTCTCGCGTTGTTCTGGATTTAACCAGGTTAGATCAAGTGCCTGCCATTGCTGAGTAAGTTCGCCATATTGTTGAGTAACAAGCGCATAGTCTTGCTTTTCACGTAATGCATTAAGTTTTGCCAAGATAACACGAGTATCATTTTGTACTTTTAATGGCATTTCAATTGCTAAACGCTCATTTTCTATATGCGTCTCAAGGGCTACTTTTGCCTCATCATGTGCATGCTTAACTAAGTTTTTCACTAATTGATGGGTGATCACTTGCTCAACAAGGTTTACTTGTAGTTCGCTTGAACCTTCTTTAAACGCCTTTTCAACTAACTTAGGATTAGCCAAGCGTTTTAATAGCTTCACTCTTACTTGTAGTTCTTTTTCTGCAAATGCAAGTTTTTCAAGTGTTTTTACTGGAGCAAAACGCTCTATGTATTCGTTTTTAATTTGGCTAGATAAGTTACTTTCATCACTCAGTACGGCATTTGATATATGCTGTTCTGCTAATTCTTTTAAACTTTGATCTTGTTTATACGCCTGCCACCACAACACTAAATCATTGACTTTATTAAGCGCTTTTTTACGGATCTCTGCTGAACTATCTTCCAGAGCTAATGCATTTAAAATCGTCGCATCACGCTCTACATCTAGCTTTTCAATTGCCTCTAAACGTACTTGTTGCTTTGGGTGCTTCCACTTCGGGGTAAAAAGGTGTTTAAAGATCATTTTCACTAAACCTTGCTATTTCGTTGTCTGCGGTAAATTCTTTTTGCAATTGTGCTTTGGTTTTTTGCACCATTTCACCATTAGAACCTATGGTGAATTGCTCATTTGTTTGCGCTACTTTTGCTTGGTAAAGCATAACTAATTGCACTGTCTGCTGCTTTTGCTCGTCACTGAGTACCGTGCCATCAGGCCACTTACCTGTTGCTGCACCATACTGAAGGCGTTCGAATAATTCTGGGGTAATTGTTTTTACGAGATTATCGATGTTCATGTCATTTTTTCTTTTTTAAAGTCACTAAAATAACGCGGTTTATTAAATACCAAATACAACCGATTGCAATGGCTGCGGTGCATGCGTACCACGATGGAGTTTCAGGTTCTGGATGTAAAAAGTATAAACTAAAGAAACCACCTAAAAATATCAGTAGAGCAAAAAAAGAATGATTCATAAACATTTGTTGTTTTTGAATGCGTTTTTCGCGCGCTAGCTGTTGACGTTGTTCATCATCAAGCTGCGCTACATTATTCTCACAGTGAGGGCACTGTTGGTGTTTATCGGATATTGACTTATTACAACTAGGACAACGAACAATTGCCATATCTTTCTCCATACTTCGCATAAAAATCTACGCATAAAAAAGGCGCCTTGCGGCGCCCTTTATTGTACGTGTTTTATTTGTCGTTGTCTTTTTTCAATTGCAGCCAATAGCTGAGATCCGAAAAACAACGAGTATCTAATTTTTACAATAACCAAAACATGTCTGATTACGCCACTCAATCCTATAACTGAGAGTCTTTTGATTGTTTTGCGAGACGCTTTTCCCAAAAAGTAGCGTTTTTGATCCCTAACTTAACAGGGTCAAATGTGATATCCCCACCTTTTTTCTTCTGATCTTCGTAATCGCGCAAACATAATAGCGCAGGTCTAGCCACAAAGAATATTGATAAAATGCCCAATATATTTATCCAAGCCATTAAACCCACACCAATGTCACCAATACTCCAGATATAACCAGAGCTGTTTACCATGCCATATGACACCATAAACATAATCACAAATTTCACCATCACAAGCGGAATAGTGCCTTTAAAATAACGATTTAAATATGCAATATTGGTTTCAGCAATATAGTAATAAGCAAGTATTGTAGTAAAAGCGAAGAAGAACAATGCAATACCAACAAATGCTTCACCAAAACCACCAAACACGCTGAATAAAGCCATTTGCGTGAAAGCAGCTGAACCAACTTCAGTTGCAGCATCAACGTTTTGTACAATAAATTGCCCTGCTGGTAATTCACCCACTACATTGTATTGCTGGGTAATTAAAATCATTAATGCTGTCGCAGTACAAACAAAAATAGTATCAACATAAACAGAAAAAGCTTGCACTAAACCTTGTTGGGCTGGGTGATCAACTTCGGCCGCTGCAGCTGCATGCGGTCCGGTACCTTGACCAGCTTCGTTAGAATAAATACCACGTTTTACACCCCAACCAATAGCGGCACCAAAACCGGCCTGTGCGGTAAACGCATCTGTTATGATTAAAGAGAAGATATCAGGTACTTTATCGATATTTAAAAATACCACGATTAAAGCTAATACTATGTAGCCTAACGCCATAAATGGCACCACAATTTGAGTAAAGTTAGCAATACGCTTAATACCACCGAAGATAATAAACGCTAAAACAATAAGAATAATTGCCAAAGCAACCAATTTAAAGCTACCGACTTCACCAAAACTCGTTGAGACCATAGTGCCATCACCAAACACTTGGGTAAACGCGTTGCCAACAGCATTGGCTTGCACGCCCGGCAGAAAAACACCACATGCAATAATTGCCGACACGGCAAATAAAATCGCCAGCCATTTTTGTTCTAAACAGCGATCAAAATAATATGCTGGGCCGCCGCGATATTGGCCATCTTCTTCTGTTTTATAAATTTGCCCTAATGTTGATTCGGCGTACGCTGTACTTGCTCCTAAAAAAGCCACAACCCACATCCAAAAAATAGCACCTGGGCCACCAAAACCAATAGCTGCCGCTACACCGGCTATATTACCAACCCCTACTCGTCCAGATAACGACACAGCCAATGCTTGAAAAGATGAGATCCCTTTATCTGAGGTGTTAGGGCTAAATAGTAATTTGCACATTTCTTTAAAATGTCTAACTTGAGCAAATCGGGTTAATACAGAATAGAACAAGCCTGCGCCTAGGCATAAATAGATGAGTGCGTTACTCCAAACAACATCATTAACAGCGCTTACAAAAGCTTCCATGGATATCCTCTATAGTTATATTTATTATTTTCTAGTTACGATACTCTGCTGTAGCTAATCAGAATGCGCGACATATGGCTATGGGAAATAAGGTAACAACATTACTACCTCCCCTGCAACTTTTTGAATATTAACTTAAACGTTCTAAGTTTGTTAACACTTAATTTTCAAAATAACTACTTTTAAAATTTAATTAACCCTACATGGTTTTATGTAGGTAACTTAAAGATACGGCTCGAACAGAGCTTGGAAAAGATTTAAGTAACACATTAAGCAAATATCATCGCTTTATTAGCGTCGCTAATGCCATTCATCGCGATTAAAAAAACTAAGGGCATCGATATGAATGATGCCCTTAGTAACAAACACGTTATCTTAATTTATCTACTACGTTAACAATCGCAGCCAAGGTGTCTTGGCCAAATTGATATGAACGGCGATCTGACCAGCCATAATCAGGATCTGGTAAACCATCGTTATCTTTAAATGGCATTTCAACCGTGTAAGCAAGCGCTTTAAATTCTTCTGCAACAGCTGATGACCCCACCGTTAGATTGGCTTGACCTGGCTCATCTTTCGGGTAACCGTGGATATCTTGAAACTCAGGAGTCACTATGTGCAATGCCGCTTTAAAACTGTCTTCTAAGTCTTTTAAGCGCGCATCATAGCTTGGGATACCTTCACTACCGGCTACAAAGTTATATGGAATCGCTTCATCTCCGTGAATATCAAGGTGCATATCAACACCGGTCTCACGCATTTTATTTAGCACTAAATATACTTCAGGGCTATTTTCCATGCTTGGAGTTTGCCATTCACGATTTAAGTTAACTCCTTTTGCGTTAGTACGTAAATGCCCACGAGCACTACCATCAGGATTCATATTGGGTACAATATAAAATACCGCTTTTGATAACAATGCTGCTGCATGTGGATCTTCATCATCTAATAACTTATGTAATACACCTTCAACAAACCATTCGGCCATCGTTTCGCCTGGATGTTGACGGGCTGTTATCCAAATTGTTTTCTTATTTTCATCACTTTCGCCACCAATACGCAGTACGCTCATATCACGGCCATCAAGTGTTTCACCTAAGGTTTCAAGCTGACAGGCTTCTTGGCTTTGTGCCCATGTGATTAGATCTAAGTGACGCTCGTAGCTATATGGTGCAAAGTAAGCAAAATAAACACAGCCACATTCTGGCTCAATCTCAAATGATAACGTGCCATCAGCATAGTTTGAAGGAACACGAAACCAGGTTTGGCGATCATACGATGCAACAGCCTGATAACCTTCCCAGCCGTCAGGGTAAGCTGAATTTTCAAGGTTATTGATATGTAATTTATGGCTTTGAAAAGGTGTTGTTTCTAAACGGAAATGGAACCACTGAAAAAAATCAGATAAATGATCTTTATTGATCTCAAGCTGAATATTAAGTGGATCGGTCGCGGCAATGACCTTGATATTGCCACTGTCAAAATTACTGGTGATTTTCATTTTATTAAACCTATATATGAAAAATTAATCGCTAACTTATCGCTTGTTAGTTAGAAATTAAATAACGCCCACTATAATGGGCGCATTGTTATTAAAATGTAGCAAACTGGAGACAGCCTACCACATGGCTTGGGTTTTGAAAAAACATTCATGACTAAAAAAGCCAGCGAATGCTGGCTTTTTGTAAAGATTTTTAAGCTATTACCAATTAACGTGGCAAGCTTGGGAATGAAACCTCGGCCATATCGCGCATACAACGCACAACTTGGCAGCTGTAACCAAACTCATTATCATACCAAACATAAAGTACAATACGGTTGTCATCAACGATAGTGGCGGTTGAATCAACCACACCCGCATAACGACTGCCGACTAAATCGGTAGACACAATCTCAGTAGAGGCCGTGTAATCAATTTGGTCGCGTAACTCTGAATGCAGAGCAGCATGGCGTAAGAACGAGTTTAACTCCTCAACCGTGGTGCTGGTCGCAAGGTTTAAGTTCAAAATAGCCAGAGACACATTCGGTGTAGGTACACGGATTGCGTTACCCGTTAATTTGCCTTCAAGTTCTGGTAATGCTTTTGAAACGGCTTTAGCTGCGCCAGTCTCAGTGATCACCATATTAAGTGCTGCGGCACGGCCACGACGATCTGCTTTGTGGTAGTTATCAATCAAATTTTGGTCATTAGTGTACGAGTGAACTGTTTCAACGTGACCATTGTTAATACCAAACTTATCATTAAGTGCTTTTAATGTTGGTGTGATTGCGTTGGTAGTACAGCTTGCTGCACAAACAATTTTATCTTCCGGTTTGATATCGTGGTTATTAACACCATATACGATGTTTTTGATATTGCCTTTCGCCGGTGCTGTTAATAGTACTTTTGCAGCGCCTTTTGATTTTAAATGTAAGCCAAGGCCAGCTTCGTCTTTCCAGATCCCCGTATTATCAACGATCAATGCGTTTTCAATACCATATGCTGTGTAGTCAATTTCATCTGGAGAGTTAGCATAGATCACCTGAATGTAGCTACCATTGGCTTTTATTGCATTACGTTCTTTATCAATGGTGATTGAACCATTAAAAGGACCATGAATTGAATCACGACGTAATAGGCTAGCACGCTTTTCAAGGTCGCCGTCTTTACCACCACGAACAACGATTGCACGTAAGCGTAAATCCGCATAAGGACCTGATTTTTCAATTAACAAACGCGCTAGTAAACGACCGATACGACCAAAACCATATAACACCACATCGCGTGGCTCTTTGGCTTGTGAGTTTACAATTTCAGCTAACTCGTCGTTTAAATACTCTTCGATAGAACGACCATTTGCAACATCGTTAAATAAATAACCATAAGCCAGTTTACCAATATCGATACGTGCAGAGTTTAAATCCATTTTGCTAATAGCTTCTAAAAACGGAAAGCTTTCACGTAAACGAAGTTTAGTGCCTTCAAACTGCGCCACTGTTTTGTGAGATTTGATGATATCAATTGTACTGGCATTGACGAGAGGACGGCCATATACCGCGATTTCAATACCACGATTACGATAAAGCTTTCCAATGATAGGTTGCATGCTTTCTGCGTAATCTTGGCGTTCTTGCCAACTATTTGTGTATTCTAACTCGTGAGATGAGGTCATTTTATTTACCTAATTAAACAATTTTTGAACGGATAGCCATAAGACGTATTGAGTTTTGAGAGCAACACGCCTCAGTGGGCTTCGCTATTCTAATTTAAACTAACTTTATTCTCCACTGTTAGAGAGCAATTCATTACGCTAGAATAACAAGGTAATTATTAAGGTGAGGTTAAGGGATGTTACTAAGAGCAAGTGTTTTACTGAGTTTGTTGGCATTAACTGGGTGTGAAGAACCGTTGACACTTGCACAGGTGTGTAAAGAAACCCCAGGTTTATGTAATGATTTAAATAAAGATAGTCACTGTAAAGCCCAACGTGCTGATGTGATCATGGCGCGTTACCATGAATACAAACAACCGACTGATAATAACAAATATTTATTATTAAAAGGTTTTGAAAAATACGATCAATGCGTATCGCTGGCGGCAAAAATTGAACATATCAAATTAAAAGAAAAAACCACCTCCCGCGTTGAAGCACATTTAACCAGTATCAAGGAAATGACGCGGTTATTTCAAGATACCAAAAATACTAACCACCCTGGGTTGTTGTATTATCATTGGTCTCGCAATAATGACCAATCAGCCCTGACTAAATTACTTGCGCTTGAAAAGGATCCTAGTGTCACTGAGGACGCTGAAATCCAGTTTTTCTTAGCCAGTTATTATATTAAGTTTGATGAAGATAAGACCATAGACTTACTGTATAAAACGTTAGAGCTAAACAAAGCTGAACAAACTCCAAACCCCGAGATTTACACCTCATTGATCAGTTTATTTTATAAACAGGAAAAATATAAGCATGCCTATACTTTTGCAAAAATTGCACAGCTTTCTGGGATAACCAATGTTGAAATATTCCCGATTGAGCAGCAACTCACAGCAACAGGAAAAAGTCTCAGCGGATTAGATACCCTCGCACAGCAAACCTACGACAGTATTCAAGCTGGGCAGTTTGTTTCACCACGGGATTTTTAATCGTGTTCAAACTTAGTTTATAGAAAAGAAAAAGGCAGCTGACGCTGCCTTTTTTAATTTATTTGCTCGTACCAACTTCAACACGAGTTTTGAGCTTTTGACCAGGTCGAAAGGTGACGACGCGTCGTGCCGAAATAGGGATATCTTCCCCAGTTTTCGGATTACGGCCAGGCCTTTCTTTCTTGTCACGAAGATCAAAGTTACCAAATCCAGAGAGCTTAACCTGCTCGCCTTTTTCAAGCGCTGAGCGGATTTCTTCAAAAAACGCTTCAACTAAATCTTTGGCATCCTTTTTATTGATCCCCAATTTTTCAAATAGGTGTTCAGCTATGTCGGCTTTAGTAAGCGCCATATCTAGTCCCTCAACGATGCATTAAACTGTTCGGCCAGTGCGGCCACCACGTTATCAACTACTAGATTGATATCTTTCTCTTCGAGTGTTCTATCAACCGCTTGCAGTGTTAGAGCAATCGCCAAACTCTTATAATTTGGCTCAATACCTTTGCCCTTATACACATCGAATAAGTTTAGGTCAACCAATTGATTTCCGCCAACTTTTTCTATCACTGATAAAATGTCGCCAGATTTCACCTGATCTTCCACTAAAATAGCGATGTCGCGGCGGTTTGAAGGGAACTTCGAAACCCCTACAGCCTCTGGTAAATTTCTTTTTTCAATGGCTGACATTTCAATTTCAAACACATAAGTCGCATTATTGATATCTAACGATTTTTGTACTTGAGGATGAATAGCACCAAAGAAACCGACCTTTTTACCTTCAACATAAATCACCGCAGATTGGCCCGGATGTAAGCCATCTGATTGCTCTGCTTTGATTTCAAAACGCGTTATATCATTGGTTAATGAAAGTAATGCTTCAACGTCACCTTTTAAATCATAAAAATCAACGGTGCGCTTTTCTTCAACCCAATGTTCACCATGTGCCAGACCAGTAATAGCCCCACCAATAACTGCAACTTGGTTTACGCCATTCTCTGCGTTTTCATCACGTAGAAATTTAAGGCCATGCTCAAATAAACGAATACGTGGCTGCTGGCGGTTTTGATTATACATTACTGATGCCAGTAAACCTGGCATAAGGCTCACACGCATTGCCGACATTTCAATCGAAATTGGATGTGGCAAAACCAGCGCGTCACTGTCTGGGTGTAAAATAGCTTGTGCTTTAGGGTCAACAAAGCTGTATGTGATCGCTTCTTGATAACCACGAGTCACTAGCGTATTGCGAAATTTGCTCACTGCAATATTGGCTTCGTTATGAGTGGTCATTTTTAATTTAGCAGTCGGTGCTACGTTTGGAATACTGTTGTAACCATATACGCGAGCAACTTCTTCAATTAGATCTTCTTCGATACGAATATCAAAACGGTAGCTTGGTACATCTGCACTCCACACACCATCGACAATTTTCACATCAAGCCCTAAACGGGTTAAAATGTCGGTTACTTTCGCATCTTCAATATGATGACCAATAACACGGTCTAAACGCGCACGACGAAGACGCACTTCAGTGACCTTAGGAAGCTTATCTTTTGCAACAGCTTCAACTACAGGGCCTGCTTGACCGCCTACAATCTCAAGTAACAACGCTGTTGCACGTTCTATTGCATCATGTTGCAGCGCAAAATCCACACCGCGTTCATAACGATGCGATGCATCTGTGTGTAAACCATAGCTACGAGCTTGCCCTGCGATAGCAACTGGATTAAAAAACGCACTTTCTAATAGAATATCCGTTGTTTGCTCGGTAACGCCTGATTGCTCACCGCCAAAGATACCGGCAATCGCCAGCGCTTTGTTATGGTCGGCTATTACTAAGGTAGATTCATTCAACTTAGCAGTATTACCATCTAGTAATACCAGCTCTTCACCAGCATGGGCGCTACGTACTTTGATACCGCCTTCAATCGCATTTAAATCAAAAGCATGCATTGGATGGCCAAGTTCAAGTAACACATAGTTAGTTACATCAACCACAGGGTCAATTGCGCGCACGCCACTACGACGAAGCTTCTCAACCATCCAAAGTGGTGTTGTGGCGTCAAGGTTGATGCCTTTGATCACACGCCCTAAATAACGAGGGCAGGCTTCATCGTTTACTAGTTCAATTGATACTTTATCATCAATAGTTGCTGCAACCGCTGGTATTTCTAGGGCTTTAACATCAATACTGTTAAGTACGCCCACTTCACGAGCGATGCCTTTAATACCTAAACAGTCACCACGATTCGGGGTTAAATCAACATCAATAATGTTGTCATCAAGGCTTAAGTATTCACGTAAGTCTGTGCCAACAGGTGCATCAAGTGGCAACTCCATGATACCGTCGCCTTCTTCGCTAATACCCAACTCCACGAATGCACACAGCATGCCGTGAGACGGTTGACCACGTAGTTTGGCTTTTTTAATTTTAAAATCGCCCGGTAATACAGCGCCAACCATAGCTACTGCAACTTTGATACCTAAACGGCAATTTGGCGCACCACATACAATATCTAATAGCTCATCGCCACCGACATTGATTTTAGTTACACGTAGTTTATCTGCATCAGGATGCTGACCACATTCAACTACTTCACCGACAACAACGCCAGAGAATTCTGCCGCAGCGGGCTCTACGCCATCTACCTCAAGGCCGGCCATCGATAACTGTTCCGAAAGAGCCTGCGTGTCAATTGCAGGATTAACCCACTCTCTTAACCACTTTTCACTAAATTTCATGTTATTTCTTCACTCTTAACGGAACTGATTAAGGAATTTCAAATCGTTTTCGAAAAACGCACGTAAGTCATTTACACCATAACGCAGCATGGTTAAACGCTCTACACCCATACCAAAGGCAAAACCAGTGTATTTTTCTGGATCAATTCCCACTGATTTAAGCACGTTAGGGTGCACCATTCCGCAACCTAATACTTCTAACCATTTTCCGTCTTTACCCATCACATCAACTTCCGCTGAAGGCTCTGTAAATGGGAAAAATGAAGGACGGAAACGAATTTCCATATCTTCTTCAAAAAAGTTACGCAAGAAATCGTGCAAAATACCTTTAAGCTCAGTAAAGCTTACATCAGTATCAACCATCAACCCTTCAACCTGATGGAACATCGGCGTATGTGTTTGGTCGTAATCGTTACGGTATACACGCCCTGGAGAAATAATACGCAGCGGCGGTTGCTCAGCTTCCATGGTGCGAATTTGCACACCACTGGTTTGCGTACGCAACACCAGTTTTGGATTAAAGTAAAAAGTATCGTGATCAGCACGCGCTGGGTGATGCTCAGGAATATTTAGCGCGTCGAAGTTATGAAAATCATCTTCTACTTCTGGGCCAGATTTAACCGCAAAACCTAATTCGCCAAAAAAGCTCTCAATCCGCTCAATGGTACGCGTCACTGGGTGTAAACCACCTGTTGGCATAACACGACCGGGCAATGTTACATCGATTGTTTCAGCGGCTAATTTCTCTTCAAGGGCCTTGCTTGCTAGTAATTCGCGCTTGTCGTTAATCGCAACTTGTACATCTTGCTTAGCTTGGTTAATTACTTGGCCTGCTTCTTTGCGTTCTTCAGGGGCAATTTTACCAAGGGTTTTTAATAGATTCGTGATTTCGCCTTTTTTACCAAGGTAGTTAACCCTGATATCTTCAAGCTGCGCGATTTCACTGGCACTGGCGACCGCCTCAAGTGCTTGCGCTAATATATTTTCTAAGTTCATTCGATACCTGATCTGTCACAGAAGGTGATTTAAGTAATAGCTAATGATAACTGAAAGCAATGGCTAGATTCCAGACCTTATACCAATCTTATTGAATTCTTTCCCATTCTGGTTAAGCAAAATGGGAAGTTAGACGATTTTGTAGAGAAAACTAGGGTCTGTTGATCTTTCAAGGTTAAATTTGCAGCAGTCTGTTTGGTATTTAGGCAAGGCAGAGCCTATGTGGTGTGGTTATTCCCCATAAATAGGCGATAACGCAGCATCAATGCCAAACAGGCGCTGCCCGAAGGGTTCTGCCTAGGGGCAATTAACTCTTTGTTACTTACATGGATGTAAGTAAGGGGCGTGAGCAGGACGCGGAAGCTTTGCTCGGCTTTTACTTAGCCCACTAGGTTATAAACCTCGCGCCGCGATTAAATTGCCCCTAGTTTGAACAAATATTAATCCGGAAAGGCCAACAGACCCTAGAGTTTTAGAGTGGATTTTATGAAAGGAATTGTCAATTTACGTTGTGCAGCCATCGAGGCATGGTCAAGTTTATCAAGCACATCAAGTAACGCTCGCATATCACGACTCAAACGCGTTAATAAAAAGCGCGCACATTCATCACTGAGCTCTAAACCGCGCATATTGGCGCGCTTTACTAAGGCTTCGGCTTTATCATCATCACTCATAGAACGGATTTGAAATGTCGTACCCCATTTTAATCGTGACTCAAGATCCGGCAAGTTAATGTTAAGCATGTCTGGTAACAGATCCGCTGTCACTACTAAGCATTTACCCGGTTCGTTAAAACGGTTAAAAAAATTAAACAACGCTTTTTCCCACGCATCGTTACCAGCTACTAAGTGCACATCATCAATACACAACACATCAAGCGCGTCTAAGCCATCGAGCACCATAGGGCCAAAATCAATCACTTCGCGCATTGATAGCAGCATAGTCGATAAGCCATGCTCTTGGGCATGAATACAGGTTGCATACAGTAAATGTGATTTACCCGAATCTCCTAAACCACATAAATATGTATATTGAAAAGTGGTTGCTAAACTTTTAAAAGCATTTTTTAAATGACTCACTTCCAGTGAATTTTCACCACCAAAATAAGATGCAAAGGTTTCATCATCCGGCAACGTTACCGGTAATGCCATTTGCACCGGCTCAATTGTCTGCATTACAAACCAACCCATTGATATTCTAAATCGTCTTGCGCTACTACGGGATAAAATGCACGAGGATCAACAAATGGTTGAAAAGCACGGTCGAGCTCTAAGGCTTTTTGTAAATCATGCATACTACCAGTGTGATTGATCGCAAAACTAACTACATCAGCAGTACGAGAACGAATTGTCACTTGGGTAACTACGCTTAAGCTCTGAAGCTGACGTTTAGCCAACTCAATATCGACAAAGTTAGTGGTGCCTTTTAATTTAAATACCGCTTGGGCAAGCTGCGTTGTAGAATTCGGATCAACCGCATATTCATTGGCCAAGCCAGCTGCTAAGCTGTCGATCATTAAGGCTATGGCTTGTTGTTTATCACCGCTTACTCTATTTGCTTCAAACAGCTCATCATTAGTAAAGCGCCAATCCAACAACCAAATCTCGCTGTCAGGTTGTTTGTATAAACGCGCGGTAATACTGCGTTCTGCACTATAACGGCTTGATGCCTGTTCGACTGGCGAGGAGAAATTACCCCACACCTCAGGTATTCCCACTAATGCACGGTCTTGTAAATCAAGCAACGGCACCACGACTGGCAAGCCACGTCGCGCTGCGGTGCTATAAATTAGTTGCTCTAGCTGCGGATAACTTTCTTGGGTAACAAGTTCACGACGCCAGTTATCTTCAATGGCAAGCCAAATAGCCACCAGCGGGCGACGCGTACCCCACAATGGTAAATTAAGCTCTTTGACGAGTGCATTAATTTTATTTGCTTCAAATTTAACCACGAGATTAAGTTGACCATTGGCTTTTTCGTCGTATTCAAATTTGAGCATGTAATCTGATATATCTTTACTACGTTGCTGAGCGATTGGATTTTGATCCGCATTCGGATCGCCACTAACCTTAACCAGTACATTGAGCAACGCCTCTCGGCTGGCGCTGAGTCGAGCATCGCGAGATTTGTCAGATACTTTTAATACGTCCTGATATAGATCAGTAACTTCAACCGCAGTCGCAGTAAAACTTAGGAAAATGATGATAATAGCAATAAATAATCTAGACACAGGGCATTAGTTCTTGGTTTTAAACTGTTTTGATCCTAATTCAAAGCACCCAACAAAGCAAAAATATATTTGTTAAAACCCACTTACAAATAAGTGCTTGTGATCAGTGCATACAAGCTTCCTGCTACATGCTCCTCAAAGATCTAAATTAGCTTGCGTATTAGTAATCAGTTTATGCTTTATCGCCAGTGCTAACAATCTCTTAATTGTGCTTAACCATCCCAAATTGGTTTCTAACCCTTTCAAAAACAATTACCATTGCGCATTCTATTACAGCAACTAACGGATGCTTACATGCTCGACTTCGCAGTCCTGGGGGTATTTATACCCACCTTCTTTTTTGTCTCTATTACACCTGGGATGTGTATGACTTTAGCCATGACCTTAGGAATGAGTATTGGCGTGCGCAGAACTATGTGGATGATGATTGGCGAATTACTTGGCGTTGCTATTGTGGCTGTTGCAGCAGTCGCAGGGGTGGCAAGTATCATGCTCAACTACCCGACACTTTTTAGCGTATTAAAATGGCTCGGTGCAGGTTATTTAGTCTATATTGGGGTTGCAATGTGGCGAGCAAAAGCAACCATCAAATTAGGCGCAGACAGTAAATTAAAAGTATCTCGCCAAGCGCTATTCTCACAAGGGTTTATCACCGCGATTGCCAACCCTAAAGGCTGGGCGTTTATGATTTCCCTGCTACCGCCGTTTATAAATATTGACTACGCGATTGCGCCACAATTGAGTATGTTAGTCGCCATCATTATGCTCAGCGAGTTCACTTGCATGATGCTCTATGCCACTGGCGGTAAAAGTTTACGGCTGTTTTTAAACCAAGGTGACAATATCAAGTGGATGAACCGCATCGCTGGCAGTTTGATGGTTGGCGTTGGAGTATGGTTAGCGCTTAGCTGAGTCGCTTTATTTTAGAGCGACTATAAAAAAGCCTGCAAATGCAGGCTTTTCGCTTTCAAAGAATTTATTTACTTAACTGCAAAGCTAATTTTGACTAACCACTCGTCGGCCACTAAATGCATGCATTAATGTCATGCCATCGAGCAAATCAAGTTCGCCACCGACCGGAATACCATGGGCTATCCGCGATGCATCAACTTTATAACGGTGACAAAGCTGGGCAATATAATGCGCTGTAGTTTCCCCTTCAACTGTAGGGTTGGTCGCTAATATAACCTCGTTTATCCCACCTTGTTGCAACTTACTTTCAAGAATATCAAGGCCAATTTCATTTGGACCAATACCATCGATAGGTGATAAATGTCCCATCAATACAAAGTACAAACCTTTATACTGGCCAGTTTGTTCAATCGCCAACACATCGGTAGGTGATTCAACCACACATAAAATTCCGCTATCTTGACGTTTGGGGCTTAAACAGATTTCACACTGCGGCTGCTCTGCAAAAGTACGACACGATTGACAGTGTCCAATAGCAGTCATCGCTTTGGTAAGTGCATTACCAAGCTGAGTGCCCCCCTTACGGTCACGCTCAAGCAAATGGAACGCGATGCGCTGCGCTGACTTTGGGCCTATGCCCGGCTGACAGCGCAATGCTTCAATTAGCTGGTTTAAACTCTCTGAAAGCTGCATATTTTATCTTAAAATGGCATTTTCATACCTGGTGGTAATTGCATACCGCCAGTTACTTTACCCATGCGCTCTTGTGTTTCTTCTGCTACACGGCGAACTGCGTCATTACACGCAGCGGCAAGTAAGTCTTCAATAAGATCTTTTTCGTCTTCCATTAAACTTTCATCAAGTTCAACACGTCGAACATTATGGTTTCCAAGCATGGTTACTTTAACTAAACCAGCACCTGCTTCACCAACCACTTCTAAGCTAGCAATTTCGTCTTGGGCTTTTTGCATGCGCTCTTGCATTTGCTGCGCTTGCTTCATCATGTTACCCATTCCACCTTTAAACATAACTTTCTCTCTTTCTATTTCTAATTGCCATGAAGATAAGGGCTATTGCAGTGAATTACAATGCCTGAATACTGTTTTCATCGATAATTGCAGAAAATAGCTGCTGTAACTGTACGATATTTTCATCACCGTTGATCACATCAATTGCTTGCTGATGGCGCCCTGCATCAATCTTTTGCTGAATTAAGTAAGGCGAATCTATCACCCCAGGGGCAAAATTGATTGTCAGCTCAACATTATACCCGTAAATACTGGCCAGCGCCGCACTAAGCTTTTGTCTTAACATAGGGGTATCGAGATGTTTTTGCGATTCATCCACTTCTAAGTGCAGCTGTTGTTGTTGCTTTGAATAAATTGAATGCAAAGCAAATTGACGCATCCGCCCGCCAAGTCCCATCCGCTTAATTAAGTATGCCCACTCATCTTGTTGATGTGCAAAACGAATATCGCTGATCGGGCTTTGAAAATCATCCGGTATTTGAATATTTATTTCAGGCTCAGGTGCAGCAACTACTTTTTGTGGATTAATTTGCTCTAGCAATTCCGGTGCTAAATTCTCAGTAATAGTCTGATGTTTTTCTTTAAAGTCAGGTTTCACACGCTTATTTGGGGCGATATTCGGCGTGTAACCATCAGTCTCAGGCTGACTACTTGCCCCCGTTATCTGGGGCTGTGACTTTTTTACCGCAGTACCGCGCTCAACCGCAGCTGGTTTATTCGTTGATGGCGCCACAGATGTTTTACCACCAGAGAGCGTACCTGCACCAGAAATATTTCTATCTCGTAAAATACGTGCAATTGCGGACTGCGCTTGTGCTTCTTTTTGGCTAATATCTGTGGTATCTGAATAGTCAGAGAATGAGCTGTTATTTTGTGCTGGAGCGGTTTGCTCTGCGCTATATTGATGCTCAGGTAAAGATTGTTCTGGCGCATGCTCAAAGCCACTATGAAAGCCCTGCTCCACTGCGTTATTCATTACCTCATCATATTGGGATACTAATTGTTGCTCAAGCTCAGCATCTGAATCATGCTCATTACCATGCGCGGCTTCGTGCATAATTCCCGAATTTGTATGTGGTGCTGTGGTCACAGTTGGCTGCGTATCGACAGGTGCAATTTGCTCACTGGTTACAGAGTGTTCAGTTGTTGCAACGGCTTGTTCAGGCGCACTCACGGTCGTTTGTAGCGGTGCAGCTTGAGGCAATGATACTTGGTTATCAACAGGCTGTGGTGTTGCAGGCTTATTTTTATTGAGAATATCTCTCAATGCTGCTGAGCGAGACCGGTTGTTATCGGCCGCTGGAGCCTGCGCCGCAGTACTTGCAAGCATTTGGCTATCAACTGGTTGAAATGCCAGTAAGCGCAGCATAACCATTTCAAAACCTAAACGAGGCTCTGGCGCCCATTGTAAGTCTTTTTTGCCATTAAGCAGTAATTGATAATAAATTTGGATTTGTTGTGAATCGCAGCTCTTTGCTACTTCATTAATAAACTCGCGATTATATTCATCTAACTTGGCGGCATCGGGCACTAATTGGGTTAATTGTGCTAAATGTGTAAGGCCAATTAGATCATCTAACAAAGCAATATAATTTGGGTTTTGGGTGGCAACTTGCTCGATTTGCGCCATCAATGCATGGCCGTCTTGGGCTAATAATGCAACCAGCAAGTGCTGGCTATAATGGTTGTCCATCAACCCTAGCATTGCTTGCACCGCTTGATGCTTAATATCACCATTCGTTTGAGCAATCGCTTGATCAGTTAAACTCAACGCATCACGCATACTGCCATCAGCCGCTTTGGCGATAATTTGCAGGGCTTGAGTTTCAAAACTTAATTTTTCTTCGCCTAACACATATTCAAGTTGTTGGAGTATTTCAGGTTGCGATAACGCATTAAGATTAAACTGCAAACAACGCGATAAAATGGTGACAGGCAGTTTCTGTGGATCCGTCGTCGCTAATAAAAACTTAACGTGCTCAGGCGGCTCTTCCAAGGTTTTTAATAATGCATTGAAACTATGCTTTGAAAGCATGTGTACTTCATCGATCAGGTACACTTTGTAGCGACCGCGAGTTGGCGCGTACTGCACGTTATCCAATATCTCACGGGTATCTTCAACTTTAGTGCGCGATGCTGCATCTATTTCAAGTAAGTCAATATAACGACCAGTTTCGATATCTATACAGCTGCTACACTTGCCACACGGTTGCGCCGAAATGCCTTCATCACAATTTAAGCTTTTTGCAAAAATACGTGCGATGGTGGTTTTACCCACCCCGCGAGTCCCAGTGAACAAATAAGCGTGATGCAGTCTGTTTTGTGTTAAAGCATTAATAAGCGCTTGTTTCACATGGGACTGACCGACCAATTCATGAAAGGTCTGTGGACGCCATTTTCTCGCTAGGACTTGATAACTCATTAATTATTCGCCTTCGAATTCAACCAATTTTAGGATTTTAATCCCCATTTTTGCAATGCGTTGCTCGCCACCAAGTTCTGGTAAAGAGACTACAAATGCTGCATCTGTCGCATGACCACCCAGCTTATTGACTAATTTAGCGGTCGCTTCAATGGTACCGCCGGTTGCTAATAAGTCATCGACTAAAAGCACTTTGTCACCTGGGACAATGGCATCTATATGCAGCTCTAATACATCTTCACCATATTCTAGCTGGTAATCTTGAGAGATCACTGCACGTGGCAGTTTGCCCGGTTTACGCACTGGAATAAAAGGAATACCTAATGCATATGAAAGCGGCGCACCGAAGATAAAACCACGTGATTCAGTACCTATAATCTTGGTAAAACCTTGATCTTTATAAGCTGAAATAAATGCATTAATTGTTGCTTGAAATGCAGCGGGATTAGCCATTAGCGTAGTTACATCACGGAACATAATGCCTGCTTTAGGGTAATCTGCAATAGTAGTTATGCTATCTTTAATGATAGATGGAGTTACTTGAGTCATAATTTAAACTGTTTTATCTGTAATATTACAAAGCAGACAATTATAACATCACAAAAATGAGTTGTCGGTAAGAAGTTAAATAATTAAGTAATAAGACTGTATTATATACAGCCTTATTATAATTTAGCAGTGCTAAATTAAGAGACTGTGGTGATCCAGCCTAGGATTGCATTTAAACAGCCGATTCCTGCAAACACAGCTAAGAACGCAAGAAAATACATTGCATTAAACGGATCTTTAAAATCTTTATCTTCTGACATAGGTACTACCTTTTATTAAGCGCGACGAATTAAGGCGCACATAATAGACGATGTAAAATAATCAATAAAGACTTTAAGGGTGATTTTTTGTCACGATAACGCCACGTTCCGCCATTGCATGTAATGTTACTGTAGCACCTTGAACAAGCTGTTCTGTAGTAAATTGCGGCGCTTGTAAAGCAACTTGCTCCACCAACGAAGCTAATTTGATACTCGGTGTTGTGTCTATAATTGCCAGTAATAATGCGGTCATTGCATTGGTAGCAAGAAATTGTACTTCGTCATCGGTATCGCGATACACCACAAAATAATGAGGCTGTTCACTAGGCTGCTGTGGTTGAAAATCAACACTGATATGCTGTACAGCAAACTGATAACTTAAATTTCGCGCGCAACTACTCATATAAAGAGGCACATTACTCAGCGGTGCATTAATGATGCAATCAGTTGGATCCGCATGCGCAACCGAGACATCAAGCTCAATCCATTCATAATGAGCAAGTTCAAGCATAAAGGGGGGATCAATTTCTTGCAATTGGTAATCACTACTTAAATACGCAATAAACTCACTAGCAATATCCAAAAAATAAGGTGATTGACAATCGTGTTCAGCAAAAAATTGGCGAACTAATCTTAACCAATTGTTATCGCTGTAGAGTGTTTTCAGAACCGGAAATGCTGAGGAAATAAAGCCATTGATATTATTGAAAAATAAATCACGGTAGATCGCCATACGACGCTCTTCAATGTCATCGGGCTTTGGTTGTGTATCTGGCGCTCGAATATGCGCCATAAACGCTTGTTGGGTTTCAATAAAATTCATATCAGGCACTTTCTTTACGCTGTATTATTGCGTGCTTGGCTTGTAGTTGATGAATTATATCCAGCTCTTTGGTAAGCTCAGCGATAGCTGGAATATTAAAATCACGTTCCAATAAAGTCGCAAACACTCCATGATGTTGATAAGCACGATCAAGTAATTGCCAAACAGGGTCAATCACGTCAGCGCCGTGAGTATCAATAAGTAAATCATCCGCCTCATTGAAATGCCCTGCGACATGACCATACGCTATACGTTGCGATGGCAAGCTAGCTAGAAAATGTTCTGCATCATAACCATGATTTATCGAATTCACATAAATATTATTTACATCGAGTAATAACTTACAATCAGCTTGCTGTAATATTTCAGTGGTAAATTCTAACTCGCTCATTTGCTGACCAGGTGCGGCATAATAAGACACATTTTCGATAGCTATTTGCTGCTCGAGAATATCTTGCACCTGTTTTATCCGCCCAACAACATGGGCAATCGCAGCTTCAGTAAATGGGATCGGCATCAGATCATACATGTGGCCGCTGCCGGAACAATAACTAAGGTGCTCACTAAAAAGCTTAACATTATGTGCTTTGAAAAAGACTTTTAATGCTTTAACAAATTCAATATCTAACGGTTCAGGAGAGCCGATGGATAATGACAAGCCATGACAAACAAAATTATTTGTATCGGTCAGTGACTTAAACTGCTTAGCAAAGCGACCACCGAGTTTTAACCAGTTCTCAGGCGCCACTTCCATAAAATCAATTTGCTTTGGTATCTGCATCAGCAATTCATCGAGCATTTCTCTACGCAGCCCAAGCCCTACCATGCCAAATTCACTGTTACTAGATACAGTCATATCAACTCCTTCATTTAAAAGGGCCACAATGCGGCCCTTTTATAAACATACTACTTAGCTAAAGTGCAGGTTACTTAACTTATCTAATTAATGGCTACCGCATTTGCCTTCTTTTTTAGCTTTAGCATCGCCGCCGCACTTACCTTCTTTGTTAGCTTTATCGTGTTTAGCGTCGCCGCCACATTTTCCTTCGCCGCACTTACCTTCTTTTTTTGCTTTATCGTGTTTAGCATCGCCGCCGCATTTGCCTTCGCCGCACTTTCCTTCTTTTTTAGCTTTGTCATGTTTAGCATCGCCACCGCATTTGCCTTCGCCGCACTTGCCTTCTTTTTTAGCTTTGTCATGTTTAGCATCGCCACCGCATTTGCCTTCGCCGCACTTGCCTTCTTTTTTAGCTTTGTCGTGTTTGGCATCGCCACCACATTTGCCTTCGCCGCACTTACCTTCTTTTTTAGCTTTGTCGTCTTTAGTTTTAGCATCTCCACCGCATTTACCTTCGCCACATTTTCCTTCTGTCGCGTCGACTTGGTAGCCCGTTACCATTTGTTGAAATTCAAACGGATTCGCTTGAACATCTGCAGAAATAAAACTTGTGCTACCTACTACTACCGCGCCTAATGTTAACGCGATTGAATTTTTTTTAAGTGTATTCATTTTATGACTCTCTCTAAACATACAAAGGTTGTACTAAGTAGACCTTGCTACAAAAATAATATTTCATTTAATCACATATTTTTATTTATTATTGATGATAACGCTACAAAGGAGTACAAAACTGGAGTTAACTATGGGAGTAAAATTGGCATTTATCAATGTTACAGGTAAAATACGCCTCCTTATGTAAAGTCAAAGTGCCCCTATCATGAAATTAGTTTTAGCGCCTATGGAAGGGGTTGTCGATTTTAAAATGCGTCAACTACTCACCGAAATTGGCGGTTTTGATTTATGCGTCACTGAATTTGTTCGTGTTATTGATGCCTGCCTGCCTGATAAAGTATTTCATCGCTATTGCCCAGAGCTAAATAATAACGGTTTCACTCGTTCAGGCACTCCTGTGCGTATCCAATTACTTGGCCAAGTTGCACACGCATTGGCTGAAAACGCAATCAAGGTAATAGAGCTTGGCTCTCACGGCGTTGATCTTAATTTTGGTTGCCCTGCTAAAACAGTCAATCGCAGTAAAGGCGGCGCCGTACTACTAAAAGATCCTGAACACATGTATGAAATCATTAAAGCAGTCCGTGATGCCGTGCCAAGCGAGCATCAAGTAAGCGCTAAAATTCGTTTAGGTTTTGATGATGACAGTAACAGTCAAGAAATTGTTGATGCCGTTGTCAGTGCCGGTGCCAATAGTATTGCCATACATGCCCGTACAAAGCGAGACGGTTATAACCCGCCCGCTTACTGGGAGAAGATTCCACCACTGATCAAAGATAAAAACATCGCCGTGGTCGCAAATGGTGAAATTTGGCAAGTAAAAGATGCACTACTTTGCCAGCAACGTAGTGGTTGCACAGACTTAATGCTTGGTCGCGGTGCATTATCGCATCCTGATTTAGCACGTAAAATAAAAGCACACTTTAATGATGAGCACTATGATGGCCTGCAGTGGGAGCATATTCTCTATCATCTGATCCATTCAGCCATACATCATGACCCAGCGAAAGATGAAAAGTATTTTGCTTCTCGTACTAAACAGTGGCTAGGCTATTTAAAGCGCCAATATAGCCAGGCCGATACTTTATTCGATGAGATCAGGCGCCTTAAAACAAAAGAAGATGTTGCAGGTGTTTTGAAAAAATATGCTATCGCACCTTAATTTGACACACATCATAGTCGGCTTTTTTAAATTAATGAATACTGCAGCATTGCTCAACGAGGACAATGACAATGATCAATGCTCAACATCACCTTCTAAGACTTAATACAGAGTTAGAGCAAGTAAGGCAGTGCTTGCTTACGACACTATCAAGCTCAAGTAACAAATCGCATCACTCGCTAGCTGAAACCTTGCACAAAAATAACCCTGAACAATGGTTAGAGCTTACGCAAAAGCAACTTGGCACTGAATATAAAGATATCATAGTACGCTTAGAACAACTTGAAGCGGCGGTCTGCCAAATCGATATCGGCCAATATGGTTATTGCTGTGACTGTGAAGAAAAAATTGACTCGCAACGGCTGAATGCCGATCCAACAGCGCAGCGCTGTGGCAACTGCGAGCCAAGGCTATAAAAATCAGCAAGCGGACTTACGAAGTTGTTAAAAGTGTTGCAAACGCAAAACTTTGCGCCGGATAAAAAATGATATCAGCCACTAAATAATCGACTTGTTGTGGCGTCATTTTCAGCCGTTTAAGCAAATTAACTTTCGCTTGTTGGACAGTCCAAGCATGGTAATGTATGCCAAGATCGGTTTCCATCATAGCTAACCAAAAAGTACGCTCTTCATTACTTAGTCCTGTTGCAGCTTGCCCAGCATAACCTATCAGACTCTGATAATCTTGTGCCCAATCAAAGCCAACAAGCTTTTTATTAGACAATGCAAAACGCTGTGCAAGCACGGAATAGCGATGATCAACTGCTACATGGATAGAATATGCTTCTTGCTGCATTTCCTTCAACTGAGATTGTACTGCTACTAGCCAATTTATTGGTGCTTTAGTGACGCCTGAGAAGTAATTTAACTTACTTTGATACCAAGACCCACCATTTGATATGCCATGTAAACCAACACTACCTCGGGGTGCATAGAGCGCTAAATAATCATTAAATTCAGTTAGAGTGTGTTTAAGATTTTCTGGAAGATCAACGCGAGCAAGATTTTTAGTTACCTGCGCTTGTAAGGCATTAAGCTCGATTGAGTTGAGTCTAAGTTTGCTCTCTTTAGCAAGTATTAACTGCTGCTGGGTAAAACTAAGCCAGTTGTTTATGTTTGCAGTAATATCGTGTTGCTGGTTATAGGCAAGCATGTTATCGAGCACAGGAATATACACCGGCCACGTAAAGTAACGCTGCGGAAAACGCTCTGCAATAATGAGGTAATCCAATGTGCGCTGAGCGACAGGAGTTAATTCAAGGGTTTGCATTGCTTGATATATGCTGTGGCGCTCTTTTAAATACGCATCACTGAATGGAAACTGTTGCTTGTTAACTGGTTTAATTTCACCTGTTGGTCTTAAAAATTGATTTAGTGTTTGCAACGCTTGCTGAGCTTGCTCTTTACTTTGATACTGATTATTCGTATCACCACATGCGCTCAAGAAAAGCGCTAAGAAGCATATCCATATTAGGTGTTTTATCATGAGTTAATCCAATAAAAAAAGCCCCATAGGGGCTTTTTATAAATTGCTATAGCGAATTAAAGTTAAATCTTAACACCGTTGCGAGCGGCTTTATCTTTAATAAATACAGACCAACCTTTCGCAAACTTACGCGTGCGAGGGTCATCCATTGCTTTAGTAATTGCAGCATAAGCTTGCTTATACTTTTCTTGATAGTAATAAGCTTCCGCTAAATCTGAATAAATAGTTCCTTTCTTATCAGAACCAAATTCAAGCGCCTTGTTCAGACGAACAACGGCAGCACTATAATTTTGCGATTGTAAAAGTAATGAACCTGCTTTGCGATAAAGCTCAGCATCGTCATCAAATTTTGCCGCTTCTTCATAGTACTTAGCTGCTTTTGCAATATCTTTTGAGCGATGGTAGTTACTTGCCACTGCACTGATATTTTGTTTATTACGCTTCACAATCTTATCATCGATAGACTTCTCTAAAACCTTAGCGGCTTTATAAGGGATCTCATTCAATGAATAGAAGTTAGACAAAACTTTATAATCAACTTCAGTTTCAAAATAACCGTTTTTGTAAGCTACTTCCATCGTCGCAAGACCAGTTTTGTAGTCTTCCGTCTGAAGGTAGTATTTACCTAAACTTACCCATGCTTTTTTATCATCTGGCCAAATACGAACAATTTCTTCACCAATTTTAACCATATTTTTATAGTCTTTAAGTTCAAAATAAGAACCTAATTTTAATTGGTAAGGGCCTTTGTTAGGCTCTTTTTGAAGTTTAATTGCTTTATCTGCAGGTGCAAAAACATCTTTGAACTTTTGTAACTGGTAATTAGCTTGGGCTATACGAGTATAAACCGTTGCATCTTCTTCACCAGTAAAGTCCATCCATGCAACATAAGCATTTTTGGCTTTTTCATACTGCTCAGTACCAGCATACATATCGCCTAATGTTTTTAAACTTTGTTCTTGATCGGCAAAGTTCAAAACATCAGGGGCAACAGCTAATTGTAAGTAACTAATCGCAGTCTTGTACTGCTCTTTCTGTGCATACATGCTACCTAAATAGCGATTAACTGTTGCTTTATCGAAATCATCTGATGCATCAATTTCTTTAAGTAAAGCAATTGCTTCGTCTAGCTTTTCTTCGTTATATAAGTCAAACGCTTTTATAACTTTTTTACCAGTGCGCTCACCCATGATTCTAGTTTTTGCTTTCTTCCGCGCTTCAATTTTCGCGGGATCTGGCGCTGCTAGAACCGGTGCAGTAAATACTGCACCCGAGAAAGACATAAGTACCGCAAGTGCTGTTACTTTAGATAAATTTCTCATTACTTGCCTCCTTAATTGCCTTGGTTAATTTTAAAGTCTAGCTGAACTTGTAAGCCAACTTGCTTTTGTGGCTTACCGTCAATAATTTTAGGACGGTATTTCCACTTGCTCAAGGCGCGTTTAGCTTCTCTATCGAAAATACGTTTAGGGTCTGCGTCGATTACTTCAACATCAGTAACCCCACCCAATTCATCGATTGAGAATGAAAGTTGTACCCAACCTTCTTTGCCATCACGTGCTGCTTGTGTTGGATATTTTGGTTCAATACGAACGATTGGTGTCGCATCACCGTCTCGTCCGAATGCCCCTGGACCACTTAGACCACCTGCCGAACTTCCCACATTAATGCTTGGCATGTTAAATGACATAGCACCTGGATTTGGGTTGTTGTTTTCCGGCTGTGGCGGCTGCGGTTTAGGCGGCTGCTTTGGCGGTGGAGGCGGCGGAGGCGGTACTCGCTTCCGTTCCTGCACCTTAGATTCAGGCGGATTCGTCATAATTTCGACTATGATCTGCTCTTTTTGTTCCGTATTACGGTCAGCCCCACCAGAGATGAGGAAGGCCATGAAGTAGAACAAGCCGAAAGTAACTGCCCCACCTGCAATCAGTGAAAACAGAAAACGAATCATTACTGATCTCCAGCTATTGAAATTCTCAGGTTGTCGCCCGTCGCTTTGATCTGGTCCATAACTTTAACCACTACGCCGTGTTTTGCATCTTTGTCAGCTTGCAAAATTACAACTTCAGTAGGTTGTTCTGCTAATAAACTTTCAATTTTTGCTGAAACACGTTCAACATCAACTTGCTGTTTATCAATCCAGATTTCGCCGTTGTCACGAATTGCAATAAAAATGTTAGCATTTTTTTGCTTCGTAGCTTGGGCCGCTTTTGGTTTATTGACCTCGATACCAGCCTCTTTAACGAACGATGTAGTTACGATAAAGAAAATAAGCATGATAAATACGATGTCAAGCATCGGTGTCATATCTACCGTTGCATCTTCTTCTTCACGAAAACGTTGTTTACGTGCCATATTTAATTCTCTCTCTAGTGATGAGGCATACTATCAACAAGCTTGGCTTTCACCATTCTCGCTCTTGCCTCAAGGCGTGAGCTAAAGAATACTCCAGATAATGCCGCAACCATTCCAGCCATTGTTGGGATTGTTGCCATTGAAATACCTGATGCCATTAAACGTGCATTACCTGTACCTTGGCTTGCCATGGTTTCAAAAACCGCGATCATGCCTGTTACTGTACCAAGTAAGCCAATTAAAGGACAAACAGCTACTAATGTTTTAATCAACAACATACGCTGATCTAATTTTTCAGACGCTTCAGAAATCCATGCTTCACGGATTCTGTGTGCGTACCAAGACGTAGTGTCTTGGCGGGCATCCCACTTTGCTACAATTTCCGACGATAAACGAGGAAATTCTGCAAGTAAGAACCAATAGCGCTCAATCATTAAAACCCACATAAGAAAGAGTGCTATCGCGACCACGTATAAAACCTGGCCGCCTGTGCCAACAAAATCCCTGATAGATTCCCAGATCTCCATCAGGACTAGCATTAGGCTTTCTCCTTCTCCGCGTGAGTAGCAATAATACCTGCGCTTTGCTCATCAAGGATGTGTAATACCGACTTACTACGACCCGCAACAACAGCGTGAAGAAGAATAAGTGGTAGTGCAGCAATTAGACCTAGCGCAGTAGTTACAAGTGCTAGAGAGATGTTACCTGCCATGATCTTCGGATCACCTGTACCGAACAATGTGATTGTTTGGAACGTTAAGATCATACCGATTACCGTACCTAGTAGACCAAGTAACGGGGCGATTGCAGCAAGGATTTTAATGATATTGATACCAGCTTCAATGCGTGGCGTTTCACGAAGAATCGCTTCATCAAGTTTAAGCTCAAGGTTTTCAACATCTTGCGATTTATTGTCATGATACACTTTAAGAATACGACCCAGTGGGTTATTTGTATTCGGTGTAGACACGTTTTTAAGCTGGCTATTAATCTTACTACGAGTAAGTGTAAGGTCAATAAAGCGTACTAGTGTGATTAAGATACCTAAACCTAATAACGCAGTAATGATGTAACCAACTACGCCACCTTGGTGGAAGTATTCATCAAGTGTCGCTTTTTGTGTATTGATACGTAAGATAGCACCACGAGTCGGATCCACGTATACACCAGCATAGTTATCAGAAGACGTATTTTCTAAGTCTTTAATACCAGCAAGGATGTAACCATCAGGCTGTTTACCTAAAGGCTGAATTGATTTAGTTTCAGGCGAATAGATTAAGTAGCCATCGTCTGTTACTAAGTTGAAGTTACCGATACGTGTTACTTTCTTAACTGTCGCGTTACCGTCAAGACCTGCAACTTCAGTTTCGAATGTTGAAACTTTAGCTGACTCAGTCATTTCAGTTTGTAGTGAAATCCAAAGCTCTTCAAGTTCACGAACTGTTGGTAGTTCTTTAGCAGCAGCTAATGAACGTAAGATTTCAGCACGGCCAGGTTTTTCAGCAGAAACAAGTGATGCTTCGATTGAACCAATTGCATCTTGCGCAGCACGACGTACAACACCAAACATTTCACCCAACGTACCTTGTGCGCTTTGAAGAGCAGCCTCTTTCTCAGCTAAAGTATTTTCGTTTTGTGCATATTCTTTAGTTAAACGATCGCCACGAGCTTTTTCAGCAGCTAATTGGCTTTTTGCTTTATTAAGTAACGCTTGCTTATCAGCACGATCTGATAAGAATTCTTGCTCACGTTGCTTATTGATTTTGCCTTCAGATATACGCTCTTGCTTTACTTGCTCAAGAATTTTATCTAAAGCAGTGGTATTTGCATGTGCATTAAGCGCGGTACCTGCAGAAACAGATAGTACTGCTGCAACAGCAAAACCTTTAAATAGTTTCTTCATTATTGATTACTCCGCGCCAAAGATTGGTAGTTTAACAAGTTCTAATGTCGCTTGCTTACGCGCCATACGAATAACTTCTTTAACAGGTTTTAGGTATTCATCACCTAATTCTTTCCACTGTTTAGTATTGTTATCCCATACCCATGCGTGCTTTAAGTCAAACGATTGAGCAACGTAAGTGATACGACCAAGTTGGCCGAAATCAACGTTAATGCTCTTGCCATCAACTTCTAAAGTACCTTGTGAAGCAGCTACTAAAGAGCTATATGCAGCTTCGATAGTGTACGCTTCTAACACTTGACGGAACTTCTCTGAAGTAGTAACAGAAGAAGAAACCATTGTTTCACGTAATCTTTCAACACGCGCCAAACGATTGTCACTGTTAAACGGAACGTCCGCTTTGATGAATTGCTCGAGCGTATCGATCATGCGATACATCAAAGGCACAACGTTTTGTTTTGTGTTGTCGATCGTAGCGATTTGACGGTCAAACGATTCAATTGACGCGTTTTGGTCAGCGACCAAACGGGCAACGTGATCGTTGTATACTTTTAATAGCTCAGATTCATCAACAACGCTACGGTACTCAGCTAATAGCTCTTGAGTTTGACCATATACATTGTCAATTTTAGTTTGAGACTTAACCGCAGCCGTTTGAATTTGTAGACCTGCTTTTTGCACGTCATTCAAAGGATCTGCAATCACATTGCTGCTTGCGAATGCAAAAGCGCCAACCAACGCAGTTGCTACAAGACTCTTTCTGATTTTAACAGACATAGTTCCCAACCAATTAAGTAATGTTACTTTTATAATTTAATTACCTCCCGAAGGAGACAACCCTGATATCTTTTAATAGATATCAACCCTCCAATAATGCTAAATGCAATGCACGCTGTCAACTTGATGTTTGGAATTAACCATAAATAAATTAATTCAATCATTGCAAACTAAAACACAAAAAACAAAGGATTAACATAAATGTAACAGAGGTGGATTTTCATATAGGATGAAAGCCGCTTACTAACAACAGTTTTACCTCCCTTAATGAAAGAGAAAACATTAATGTAACATTTTATGTGTAATCAAGCAGGGTTAAAAAAAGTTCATAATAATTTCGAATAAGCGTAATCATTCAGTAAAAAAGCCTTTTTATGCAGCAATAACCTAGGTGTTTCGTACAAAAAACAAGCACCCGACCTTTAAAAGAAAACGTAGCCGCAATTTTACAAACAGAAGTTATATTTGTTTTTTATCTACAAGACTTAAAGGCGCACTGTAAATGTTACCAATATATTCGAAATAATAACGCTATATACCCAATTTCTTTTATACCGATTACTAACCGTGCCAAACTTGTCTATGAACAATCAGAGGTAAAATAGCATTATCTAATTAAATACTAATTTATACCAATCGTGTTAAGTTACTGACCATTTATAGCGACATATAAATACAGTGATAACAAGGCGTAACTTTTGACATGCAGTTGTTCTACTTGAAAAAATTATAACGCAGTTAGCGCTTTATTTAGCTCGCTAGAATGGTTGAATATTTAAGTCGATTGGTATTAATTAAAAACATCATCGTTATTGGTGTTGAGTAGCTGACTAACTGTATACAGTTGGTATAAAAAGTTTATTGAGGGACGCAAGGATGTACACCGCTTGTATTGAGCAGCATTTGGTCTAGTGAAATAGCATTCAGAATTTAGTGTATATTTATTGAGTTTAAAAAGTAGCGGTAGAAAGTTTATTTTAAAAAAGAATTTGATGAGGGGGAAATTATGGTGAAACAGAGTCCTGTTTCACCAAGTTGAACCTAGGTTCACATAATAAAAATTATGCTAATTCTACGTTCTCAGCTTCAGGGCCTTTTTGGCCTTGCTTGATGCCGAAAGACACTTGTTGGCCTTCGCTTAGAGTGCGAAAACCTGAGCCTGTAATAGCGCTGAAATGTACGAATACGTCAGGACCATTTTCTTGTTCAATAAAACCGAAACCTTTAGCTTCGTTGAAGAACTTAACTTTACCAGTAACCGTGTTTGACATACCAAATTTTCCTGTAAGTCAATAATTAAAATTCAGCCAGATTGGCTATATCCTCCCTGAGTGAATGCCCAATAAATCGCTGGGATAAAGTACAGGAAGAAGTAATAACCATTAACCGGAAACCTTACACGCCGCACATTAACCAAAAAATTCAATACGCAAAAACTCAAAGCAAGTTAAGGTTAACACAATATAATTGTTTTAGCTCTATTAATTCAGAATTATTTTAATGCTTTTAACATCAACTCAATAAAACTGTTCAAGTGATTAATTTTAATACAAAAAGCACACCTTTCTCAGCTGTGCTTTACTTACTCTATGGTTATTTGATCAGCCAATCAATTGTACTTTCGGCTTTAATTGGCACCACGTGATCATTTCCTAATGGGTAACTTGCTGGCACTGTCCATGGTTGCTTTATAAGGGTAACAGTATCTGCATTACGTGCTAAACCATAAAAGTCTGGACCAAAATGACTTGCAAAGCCTTCAAGCTTATCAAGCGCTCCGGCCTCCTCAAATGCTTCAGCGTATAACTCAAGTGCAGCATGAGCGGTGTATGCACCGGCACATCCACATGCGGCTTCTTTTTTATCTTTATAATGCGGCGCCGAATCTGTACCTAAGAAAAACTTACCACTGCCACTGGTCGCAGCACTAATAAGTGCTTGTTGGTGTGTATTACGCTTTAATATTGGTAAACAGTAGTAATGTGGGCGGATCCCTCCCGCTAACATATGATTACGGTTATACAATAAATGATGTGCAGTAATGGTTGCAGCCACATTATCAGAGGCATTATTTACAAAATCAACGGCATCTTTAGTGGTGATGTGTTCAAGCACAATTTTTAAATCTGGGAAGTCTTGTACAACATCCACTAAAATAGTTTCTAAGAATACTTTTTCACGATCAAATATATCAATCGATGAATCTGTCACTTCACCATGGATCAGCAATAACATACCGACTTCTTGCATGGCTTTTAATGCTGGGTAAATCTTTTTAATTGATGTTACACCAGAATCAGAATTTGTTGTCGCACCTGCTGGATACACTTTAGCAGCAACAATTTTACCAGTTGCATGTGCTTTTTTAATCTCATCCGCGCTCGTATTATCTGTTAGATAAAGCACCATTAATGGCTCAAAATTTCCTTGTGGCCCGGCCGCCATAATACGGTCGCGATACGCTAAAGCAGTTTCAGTACAGGTTGCCGGAGGAACTAAGTTTGGCATAATAATAGCGCGTCCCATATAGCGGCTAATATCACGCACTGTATCTTTTAGTTGATCCCCATCACGTAAATGAACATGCCAGTCATCTGGACGAGTGATAGTTAACGTTGACTGAGTGTCGAAGGCTTGCTTTGTCATTACTTGTTTCCTCGGCTGAATTTAGTTGATCATATGCATATGCCCTATCTGAGTAAAGATTTTATTGCGGTTTTTCCTGATGCTTTTTATCAACAGATAGAATGAAAACACTGGTTCATCAATCGTTTGGCGTGCGTTTACCTTTACAAACATACCTCGTTAATTTTATTTATTCTTTGTCTAAACGTTAACATTCCGTTAATCTATAAGTATATCAATGACACAAAACGGTATATTCACGCGTGGCATATGCAGAATAAAGTAGACTTATCTTCAGCGCTTGATGCAAAAACCGAGCAACTGAGTATTATTAATCAGTTTTCTTCAAGCTTATTACAGTTAGATAAACTCGATGAATTATTCGACTACGTGACCACTGAAGTAGTTAAGCGGTTAGGCTTTGTCGATTGTGTTATTTATATTGCCGATGAAAGTGCTACAACCTTACATGAAGTCGCATCAATGGGAGTGTCACCTGCAGATAGTAACTATGCCGTAGAACGAAAAACTATCGCATTTAATCAAGGCATTACTGGTTATGTTGCTTCTACAAGTCGCGCTGTTATCATTGGTGATGTCAGTACTGATAGCCGTTATATCGCAGATGTACGCCCTGCAATGTCTGAACTATGCGTACCATTAGTTTATAAGCAGCAGGTTTTAGGAGTTATAGACTGCGAGCACCCGGTGCGTAACTACTTTAGTGATGCCCATCTTGAAATTTTAACCACCGTTGCGCATTTACTCAGTGCCAAAATAAATCAGGTCAATACTGTTGAGAACTTGCAACAAACGGTGAGTAAATTAAATGCTGCACAAAAGCTAGAAGGAACGCTCTTACAAATAGCAAATTTAACCTATCAAGCCAATGACTTAGATACTTTTTTAGAAGCATTGCATGGCATTATGACCAACTTGCTACGCGCTGATAACTTTTTGGTAGGGCTATACAACAAAAATATCGATATCCTCGATATTGTTTACATTGTCGAGGAAGGAGTACGTTCAAATGCTCATAAAAAAATATCAAAAGAGCAACTAAAACATACCGCATCCTATTACCTTTTAAATTCCGAACAGCCATTACTATTAAATAAAAAAGAATATCAACAACATATAAATGATGGCCATTTTAAAATGGTAGGCCGCCAGTCAGAATCTTGGCTTGGTGTTCCATTTAAAGTAAGCGAACATATAAGTGGTGTGATCGTAGTACAAAGTTACGATAAAACTCACCATTATAATGATCATGACCGCGCTCTACTGACGTATGTCAGCCGCCAAATTAGTATGGCTATCGACAGACAACTATCTCGCCAAGCACTTGAACATCGCGCTTTGCATGATGAATTAACTGGGCTTGCTAATCGCTCTTTACTGATTGACCGCATTAAGCACGGCATCTTACGGCTAACTCGAACACCCAAAGGGCGATATCATGCGTTGCTGTATCTAGATTTCGACCGCTTCAAAAGCATCAATGATTCTTTAGGGCATGAAGTGGGCGATCACTTTTTAATCGCCATTTGTAAGTTAATTAAAGGCACAATTCGAAATACCGATACATTCGCACGACTCGGTGGTGACGAGTTTGCTATTTTTATGGAAAACATCACTCATAAAAACCAAGTTAATGATGCATTAAAGCGGATTAAAAAAGTACTCGCTAAACCACTTAATATTGATGGCCATTTACTGCAAGCTTCTACTAGTATTGGCGTTGCATTTTGCGAAAACGAAAATGATAAAGCCTATCAGTTATTACAGCATGCAGATGCTGCAATGTACGAAGCTAAATCAACAGGCCGTGGCCAAGTCAGGTTTTTTAATAACACCATGCGTAAAAAGCTTAAAAGTCACGCAGATATAGAAAATGATCTACAACATGGCATTGAGCATCATGAATTTGAGTTATATTATCAGCCGATCTTTGCTATACAGCAATGTAACGTTGTAGGTTTTGAAGCGCTCGTTCGTTGGCACCACCCACGCAAAGGCTTTGTTTCACCTAATGATTTTATTTCAATAGCAGAAAACACTGGGCAAATAATTAATCTCGACCTGCATTTATTAGATCTGGCAGGAAAACAAATAGCTGCGTGGCAACAACAAGGTAAACGTTTCTTGCGTGTGACGGTGAATGTTTCCTCACGACACTTTGCAAGTGTAGACTTTATCTCGCAAATTCATGCTATTTATAATAAATATGAGCTAGCATTAGGCTCCTTATGTTTAGAGATCACCGAATCAGGTTTGATCGAAAACTTAGAATTAGCAACCAAGATAATTGAAGGGTTAGCGCCATTAAAAGTAAAGTTATGTTTAGATGATTTTGGCACCGGATACTCTTCTTTGGGTTACTTACACCAACTGCCAATTCATGTGCTAAAAATTGATAAGAGCTTTATTGACCGTCTTAAAGACACCGCCACGCCATTAGTTGATGCCATTTTGTCATTGGCATCATCACTTAAGTTAGATGTTGTAGCCGAAGGAATTGAAACGCAAGAGCAACTCGCCATATTGCAAAAAACTCAATGTGATTTTGGCCAAGGCTTCTTAAAAGCCAAACCCCTGCCCGCCGCTCAAGCAATTTTATTGATTGATAAACCACTTTAAAACAACCATAAAAAAGCCCTGATTAATCAGGGCTTCTTGCAAATAAAAAACAGGCAGAATCAGCCAACCAACCAATGTGCCATCAGAGCAATAACGGGTAACGTGATCAAGGTTCTGAGAATAAATATTACAAACAATTCAAATATATTTACCGGGATTTTACTACCCAATAAAAGCGCGCCCACTTCTGACATGTAAATTAACTGGGTTACACTCATTGCCGCAATAATAAAGCGAGTAACATCACTTTCAATCGTGCCAGCAGCTAAGATTGATGGAATAAACATATCCGCAAAGCCAACCATGATCGTTTGCGCGGCAGCTTCTGCTTCTGGTATTTGTAATAACTCTAAAAATGGGATGAACGGTTTACCTAAATAAGCAAATATCGGCGTATATTCAGCAATAATTAATGCGAATGTGCCCACAGCCATCACTACAGGTAATACTGCAAACACCATATCCAATGCGTTGTGAATGCCTTCTTTCATTGTACCTGCAAAGCCCGGTGAGTTTTTAGCTTTGTGCAGCGCGACATGTAGGGCATGTTTAAACACATTTTTGCCATGCGGCACGCGCTCTTTGTGCTGATCAGGCTGACTACCATCAATATATATATCTTTCTTAAAGCTCAATGGCGGTATGCGTGGCACGATCAGCGCAGCAACAACTCCCGCTAAACAAACCGTTAAATAAAATGGGGCAAATAATTTTTCTAGTCCTACTTGGCCTAATACCACCAAACAAAACGTAATTGATACCGCAGAGAATGTAGTACCGATAATCGCAGCTTCACGCTGAGTGTAATGCTTTTCTTCATATTGGCGCGCGGTCATTAAAATACCCACACTGCCATCGCCTAACCAAGAGGTTGCACAATCAACAGCACTTCGTCCTGGCACGCCAAATAACGGGCGCATTACTCTAGTTAATAACGTGCCTACTAGCTCCAGCAAACCAAAATTTAACAATAAAGGCAGTAATAAGCCCGCTAAAATAAACACCGAAAATAGCACTGGTAATAAATCTTTTAGCACTAAGCCACCGGTACTTCCTGATGTAATACCATCGAAAAGCGGAATTAAAAACTCTGGTAATGTCGATTTAAAATCCGGATTATTAATGCTTAAAACCGTTAAGATAATAAACGCCATACCAAATAAACGGATCACTAGCCAAAGCCAATGCACATCAAAAAGATGCTTTAAAATAGTAGATTTCATTAATACCGCAGGCTTAAAAACCTTGAATATCAATGATAAAACACCTGTAGTACAAATAATTAATGTAATCAACGTATCGGCATACGATGTAATATGAGCTTGCACCGCTTTTGCCATAACAGCGATAGGAATAGTCATTGCCCCGTCCATTGGCACTGGAGTCATGAATAAGAGAACCCCAATCAGAGACGGAACTAAAAAATTAAACCATATCTTAGAGTCAAACTGCGGGTGAGAGGAAGTTAGATTAGACATTGTTTTCAACCTGTAAAAACCACAAAAAGAGCAAAAGCTCTTTTTGTGGTGTTATTATTATTTATTATTAAATTTTAATACCGCGTTGACGCAAAGCACTTTCTAACGCTTGTTGTAAGTCATTCATCGTACCAGGCTCTAACGTTGTGCCTTCATCGTCCATCCACGTTAAGCTAGTACCACCTTCTTTGGTGCGACTGACTAAAATTTGATATTGGCCATTTTCAATCGGTAATTCAGCAAGCTCTTCACCCCAAATTGAATCCCAAACACTTGATTCAGGTTTGTTGTAATCAGCTGTGATCAAACCACGATCTTGGTCAATTTCAACAATCGTAAACGACAAGCGCTCAAGGAACCCTGAGAAACGATCAAATATTAATGAGTAATCCTGTTCCGTTACCAGCGCCGCATTACCTTTATTGTCAAAGCCCATTTCCAACGAAATAATGCCTTGTTGTTTGCGAATTTCAACTTCAAGTTGACGATAACGATAATCAAATTCAGCCACAACTTGATTTAGTGCACGCACTTCTAGTTGCTGTTGCAAAATTGGCGTCAATGGCACATCTTTACTATTGTATTCCGCTAGCTTAGCGCTTAACGAAGCAGTACGCTGATGTGACTTCTCTTCAATAGTAAAAATAAAACGTTGCTCAGATACAGCGGTATCGCTATTCCACAACCAACCTTCCTCGGGTTTGATAATCGCATACCAGTCAGTTTCAATCGAACCTAATGACTTATCTTGTTTGATTGCCTTTGTTTGATGCTCAGTTAACACAGCGTGTACTGAATCCCAAATAAACTCATCTAAATTTGCAATACCATCGTTTTTATCAAAATAAACGCGTGCTTGTTTATCACCTTCTTCAACCCAACTGCCTTTTGCCACAGTTAATACTTGTGCTGGGGGACGATAGTTTGTTGAATCCGGATCATTATTATATTCTGCCACATCCATTTTATAAATGGGGTCTAAAGCTGGCTGAGCCAATTGTCCTGGCACTTGTACCGGCTCACTGGCACGGTAATTACGTTTTTGATGCGCTTCGTCAGTGAACACACCACATCCTGACAAGCTAACCAATACGCTTACAGCAAGCGCTTTTGGGATCCAATACTGCACAGATAATTCTCCTTAGCATACCCTTAATTGTTTTAACAAATATATGAGTGGGTTATGCCGATTTGGTTCAGTGTAAAGCCAATATTAACTTTACGTATCTTGTTTTTATGCAAACCCCGTTACTTTAGGGCACGGCTAAACGTAAATGTAAGCCAGTCTATATGCAAAATTTTAACTATGGTACTTTCCCATGCCACTAAAAACAAGAAACACCGTGCTTTAATAACAGCTTAATTATCTCGGCCTGTAGTTTAGCGATTGTTTTGTGTTAAACTTCGCCGCCGTGTGGTGGTAATTGCCGGCTCAGCTTACTCTGATTGTTATTAATAATATAACCTAGGTACTTGAATTCATGACTGCTTTTTCAAATCATCAGATCGTTTTAACTGCTATTGGCGATGATCGCCCTGGTATTGTCAGTGAATTAACCCAATTAGTCAGTGACTGTCACTGTAATATTATTGATAGTCGCATTGCCATCTTAGGCAATGAATTTACATTTATTATGCTGTTATCAGGTGATATGTCGGCAATCAGCCGCATTGAACACACCCTGCCCCTCAAAGGCATGGAGCTGGGCTTACTCACTATGATGAAGCGGACAGCCAGTCATACTCAAAGTGAATTTTGTGCCGGCTACACCCTCGAATATACAGGTATCGATACACCAGGCACGTTAAGTAAAGTTACCCGCTTTTTTGCCGACAACCACATTAGTATTTGTTCTTTAAAGTCAGACACCTATGACGAAGAAAAAGATACAAAAATGCGCTGTGAACTGGAGTTTAACATTCCTGTTGAGGTTGACATTGATACGTTTAAAGTCCAATTTGAAGATCTGTCGCGTACTCTAAACGTAGATTACATATTTCGACGCATTCGCTAAGGAGCAAAGCATGAACACAATTAATCCATTACAAGCCGGTGACAAAGCACCCGCTTTTAGCCTACAAAATCAAGATGACGAAACAATCGTCCTTGCAGAGCTATTAAAAGAGCAGCAAGTATTAGTGTACTTTTATCCAAAAGCATCAACACCTGGTTGCACCGTGCAAGCTGAAAACTTACGTGATGAAAAAGCCGTGTTAGCACAGCTAAATACCCGCGTGGTTGGTATCAGCCCTGATCCGGTAAAAAAATTAAAGAACTTTGAAACCAAAAAAGAATTAAACTTTGACCTACTTTCAGACGAAGATCACGCGATTGCAGAAGCATTCGGCGTATGGGGCTACAAAAAGTTTATGGGTAAAGAGTACGACGGTATTCACCGTTTAAGCTTCTTGATCGGCCAAGACGGAACAATAAAGCACTTTTTCGATAAATTTAAAACCAAAGACCATCATCAAGTGGTGCTGGATTATTTGACTAAATAATCGGTGCTAGGTGCTACAGAGTTGAACTTAAGCGTTGCCTATTGGCAACGCTTTTTTTATGCACGAGAGTACGAAATAAAAGCGCACCTACAACATACTTATAGTTGTTATTAAAAAACTACTTTTTTACATGACATCGCTAACGGTTTTACTATCAACAAATTGTTCAAAACTGATGATCTTACCCTCTTTGAGTATCCATAAATGGGCGACTCTGGCCTTAAAAAATTTGCCTGTGGCTTTATTGGTTCCGCTATAGCTACCATAAGCAAACACCTTGTCGCCAGCAGCAACATAGTCTTCTACCGCAAAATTATAACCATTCCATTCACTGCCTAACCGTACAAATACATTTTTTTCAATTTCATCAAAGCCTTGGTAGGTTCCGGCATATGGAAAACCAGCGGCTTCCGTCCATTGTGTTTCGTTTGTTATATAACGCTTGAGGTTTTTACCGTTTTCTTCTGAGGTCTTACCTTCATAAGTACTTTTTACAATATCAAGATTGGTCATCGATTTAGTCTCCAGATTAAAACTATTGTAATATTCTAATGACGATATTTTGGCAGTGGTACTGCATGCTTGAAGCATAGCCAAAGCCATTACTATCGTGATTACTCGCTGAATTTCCCCCATGAAATGAAGCCTGTACAAAGAGTTGAACAGACCTTTCAAACTGCAAGCAGCTTGAAAAGCCCTAAATAAATTTAAGCTGTAGTAATTAGCCCCAAGGCATCTCGCCCATAATAACTTTGGCACTTAACGCCAATACGCTATCGCCGCCAATATTTGGATAGCTTGCTTTCATTTTACTCATCAATTCACTTGAATTAGCTGAAGACTTGGCTGCAGCTTCAAAGTCTTGAATGTATTTGCGAGTAAAGTGCACCGCTTCAATAGTCAATGGCTTATCACCTAACATATGACCAGAGATCACAGTTTTAGGATGCAGCTGCTTAATAACATCAAGGGTTTTATACCAACTTTGACGTGATTCAGGTGTTTGCGTATCTGCTAAAAAAACATGCATGTTGTTAAATACCACAACACCACCCAACATAGTTTTAGTCGAAGGGATCCATACAAAAGTATGTTTTGGATCATGACCGTCAAGACCAACAATATTCACTTTTTCACCATCAACCAATAAGGTGTCGCCTTGCAATACTTCTGGCAAAACTAGTTTTTGCGGTGCGTTTTCTTTAAGAATTGGCCCCCAATAAGCCTTTTTAGGCGCCATTGACGCTTTAATATAATCTCGGGTTTTAGCAGTTGATAATACCTTAGCATCAGGATAGGCCTCGGTGATCACGTCTAAGCCAAAATAATAGTCAGGATCACCATGACTAATGTAAATAGTGGTTAATTTTTTACCTGATTTTTTAATCAACTCAACCACTGATTGTGCGTCATTACGCTGAAATTGCGCATCAACTAAAACCGCTTCGGTTGGACCGCTGATCAACACCGAACTAACTGGGAACGTGCTTTTTTGTTGTGGATTAAACACACTGGTTTCAAGTGTTGCACTAACCGCATTGGCAGATACTGCCATCATTGTAGCAAGCGTGCTTGCCTGAATTAATTTAGATAAAAATGTCATAGTAGCCTCTAAAATGTCGCTCATTTAGCGAGTAAATTGGGTGTTTTTAAACGTGTAAAATTATTGGTTAATCAATCGTATTAATTAATTGTTTTACATAAGCTAACCACTGCTGTGGCTGACCGTAATAACGCGAGTGGTCTAATTTAGTAAATGCGCCATCGCTATGCTCAAACGCAAGTGTTGGAAACCCACTACCGCCAACTAAATTCAACATCTGCCGCGCTTTAATTATTTGCTGCTGCGTTTTTTCGCCACTAAAAAGGTCAAACGCATTTAAAAAAGCCCTAGAGCTAGCACCAAGTTGAGTGGCTATGTTAGCTAAATTAGCTATATCAGACTGAGAACGGCCAAGTACAAATTGATCAACTTGCATTCTATGCAGCATGGCAACAGTATTAAGACCTAAAGATCCACCAGCTAATAGCGCCGTGATCGGCGTATCTGAATCTAAAATTCGCTGCTTATCATCTAATAACGTTTCATAATAAGTTGGACTAAATACTTGCCCCGTTAAACTCGTGATCCTGTTATCCATGGCGATTATTTGCTGATGAAAATCAGCTGATAACTGACGTTTATTAGCCCCTGAAAATAAGCCGCCGCCATGCAGCTTAATATCTATTGTTGTTAATTGAGTGAGTTCATCAATCAGCGGTGCGACGGCATAACACCAACCACACTGCGGATCCATAATGAAATGCAAGGTCTTCATTTTATTTTCCTGTCAGCAGTATTAAATTTATGAAACAAGTATAAATTGCAAATATGTTGCAATAAACATCACAACAGGCAATAGTTAATTGCATATATCGAACATATAGGAAATAAAATGGACAGGATCACCGCAGCTCAAGTCTTTGTTAGAATTGTCGAGCAAGGTAGTATGGTCAGCGCAGCGCATTCGTTAGATATGTCGCGCTCGATGGTAACTAGGTACTTAAGCGAAATGGAAAGTTGGGCGAATAGTCAGTTATTACATCGCTCTACGCGTAAACTCACGCTCACCGCCGCAGGTGAAAAAGCTTTTGTAAATTGTCTGTCGTTATTAGATTTAGCCAAACAAGTGTCTATCCCTTTAGAGCAAGATCATGTCGCACAACCTGAAGGGTCGATCCGTATTTCTTGCTCTCAATTTGTCGCCGCTAATTTATTGCCAGCAGTAATTGATCAGTTTTTAGATGAGTATCCCAAAGTACATATAGATATTCATATCAGTAACCAAGTAACTAATTTAGTTGAAGATAGAATCGATCTAGCAATACGTATTACCAACGACTTAGACCCCAATATCATTGCACGCCCGCTGGGTCGTTGCCGCTCAGTGTTATGCGCCACCGAAGATTACCTAAATCGTTTTGGTTACCCTGTTTACCCTGATGATTTGGCCAAACATAATTGCTTAATTTATTCTAATTTTGGAAAAAGTTTGTGGCATTTCAGCAAAGAAGAACTCGCGGTTGTTACTTCAGTCGCCGGCAACTTCAGTGCGAATGAATCAATGCTCTTACTTCAATCAGCACTCAAAGGACGCGGTATCTCTTTGCAACCTAAACATGCCGTACAACAGTTGATCAATGATAAAAAGCTGGTTCATGTGCTCCCCAACTATGAGCCAGCGTCCTTAGGTATTTACGCCATATACCGTTCTCGCAAACATCAATCTATCGCGATTAGAAAGTTACTCGAGCGCCTAATTGCGCATTTTGAAAAAACAGACACTTAAAAATATAAATAACTTAAAATTAATAAGCGCATAAATCAGCTAATGCTACTTAAACGCTCGTGGTATTGCTCAATCGTTTGATTCAAAAAGGTGAGCTCTGTTTTACTCAATTTTACATCTTGCAAATACTTTTTCGTCAATAACGTAGCTTTACACAGCTTATGCCAGCGTAGAATTATAGCTTTGTCATTAAGTCTATTTGCTTTTTATCATCAACTTAAGTGCTAAATGCGTGTGATTACTCATCACTGCATACGCACACACATCAATGCAACTACCTTACTTAGCCAATTTGAGTAGTTTATCTTCTACCCAGCCTCTGCGGTGCTCGTAGGACTGACCTGTAAAACGGTCTTCACCGCATAAAACAGTACGGCGTACACACAGGGAAATACAATGACCAAATTTTAGGCTGAGTGTCTTGCTTATTGTCTTGCTTATTGTTGAGTAAACCAAGACTTAGTAATTCAACTCTAGCGAATACCACTGAAGCGATAACCTCATTTACGCCACTAACCTTTGGTACTTATACTGCTTCGGTTAGTGTAACGGACTATGCAGGTAATACGGTTGTAAAGCAGATTTTAATTGCTGTTTCTATGCATGATGTTAGCTGGCTTGGCACTGTTAGCGGTCGTTTGGTTGATTCTTTAAGGCGAGGCCTCGCTAATGTCGCTCTCTTTTCAAGTGAAGCAATAACAGACAGTTTATATTTCTCTACGGATGATAATGGCTATTATCAAACAGTAATAGGCGTAGGAGCAGAGAAGAAATTTAGCATTATGGGTTTTAGCTCTCCATTTATGTCTGCTAACGTTGTGACAGATCAGCAGGTAACTGCCAACCACTTTATTATTGACTTAGGAACAAAAACAGCATTTATTAAGCAGAATGTCCGTATTGGTATAACTGCTTGTGGAGGATATAGTGGCCCTACTGAGCTTGAGCTTAGATTTAACGCATTAGATTTCACGTTAGAAGGGGGAGAATTAGATCAGCGCGTCTATAGCTCTCAAACAATTACCATTGGCAAAACCAGTGAGTTTTCACTATTCGCACCTTTTTTATATCGTGTTGATACAGATGATTATCCTGTTACTTGGATAAAAAACACCGAAAAAGGAGATTATGATAGTAAGGAAGAATGGCAATTAGATTTACGTGCTAACTCAAATGATGTTGTTGAGCACACATTTGAAGTCTGTGACCAGCTCACCCCATAATGATTAAAGCTTGCTTGATAAACCTTTATCGAATTTTCAGCTTAGTTCGATTCAATTTATCTTAATAAGAAAAGCTTTTGTACTAGTACAGAAGCTTTTTTGTATAGTAAGTGTGGGTTATCTTTTAGTTGTTATAGTCTCAGTCAACTCTTTTAGAAAACATAAAAATCAAACTAGACAGCCACTTTTATTGAGCAACCAAAACTGTGTTACCAAGCTTGCTCTTTTAGATTAAAAATCATCCCTTTTTATATCATCACTCACACAACGTTTTTAAATGAGTAGATATCACTGATTTTTAGTGAGACGTTCAAGCTCTATATCACCTAGATACACCAAGATTTTAGTATTGAATATCGCGAAGATAGCCCACCATTACCCGCTAATGAAACCTTTAAAATTAACAAAGGATCTTGTAGTGAATTGTCTTAGATGCAAATTAATCTGCTGCGCCATTTTGGCATTGCCGTGCGTTTTGTCAGCGGCTATTTCTATTTTGATATGGAAACCCCTTCGATGAACTGCACGCTTGGCAGAGGTTTTTTACCTGGTACAGGTTGGTTAGGTTTTAACCCCAACCATGGTATTTTGACTGATAATACCCACTTTGCTGTCGCGTCCAGCGCCCCCCGAAAACACCATGCCTATTTATGGTGGTATACGGGGCAGCGCAACATCGCAATTAATCACCAACTTAAGTAAAGAAAAACGTCGATAACCTAAAGTCAGGCTAATGCTAAGGCGACAAAAAGGGTGCTGTTTGGCTGGCCTTTGACTTAGCGACATTGGCCGGTGGTCCTTGAGCAACAATATTCCCACCTTCATCGCCCGCACCAGGACCAATATCAATGACCCAGTCACTACGGCTCGCGACCTGCATATCGTGTTCAACCATGATTACGGTGTTACCTGCGTCTACCAGACCATTTAATTGCAACATCAACATAGCGACATCTGCGGGATGAAGGCCATTAGTGGGTTCATCGAGAATATATAAAGTGTCACCGCGTTGCGCTCGTTGCAACTCAGTAGCTAATTTTATCCGTTGCGCTTCACCGCCCGATAATTCGGTTGCAGGCTGACCAAGCCTTAAGTAGCCGAGCCCCACTTGCAACAAGGCATCCAAAGCGCGCGCTATTAAAGGCTCATCCATAAAAAATTCACGAGCAGTTTCGACGCTTAAATCAAGCACTTCAGCGATATTTTTATCTCGATAAGTAATATCGAGCGTTTCATCATTGTAACGCTGCCCTTGGCATACCTGACAAGGCGAATAAACACTAGGCAAAAACAACAATTCGACACTCACAAATCCTACACCTTCACAATTCGAACAACGCCCCTTAGCTACATTAAACGAAAAACGCCCTGCGTTATAGCGCCTCGCTTTTGCTTTGGGTGTGGCGGCGAATAGCTTACGTACATGATCAAACAAACCGGTGTAAGTGGCAAGGTTTGAGCGTGGTGTGCGGCCAATAGCTTTCTGATCCACGGTCACTAAACGTCGGATGTGCTGTATACCATCAACAATTTTACCGCTGGTGGCGATTTCTAATTCTTCCTCAAGTAAATCAGTCTCATCATTGGGTGCCTCGACGGTATTTTGCTGACCAAGGGCATCAGACACAAGCTCCACCAGCGCCTGACTGACTAAACTCGATTTTCCTGAACCCGATACACCGGTAACGCTAGTCATAAGCCCTAGCGGAAACTCAATGTCGATATTCTTCAGGTTGTTTCGCTTAACCTGAACTAATTTGAGCCAAGCATTCGGCTGTCTTGGTCTATGTGCTGCACTGTCATCTTTACTAAACACAAATCGACCAGTGTGAGACTCGGTTACCTCGCGCAAGCCCTCAAGCGGACCACTGTAAATAATTTCTCCGCCATGGGTTCCAGCATTGGGACCTACATCAACAATCCAATCTGCATGGCGAATAACGCTAACATCATGCTCTACCACAAATACTGAATTACCCGCTGCGATTAATTCATCTAAGGCACCTAGCAATGCTTGAGTATCAGCGGGATGCAGACCGGCTGAGGGTTCGTCTAATACGTAAACGACACCAAATAATTGAGAGCGGATCTGCGTTGCAAGGCGCAGGCGCTGTAGTTCGCCCGGAGATAACGTGGGCGTACCACGTTCAAGCGACAAATAACCCAAACCAAGTCGAGTAAGCGCTTCAACACGAGTAAGAATATCGCTGGCAATACGCTGTGCGACGATGGCTTTTTCTCGATTAGCGGTGTTATCGTCGGGCTTGCTATTAGCAGTATCCTTTAACCGCAACGCCAACTCAGTCAGCGTCAATTGCGACAATTCACCAATATCAAGTCCAGCAAATTTAACCGACAGTGACGCTTGTTTGAGTTTTTTTCCCTGACATTCGGGGCATTGAGAAATCTGCATAAACTGCGACATCCGCTTTTTGGTACGCGGGCTTTGCGTAGTAGCAAACGACTGCAAAATAAAACGCTTGGCGCTTGTATAGGTCCCCATGTAATTGGGCTTTTCCCCTTTATCAATTGCCTCTCGTATTTGGCTAATATTGTAGTCTCGATAAACCGGCACTTCAGGGGTTTCATCGGTAAACAAGATCCAATCCCGCGTTTTTTGCGGCAATTTTTTCCAGGGAGTATCAACTTCATAGCCCAATGCAATCAAAATACGCAATAAGTTTTGCCCTTGCCATGCTGGCGGCCATGCCGCGATAGCGCGTTCCCTAATGGTCTTGCTGTCATCTGGTACCAACGACTTCTCTGTCACTTCAAATACACGACCTATACCATGGCATCGCTCACAAGCGCCCTCTGGGGTATTTGGCGAGAAGGCGTCAGCGTAAAGTATATTTTGACCTGTTGGATATTGCCCTGCACGGGAATAAAGCATGCGCAAGCCATTAGAAATCGTGGTAACACTACCAACAGATGAACGCACCGATGGAGTTCCTCGCTGCTGTTGCAGTGCTACTGCTGGCGGTAACCCTTCAATTGAATCAACATCTGGCTCCTCTACTTGATCAATCAAGCGACGGGCATAAGGCGAAACAGAATCTAGGTAACGACGCTGAGATTCCGCAAACAAAGTGCCAAAGGCCAATGACGACTTTCCTGAGCCAGAAATACCAGTAAAAACCACCAAGGCATTACGGGGCAAATCAACATCGATGTTTTTTAAGTTGTGAACCCGTGCACCTCTAACTTGGATACATTCATCAGGCTCAATATGACTAGGTTTGTTTTTTTGTCGAAAGATTGTTATCTCCTTTTTTGTAGCGTGTTGGCATAAAAAAACCACCTTACGGTTTTATAGATATGGAGGTTGATGATAAATTAGCAAGGCTAAAATTATTCAGCATAATTGATTGGAATGAATTTATTTTGGCAGGATAAGTCAGGCTTGACTCCTTACCCAACGAAAGAGCCATAACAATTTACCGTGGGTGAATAATATCTATCAGATCACAGTAACCAACTCGGCTCAAGGTTAAAAAACAATCAAGTAAAATGTGTAGAACCAGTTCCTAAAAAGAGTAATTCTACAGCCTGAACGCACGCCTAAACGGCGAGCAACTTATTGCGAGTCCAGCGGCCGCAGGCCGCGATGTTTAAGGAGCTTGTTATGTACCTATTCACTCATGAGCTTATAGGCAATTGGGTACTCATTTTTGTAAGAATCAGAATTCAAATGTTCAGCTAATGAGGCACAAGTATTTTCTTTTTCGGACTGACTCATTTTGTTAAATAGAATGATCTTATTTCTTGAAACTTGCTTTGCCATTTCAAATAGCTGTTCACGCATATCTATTGGAGTTCTATCTAGCCCGTCAGTTAAATTAGCAACCGCAGAACTATTTAGAGTCTTCCATTTATCAATAGCTTCTGAAAGTAGCGCTCCTTTTTCAGGTGCTTTCCGTTCGCACATGAACTTTATAACATCTACTTTTTTAATGTAGCCATATATTATTCCAACTGCCTCTCCCTCATTTTCGGCATCTAACTCAGAGTTTGAGTGAGCAAAACTGGATATCATCGCAGCAAAAACAACTATAAATACTCTCATACTCAACCTAGGCACATAACGTTTAACATATGGGGATTTTAGGAGCGCTTTTTCAGCGAGTAAAATTCCCACCATGATATTTTTGTTAGCACTTAATTGCATATTTCCAATTATCTCTATTGGCATAAAAAACCCAAGTTAAATTTTGAGGGACAAGATACAACTCTAGTATTTCTGTAGATTTCTGAAATTCAAAAAATGACTCAATAGTGAATTGGAAAGAATCACTCAAACGCTTGGGTTCTCCTAACTTATGATAAATCCGCTCGAAAATCTCGAAAGCCCAAACTGATTCAGCATTTTTAAATTCAGGAGTGTCAGTAAATACTTTTGTAAATGCAGCTAAATCTAACCATTGTTCAGTTTCTGAATTTAAGCCTTTAACAATTTTCCAGGAACCATCTCGTAGATACAAATCATCGTTGAGTGAGGTATCAATAATGGAATCCAAGCTTAAAAAATTCACAGTTCTATCCTTGAGTGCTAACGCCAAGCTCACCTGCAGTTTTAGCGTTGAGCAATTGTGTAAAATTGAGCTACGCGACATACACAATTGAGCGTAGCAAAAAATGTCAGGTGCAGCCTTTTGATAAGTGCTTTCACCACCATTTGGGATACTCTTTAAATGTATTAGCCAGCCCCTTCTTGACCCGTGGAGCCAACAACAATATGGAGTTGATATTTGCTGCGCTTGACGACATGCGCTCATCTCTAGGATTTATTTCTAATTCTGTGGATGCATCCGACCCACGTACTGCAAATAAGACATAATCACTCATATCTCTAAGTGTTGCTTCTTGAATCTGACTTAATTCTTTCTCAAACCGATCAAGTTCATCCGTTTCAATCCAGACATGAGGATAGTTAAATTTCATGCTTTGGGAAAGAGGGTTGTCATCCGGTTTGGTTTTAAGTTCTATTTCAATAGAAAATGCAATAGAACTAGTTCGCCCCTCAATCTCTAGTGGCTCAAGAGACAGCCTGAATCCATCATTTGTATATTCGATAGCACTCATATTTTTTAGCACTAAACGCCTGAATAATGTGTGAGCTAGTTTGGCAGTTTTATTGCGCTGTTTGCAACTAAAAATGACAAACTAAAGAGAATCACTATTTATTCTCTTGTTAGGCATACTTTTCTCTGTTTTGCGTATATATAGATTAAGTACAAGAAGCAACAATAAAGAAAATAAAACGTGTATACCTGAATTTGAGCGAGCAATACCAAATTCTTCCACTGAGACATCTGCGCTGTTTAATTCTAGCCATGATGCATAGTATAAATGCTGATCTCCAGTCCACAACGAAATAACATATGAATTTTCATCTGGAAATCCAAGCTCATCTACTACATGAGATGGGTAATCACCCAGAAAGAACTCTATGTGAAAATTTTTCACATAGTTCTCAATTTGTTGGTTTGCTTCTACCCAACCAATTAGCTCTGATTCGCTAGGAAATAAAGCTTTATCAGCTTTAAATTCGTTTACGTAATTTACCATTAAGTTTAAATCATCACGAATACTATGATAATAGCGAATACTCTGCTCGATACTTTCCTTATTAGAATCAGAATAGGTTCCTCCTCCGGTGGAAAATATGAAAAGCCACACAAGAAAGTAAAGTGAAATGGTAACGTTGAGTGCAATCTTTATCATGTATCCCTAACGCCTCGTTAAGAGGCAAAAAATTGTTGGCTAAAATAAGCGACGGAGGAGCAAAAGCCAACTGTTTTTTGTCCTGCTTTCACGACTTGTTAGGGCTTTTCATACAACCCAAGCCCGCAGTTATTACAACATCGTTTTTTAACAAATGAAACATTTTGATTTGCGATAAACGGTAAGGAACAGCGAGGACATGGAAAACGAGTAATTTTGAAAGCAAATCTACCTAAGAAAAACACCCAAAGTAAAAAAGCTAAAACAGCAACGATTGCCGAACTTATAAAATTACTTAGAATTGCGGCAATCGCAAAGTTGAGCGGAAGACCAAATATTAAATAGGCTAAGGCTATCCAATTTCGTCGCCGATATTCACTCCATTGTTTCGGTATACGCTTGAACATTGAGAAAACCCTAACGCCCGCAGCTGCGGACGCCTTGTAGTGACGAAGGAACGAAAAGGCGTTCCGACAGACTGCGTTTGTTATACGATACTACGCCCAAATCATCCACCCCAAAAATAAACCAACAGCAAGACAAATATAGACAACCCATATTGGAAGGCTAGAGTCAGACCGAACCTCCATTATAGCTCCTTGACTGTGTAGTCCCAATATCTCATCGGCCAACTCGTGTTTTGGGTGTTCTTTGAAAAACTGAATTAAGGCATCCTGTACTTTTGGAACCCATGATGATGGGTGATCACTATCTGAATCGTAATTAAGCGCAGCACGCAAGGACGGAATCCCGCCATCAATTCTTGCCTCTATATTTTGAGCCTTTTTGTAATATTCAGAAATATCCATAACCTGTCTTCGTATAACGCTACAATATGGCCCGCGCGCTGTTTGCGCGTCCCAGCCCAACTTGTTGGGCGAACATAATTGACTTGTTATATGCACACCAACTCCAATTCAGCGTCACTTGGTTCAAATATCTCTAACCAGAGAGTAAAACCATTTTCGTCACTACACTCCAGATCAAATGCACTGTCGTAAACCTCAACGATTGTTGCAATGTCACCAACACGAGGAGATCTTGATCCAAAGCTACCTTCATTATATTTAAAGTTTTTATTCAAAGACTTAATTTTAACAACAGAGTACTGATTCATCAGAAGCCCAAGTGCATATAACGCCCTGTTAACAGGCAATAAAATAGTTGGTTAAAATAAGCGACGAAGGAGCAAAAACCAACTGTTTTTTGTCCTTGTTTAACAGCTTGTTAGAGCTACATTACTCCTTGAGTTTTATGAGCTCTTTTGATGGTTTTAATTGACCTATATCAGGATAAAGCGACCTGAGTTTACTTGTATCTCTATCATATTGATCTCCGATGTTTACTGCTATATCGAGACAACCATCTACTCGTATTTCACCGAGATATTTTACTTCACCTTTTTCAATTTTAAATGGAGATAAAACTTCTTCATAATCTACATCTAACATTGGATGCCTTTGCTCGAACCAAAAATCATATGATCCGGCAGGCAATGATACAATTTGAAACAAGCCTCTCGATTCTGGGAAGTCTTTTTCTACATATCGATTGGTTACAAAAAACTGCGATTTAGCTAAATTTAATATTTGTTCATCAGATTCTTTTTTAAGAGCCAAATAAACACTATGTACAGTACACTCTTCAATTGAAGCAGTTGAAAAATAAGCGATGCCGCCATTAGTTAATTCCGTAGCTGATAATTTAGGTTTAACATGAGGATTAACACAGCCAGTAAGCCCTAAAATTAAAAGAACAAAAAATAGTTTAAATTTACTCATAATTTCCTTGTAGCTCTAACGCCCCAATATGCCGCCGAAACGAGCGCAGCGAGTTGAGGTCGGAATAATTGGTTTGTTAGGGGCCAATTGACTCATTTAAATTAGAAAGTTCTTGTTCAGCAAACCTAAAAGGCAATTCCTTTATAAACCAAGTTCCTCCAGCTGTATATCTTGAAGCGCTGTTATCTTTTGGGACGTCTCTTGAATTTGCGATAGTGATTTTAAAAAGACGCTTATCATTGGGGGAAATCGCCACGTCGAATTCTAAAAGTGTGTGCACCGGAAAAGCATCTGGCTTTATTTTAATATGGTATTCGCCAGCCTTCGCATGGAATCCGAGAAACCCTGTTGTACCAAGGCATCCTTTTTCGATGTCGTTTAATAAGACTTTCAAGCAAACCGTACCTCCATCATGTTCTAGTGGCCGGTAAAAGTAGATCAGTGCTTTATCTTGATTACTTGGCATTAAACCTGTGAACAAAGGTCCAGTAGCAGCTGGATTCATGCACCCGAACAAGCCGAATGAAAGTACGATAATAAATAATAGTCTCATATATTCCCTATTTGCCATGCGAAAGCCCCTAACGCCAACAGCAAGCGCGCCGTTTCTTGGCGTCGCCTTGACTGTTTTTGTTATGTTTTTTTACTGATTTCATTTAGAAACTCTTGCGGGTTAGTTACGAACTTAGCCGCATTAGACTTTTTAATGCCATTTTTTAGCTCAAACTCATTAGCCTCAACGACTGACCTAAACTCCGGAAAGAACAGAACACAGCTGAGAGTTTTGGCCGCTTTAACTACTTTTATAATGATTTCGTTTAGATTCTGATTTAGGTCTAACCGAATGTGTATACCATCGATTGTTTCGCTCTCGAACCAAACTTGAATATCATGCTCTTTCTCATTACCCCAGGTCAGTAATTTTGCGCTCCAAGATTTTGATGAAGGAAGAACCTCACTCAGCACAGTTTTAAACTCTGAAGCGGGCTGCCTACTTTTCCAAGCGCACTCGGTATCGTAGCCCTCCTCATCATAAAGTGCAGATGAGCTATAGCTATTTTCCTCAGCCCAAGAAGCTGGGATTAATACTACTGAAAATTGCCAAGCAGCCATGACTCTCCTGAAACATAACGCCCACTTAAGCGGACAAAAATTGTTGGTTAAAATGTGAAGCGAAGCGGAACCTAACCAACTGTTTTTGTTCCGTTTGAAGTTCTTGTTATATGCCTTTTAGACAAGCCGATTTTTATCTTTTACATAAAAATTGATAGCCAATACCCAAAACGAAACTAAAGCCAACAATGCTATTTTGTCATATTTACGAAGAAATTTATTTGCAAACACCTCTTCTAGTGCTTTCATTGAACCTTGAAGCTCAAAGTTGGCAACCATATGTTCGCCTAATAAGGTAATAGCTAAGTGAAAAACCACACCAAGTATTAATGCCCACTGTGTTTTTTTAGATAAAGCTAAAACACAAAAGAATTCGATGAACCAATTAGGCATAAATACTCCTTTTTATGACTGGCATATAACGCCGCACTAAGCGGACTAAAATTGTGGGTTATAATGTGTAGCGAAGCGAAATGTAACCCACTGTTTTAGTTCCGTTTAAGTGCCTTGTTAGCTGTATTTTCTGGTTTGTAGTGTTGCTTCCAGTGGCTACCTAAAGGCAACATTACAATATGTAAAACTAGCCACCAAAGAAAGACAGGCGCAATGCCATAAAAATGGCCTGCTGGCATGTACCCATGTGACATTTGATTTCTCAAATCCCCATATATCTTATCTATTAATATAGCCTGTAGATTACCAACAATATCTTGCCCTAAAGCTTCAATAATAGCAGGATGATCTAATAGAAATTTAAGGCCACTTCTTTCTTGAGAACCGTCACCATGTAATGTTGTTGGTTCCTCCCCTTGAGTCCGCGCAACATACCTAAGTGAATTCTCAACCTGTGGAATTAGAATGTGACATGCACTAAGAAAATCACCTTCAAGGCCAAATGTAATACCCTTTATATAGAAGTGTTCATGCCCATAAGGTATGAACGGATTATTTTTTAAAATCCTCTCTAAGGCATACTCTGAAACATGATGCTGTATCATTAGCTCATCTAGAGCAGGTCGTATTTGCCCTTGTACTGCAAGTTGATGATCAATTCCGATATTTTTCATCATAGTGGACCAAGTAGCAGGCCCGTCTTGTTTATCATCAAGACCCATTCCAGATGGAACTGTAGCAACGGTGATACCTTCATGATCTATATGCGTTCCGCCAAACATCCATGCAAAACTATTTTGCATTTGTTCAATAGCTTGTTCTTTAAGCCTATTAATATCTGTAGGTCTTGAAACCAAAACACCGAGTCTAAAAAGCATATCGAAAAAATCTTTACCTTGAACTTCAATTTTGGATTGATGAACAATTTCGCTAATGTCTTGAGGTGGAGTTGAAAACTCATGAAGTTGATGCAGGGATTCAACTTGATGATCTCTCATAGTCTCATATAGCTCAAGTCTTTCTTGTCTCGTATTAGGAACTTTCGACAAAGCATCGATTGCCCTAAGTATGCAGTTAGCGGCTATCAACCCACCATCTTGTAATTCAGAATCTTTAACGTGGCAAGCAGCTATTTCTCTCCAAATTTCTTGCTGTTTAATTTTATTTCGTGTTGAAATTGCCGAGTTCAAGGCACATTCCCACCCACTTATCGCTGTTCTCGTGTCGCCTAGTTCAAAACGAGTTTGAGCTATTTCTTCCGCTGTATTAAGAATCCAGTCATCATCACCTACACCGCATTCATGCGATAGTTTCAATAAACGTAAAGCATAAAAAGGCGAATCATCTAATTTTTTATTGTTTATTTCTGATGAAATAAAGCCTGATAATTTTTCAAACAAATCAGGTCGTTGCGAATCCCGACGAAACATGCAACTTAATCTTAAGGCTCGTTCAATTCGTTCTGCAGGATGAACCCATGAATCAGCTACAGCTAATAAATGCTTTGCTGATTCAATATATGACTCTATTGCCATATGTGCATGTTCAACACTTCCAGCTTTTGTAACCCAAGAAATATCCGCTAATCTAGCCTTTAATTCAGGTATTGTTACAAACGAACAAAACTGAGAAAGAGAGTTCAAAGACTCTTTAGAAAAATCATTTGCAATAAGCCCTCTTCGGTCTTGCATAATAAACTTTGGTGAAAAAGGAGCTTTCGGATTTTCAGGCTTTAAATGCATAGAGCAAGTTGCAGACAACAACTTTGCAGCTTCGGAGCCTTCAATGCTCCCAAAAGCAGATTCCAATTCATAATACACGGGTCGTTTACATAATCTTAGAATTTCATCTTGATCTAATGACTGTAACTCTTCCAATGTAACATCAACTTCTTGAATAGACATATAAACTCCGAGTATGACTTACAGCTAACGCCCCAAGCAGGGGATTTTATGAGTGTTTTTCAGCGAGTAAAATTCCCGCTGACTTGGCTTGTTAGGAATGCCTTGTCTTACGACCATGACAGCTCCTTTGTAATGTTGTCACCAACGTAAAATTCGTTTACTTGTATATCGGCTATTGGAACAAGATTGCTATATTCCTCATTGAGGAAGTCAATCATTTCATCCAAACTCCAAGGCCCTAATGATGCCTTGTAATCAGGGTACTCTTTTTGAATTTGCATCCAATCATCATAATGTTTTTTTGACAACACAACATTGGTTTCTGTATAGATTAAATGTAGCTCCATTACTTCACTGGCTTCCTAACGCCCATTTAATGGGCAAATGATAGTTGGTTAAAATGGCGACGCAGGAGCAAAAACCAACTATCATTTGTCCCTGTTTAATTTCTTGTTATGTTGCAGTTTGCTGCAATAAACCGGTAATGGCTATGAATAAGACGAAAAGTACGAATGTTAGTCCAAACAACCTTATTGCTTTAGGCGCATCTTTTTTAATCTTGAGCTGATTAGCAATGCCAAAATCAAAGTTGAAATACCACAAATACACTTTATCTAAGCTCCATAAAGTGAGAAAAACATAAACACTTAAAAGCCCGTAATATTCAACATCTCCGAAAAGTAAAAATAACATTATCACTAATGCTAATAAGACTATTCCGAAGCTAATTTTTTTGACTCTCTCGACGATATCCATATGCAACATAACGCCTCAATCAGAGGCAAAAAATAGTTGGTTAAAATTAGCGACGCAGGAGCAAAACCAACTGTTTTTTGTCCTACTGAATTGACTTGTTAGGTGTTTTTTCTTCCATAGTATTTATAAAGAATAAAAAACGTCAATCCTGTTATGCCTATTTGTATAACGTAAAGAGCATGAATAGCAGGAAACAATACAATCATTGTCACTGGTATTGAAGCAGATAAACCTATAACACAACCAGCGTGGATTTTATGAATAGTACCTTTACCACCTGCAATAAACATAGAATATCCAAGGATTAATAATTGTCCTGCAAGAATTAGTATAACTGCACCTGCCATACTCGATAAACACCTAACGCCCTGTTAACAGGCAAAAAATAGTTGGTTAAAATTAGCGACGAAGGAGCAAAACCAACTGTTTTTTGTCCTTGTTTAACAGCTTGTTATACGTTTTTACTGCTAACTATTTTATTACAGGCACTTACTACTTCAGCTTTATAGTGCTCAATAATTTCAGCTAATTCTTTATCTGATTTAGCAAGAAACTCAGAAGAGCAATTAGCTCTAACATGTTTCAATGGCAAATGATCCGTGTCCGACTCAATTACACCAAAAACGTGAAATTCTGTGTCCCAGCATTGTTCATATTTTCTATTGCCAATACGCCAAAGTCCGATGACATTGTCTAGATAATCTTCATCGCTTTCAAGTAACTTAGTAGCAAGTTGTATTGCATCATCAGACATTTAATTTACACCAAACTCTAGAAACGTATAACGCCCGCTTAAGGGGCAGCCAACGCTACTACTAACTTTCCGCATAACACCGTAACCACTAAAACCAACGCATAATAAAAATGCCACGCGTTGGCTGTCCCTCTTGAAGCGTTTGTTAGGCATTTTTCGTCGTGTTACGCCACAGCTCGTTACCCACATTAGTCATAGCTTCAATAATTTCAAAGACATACACTTGTGTAACTTCAAGGTGGACTCTAGCAAATTGATGCGAATTTAAATTTAGACTTTTGGCAACAATTTTAAGTTGCTTACTATGCAGATCCTCGTCTAAGTGTCCAGCATTGTGAGCAATGATATTCCTTATATCTCTTGCTTCGACGACTTTGCTCCAAGAGACAGTGCCAGTAGGAACCTCAATTTTGGCTATTTTACGCAGATAGTTTTTTGCTCGCTCAATACCTAAACCGCTATAGTCTTTTAAATTACAATTTAAACCTTTTTCGAAATGAAAGCTGTGGCACAGCTGGTTAAGGTAGTCTTCAAAAAGCGATACTAACATGAGCAAAAATGATTGTTTCTGGTATTGAGGAAAAACTTTTTGAAAGTGCGCGCCTAAATCATTGCGATACTTGTACCTATCCCAACAAACGGACTCATTGCTTTCTATATCAGATTCGTTGTACTTAATTAATTCTTCAGACCAATGCCGTTCTGATAGCTCGACAAAGATCCGGAATTTCTCTAAGTTAGACAAAAAATACAAAGTCACTTGATCAGATTTCTGCATTTTACCTCCTGATGCCTAACAGCTTATTCAAAGGACCTAAACCCACAAGTTGCAGACAGAAAATCCTTCGAGTTTTTTAATACTTTCAGTCTAACTCTGTATCTAAATGTAAATCAAGGGATTTATATTTGTTGTTTTTTTGTTGTTGTAAAATACAAGAAATAATC